>CAYGQJ010000030.1:0-47581 GCA_964351845.1 uncultured Flavobacteriaceae bacterium | reverse complement strand
AGTGATTTCGAAGCATGAGAAATTGTATCGAAGTCACTGATGATGATTACATTAATAAAGTGTATAATGTAGGATACAAAAGGTCGAAGTCTAGTCATCTCGACTCTAGGAGAGATCGCACACCAAGCTAAGAGATTTTTTACTATTCTCATTTTAGTATGAACGTATGTACTTAGCTATGAAATAGAGTAGTGTTCTATTTTAGAGTAGTACTCTATTTTTAAACCGTCTTTTGTGTTAGAAATGATCTTTGATGACTTGTGTGTGTTTTCACAGGGAATTTTATATGCTATCATGGCTGCTACCTCCTTTTTTGTATCTTCCAAAATTCATCTATATCTATTTTTATGCGTACCATCATCTATACTTTTTGCTTTTTATTCCTTCCCTTTACCATTCTTGCACAAGACGATACTGCTTCACAAGAAGAAGATCTTCCAGAAATCTATTTTATGAAAGCTCCTGAAGGGCAATTGTACATCAATAATGAGATTTTTTATACCATGATGCTTCCCGGTGAAGACCTCCAGTATATGGATAATGGTTCTATAAAAATCAATGATTATATCATCAATATCATTAACGCAGATTATGATACGGCTGCGTACCACAATGGAAAAGGGATTGAAGAAGAAAAAGCAGTATTGACTTCTTTTAAAACAATCGAAGTAGATAATATGAAAAAAGCCTTGGAAGAAGAAGTTGTCTCTTCTGAGGAGTTTTTTACAAATGAAGACGGAAAACTATTTTATCTGTTTAATTATGAAATTCCTATTTCCAAAGTCAATACTAACGAAGATTACTTAGTGAAAATTTATATCCTTTGTTTTATTACCAATGACAAGGTAGCTACTACAAGTTTTCCCTTGTTTTCATCAGAAAATGAAGAAGATAAACTCACCTATATCCAAAAGGTAGCAGAGAGTGTCGACATTTTCCCAGCGGCCATCTCCATGCCTTTTCTAAGGCAACGGGTAACACATACGTCTGAAGATCCTATTTCTGTAGATTTTGAAAGTGCCAATTTTACATTTACTGTTCCTGATTACCTCAATGTGATAGCATCTCAACAGGAAACCCAATGGTATGCTAGCTTTCCTGATGTAGCTAATATCAAGAATGCGGTAGTGATCAATATTACTAAAAAAGAAAATTATGACTCTTTTAAAGCTTTTAATGACGAAGTAATGCCTAGAGGTAAAATAGGCGACTCCGACGGGCGATCTACGCTTTTATTAAAGGAAAAACTTCCGAATGTAGGTGCAATCAATGGAGAAAGTTACAGAACACAATATATGTTCACTAATATGCGTATGTATCACTCCAAAAAAGTCTCTTTTGAAACCAAGAATTACTACGGGATTATTTTATTTAATGCCACTACCGAAACCTATGTTGATAATATAGATCGTTTTGATGCTTTCCTTGAAGGCTTTGAAATTACCAAAGAATAGGATACGTTTCTTATTAAAAATACACGTATTTATACCTAAGTGTATCTACCTATTTTACGCTAGTTTTAACGCTTACACATATTTAAACATATCATTATGAACTCAGAAAAAGTATCTCGATTAGGCCTATCCAATGAAGAAATGGCTATCAAATACGGTCCCCTCTCTGAACTTATAGGGACTTGGACAGGAAACAAAGGTGTAAATCTCATTGCCGTTCCTGATCAAAAAGGAGAGTTTACACTACTCGTGGCGCCGTATTATGAAACCATTACAGTCACTGCATTAAGTAGTACCACGCCTAACCGAGGATTAAAAACGATAGAGAATATCCCTACATTAATGTATAGCTTAACGATACATAATGCTAATGACAATAGTTTGATGCATGCCGAGAATGGGATTTGGGAGCTTCTAGACGGCTCCAAAGATAATGATGGGTATGATATTGCTCGAATCTCTACTGTGCCACATGGAGATGCTATTATGGCGTTAGGAAAATCGTCTGTGATCAATAAAAGACCTCCTATCAATACAAAAGCGAGTGCGATTCCTACAGGAGGATTACCTCCTGTATTTGGATATACAGATGTTTATAACTCAGAAATTGTACCTGGATTTAATAATGCCACTCCAAATACGTATCTCACAGATTATCTAGATGCACAAGAAAAGAAAGGCCAAACAGTTATTAAAAGTGTAAATCTTAACGTAAGTACCGCAAATAATGGAGGAATTACGAATATTCCGTCAATCAATAAAAATGCAAATGCAGTAGCATTTGATAGTATTTTTTGGCTAGAAACAGTGCAAGACAAAAATACGGGTAGAACTTTTCAGCAACTACAATATTCTCAAAATACTACACTCAATTTTCCTGTAAAAGGCACACCAAAAGGAGAAACCATACACTGGCCACATTTTAATGTAAATACATTGATAAAGCAATAGTATTTTGATGTATACGCTTTCGCGAAAGCATATCACACAGAAGTTGATGCTGAACTTGCTGGAGTACGAAAGCGTATATATGTAAAATAAGCTAACTGTCACCCTGAGCCTTTCGAAGGGCTATTAATACTCAAAGATTAAAAAGGATTAAAAAGCTTTACGAAAGTCACACTAAGCTTATAGAAACACTCCATTTTAATCTTTAATACAGGTTTTTAGCCTTGTATATAGCAATCTTAATCCTATTCCATATCGTCTTGCTATTTCGAGAATGAGCCAATACTGCCTACCTATAAAAATGATGAGATTCCCTCCTTCGAGGGAATTTTAATGTCGTTTTCCCTTCCATGTGCCACCATACGTATAGCCTGCTTCTTTGCGATGTTTATTACAACAGGATTCACAGACAAAGATCCACGATTTGGATTCGGCGATTCGTACGCGATAGGCAACCGAAATTTCTGCCTGACAACTATGACATATTTTAGTTTTCAATGAATAGCTACTAGCTGTGTTTTTATGTACTTCAGCATCATAAAAAAACCTGCTAGTAGATTCCCTCCTAAAAAAAGACTGCCTACGATAAGAAGTTGATAAAAGCTAGAAGTAACACTAGTGAATTCACTTAACTCTGATACTAATGCCAATACCATGTATAAGTTTAACATCATAAATACCGTAGCAATGAGAATACCACTCGCAAATTTTTGAGTATATACTTGCCATCCTAGTATGATGAGAAGTACGATGGCTATAGGATTTAAAAGGTTTGCTGTTGAAAACCAATAAAAGAAAACTCCTGCGATCATATACAGTTCGGGTGCTACGCTACGAAGTGTTTGTGCGTTCATATCTTAAAAAATATACTATAGCTGTAACGTATAACACCCATTATTATTTGAAATGAGGCTCTCTCCTTCGAGAGGTTCCCTCCTTCGAGGGAATGAATTTACTCCTTCACCCCTATCAAATGGAAATCAAGGTGTTTCCGAACTAAATCAGCTTCTTTTACTTTTACAATCACCTCATCCCCTAGGGTGATTTGATGCTTAGTTCGTTGTCCAATAATCGAATAACTTTCTTGATCAAACTCATAATGATCACCTTTGATATCGCGTAAGCGTACCATCCCTTCACATTTATTAGAAATAATCTCTACATAAATTCCCCACTCCGTTACTCCAGAAATCACACCTACAAATTCTTCGTCCTTGTGATCTTGCATAAACTTGACTTGCATGTATTTTATACTGTCACGTTCAGAACTGGTTGCTAGTTGTTCTCTTGAACTCGAATGCTTGCATTTTTCTTCGTATTCTTCTTCGCTTGCCGATTTTCCACCGTCTAAATAATGTTGTAGTAACCGATGTACCATCACATCAGGATATCGACGAATAGGCGATGTAAAGTGTGAATAATAATCAAAAGCGAGACCGTAATGACCTATGTTGTCTGTAGCATATACTGCTTTTGACATCGTCCTGATCGCAAGGGTATCGACTAAATTTTGTTCTTTCTTTCCTTGAACGTCTGCTAATAATCTGTTCATAGAACTCGTAGTGCTTTTACGATCGGTCAGGTTGAGTTTATACCCAAACTTCCCTATCACTTTTTCTAAAGCGGCGAGTTTCTCATCATTTGGTTCATCATGAATACGATAGACAAACGTGTGTTTTGGTGTCTTTTTGCCTATAAATTCAGATACTTTACGATTGGCAAGTAACATAAACTCTTCAATCAGCTTATTGGCATCTTTTGACGTTTTAAAGAACACACCCGTTGGGTTCGCATCTTCATCAAGGTCAAATTTTACTTCTACTTTATCAAAGGAGATCGCACCATCTTTCATACGTTGTCTACGCATGATTTTAGCCAATCTATCTAATTCTAAGGTGGCTTCAACAAGGGTATCGTCTACTTGATATGTCTTTCCGGTTAAGGATACTTCGGCAGGAATTTCGTTGGTTCTTGATTCAATAATGGCTTGTGCTTCTTCATACGCAAAACGAGCATCACTATACGTTACGGTACGTCCGAACCATTGATTATGTAGTTTAGCGGAAGCGGGATCCATTTCAAACACAGCAGAAAAGGTATATTTCTCTTCATGGGGTCTCAAAGAACACGCGCCATTACTTAATATTTCTGGAAGCATTGGCACTACCCTATCGACCAAATATACAGACGTTGCACGTTCATAAGCTTCATCATCTAGAATCGTTCCGGGTACCAAATAGTGACTTACATCGGCGATGTGAATGCCTATTTCGTAGTTTCCGTTCTCTAATTTTTTAAAGCTCAAGGCATCATCAAAATCTTTGGCATCTTTTGGATCTATCGTAAAGGTGAGCGTATCACGCATATCACGACGCTTGGCAATTTCTTCTTTCTTGATAGACGTATCTATCTTATTTGCATAGGCTTCGACGGCTTCTGGAAACTCATACGGGAGGCCGTATTGTGCTAAAATAGAGTGAATTTCTGTATTGTGTTCGCCTGGTTTTCCAAGAACCTTAGTTACTTTTCCAAACGGAGAATCGGCTTTGTCTGGCCAGTCTTCTAATTTGACCACTACTTTATCACCATGCTCCGCTTTTCCTATTTTATTGAGGGGTACAAAAACATCTGTGTACATTTTATTCCCTTCTGAGGTATGTACAAAGGCAAATTTTTTCTGAATCTCAATCACACCGACAAACTCATCGGTTTTGCGTTGTAAAATCTTTACGATTTCACCTTCGTGTTTCTTATTGCGACGTTGTCTGTATACATATACTTCGACCTCGTCTCCGTTTAACGCTTTGTTTAAGTGATGTGGTGGGACATAAATATCTTGTTCCATATCAGGTACCATCACATATCCACCGCCCTTACCAGAGACATCTAAGATGCCAGTGTGATAGTTACGATTAGGAATGAGTTGGTACTTACCACGTTCAGGTTCTATAATCTGATCTTTAGCCTTCAGTTGGGCTAATTTTTTAATCACCATATTACGACTACTGGTATCATTTACGTCCAATTTTGCGCAAATTTGTTTGTAGTTAAATGTTTTGTGGTGGTCTTCTTTAAGGATCTTCATGATCCTTTCTGTGAGGTTATTGATGGTTGCAGCACTGTTGCGTCTGCGTTTCTTTCTAGTCATTTAAATTTGTAATCATATTGTATTTCTATCATATATAGAAATGTATTTATTTTTTTGCTTAATGAACGTATGAATGATGCACTTGAAGATACTCGTGTGCGTGATGTGAAGTCTGTCAAAAAAGTATGAATTCATAAGTAATAAATTCATTAAGATTACTGCAAAGCTACGCTTTAAATATTAAATAGATAATTTTAAGTGTTATTTTACGATTAAGGAGAGGTTTTCTTAGGTTTATAAAAGAGAAAAACGCAGCTGTTTTAGCTGCGTTTTTAATTTTTTAAAGAATTTTTACGCTTTCGCGAAAGCACATAAAAAATATTTTCAATAAGATATTACTCTATGATTAATTTCTTAGAAGCCTTTCCTTGATTGGTAATCACTTCAAGAATATAGATACCTTTTGATAGGTCTGACGTATTAATCGTAGTTTCTGTACTTGTTTTTATAATTTGTCCTAAGCTGTTATAAATAGTAGCATTTTCTAAATTACTATTTTGATCCAGTTGTATGGTAACGTTTGTAGAAGCAGGATTGGGATACATGGTAAATTGGGATTGCGTAACTTCTTTTGTAGAAAGTACACCGCTTATATCAAATACACGTGCAGATCCTGAATTTTCTCCATTTTCTCCATCATTACGACTATATCCTATGGCTACTGTAAAACTATCTGAAGAAAGACTAAGCCCCATACCTTCAAAATGTTGAAATGTATCTTCTCCATCAATATCTTGACCTGCCTGAACCCAAACGTCATTGATGTTTTGATAAATACGGACATGACCTGAGTTACTTCCATTTCCATCATTATCTGGCGCTCCAATAGCCACGACAGCGCCATTTGAAGAAAGACTTACACTAGCTCCTGAATTATCACCTGAAGCTTCTCCAGGGATATTTTCTCCTATTTGAACCCACGTACCGCCTTGATTTCTAAATATTCGTACCATACCCAATGTGCCCAAAGAATTAGGTGCTCCCGCAGCTACAATAGTACCGTCTGAAGAAAGGCTTACACTAGTACCTAAGAAATCATTTGTAAAAAGACCATCAATATCTTGACCTATTTGGGTCCACGTACCGTTTATATTCTCAAAAACGCGAACATGTCCAGTATTTGACGATCCTCCTGAATCATTTCCTGGTGCTCCAATAGCAACGATAGTACCATCAGAAGAAAGACTTAAACCGGCTCCTGAAAAATTACTTTCACCCTCACCATCTATATCTTCGCCTATTTGGGTCCACGTACCCTCTATATTTTCAAATACACGCACATGGCCAGAATCAGTTCCATTTCCATCATTACTACTCGCAGAAATTGCTAGAATAGTACCATCTGAAGAAAGATCTATATCTGCTCCTGAAAAATCTCCAGCAAATTCTCCATCTATATCTTCACCTATTTGAGTCCATGTACCGTCTATATTTTCAAATACACGCACATGGCCAGAAGAGCTTCCATTACCACTATTAAGATTTGCTCCAATAGCAATAATGCTTCCATCAGAAGAAAGACTTATATCCCTACCAGAAAGATCATTTGCATTTTCTCCATCAATAGCTTCACCTATCTGAATCCAAGTCCCACTTTGATTTTCATAGACACGTACGTGACCAGAATTAGTTCCATTATCACTATTTCTAATAGCACCTACTGCAAGTACAGTCCCATCACTGGAAAGGCTTACTTTATTACCTAAATTGTCTGCTGCATTTTCTCCATCTATGTCTTGACCTATTTGGGTTTGTCCATACATAACGAAGGGAAATAAAATAAATAATAGTATATTTTTCATGTTTATGTGTTTTATATAACTATTAAATATCATGGTAACACACAACAATTACAACTACCAGTACATATATGCACTAAACTGTTTCATATTCGCTTTCGCTAAATTCATTTTATAATAACTAACTAGGTATAAATTCTAGTAATTGTTTTATGAATTACTCTATAATCAACTTTCTAGAAGCTTTTCCTTGATTTGTTTTTACTTCAATAAAATAAAGCCCTTTTGATAAGTTTGAGGTATCAATAGTAGGTGTTGTTTCTACTTTTACTAATTGGCCTAAATTTGTGTAGATCGTTGTTGTTTCTAAAATAGTATTTTGATCTAGTTGTATTGTAACATTTGTAGTAGCTGGGTTTGGGTATATTTTAAAAGAAACTTCTGGTATTTCTTCTGTAGAAAGTACACTGCTTAAATCGAATAGACGCACATGACCGGAATTATTTCCATTTCCATCATTATCAGGAGCTCCTACAGCAAGAATACGACCATCATCAGATAATGAAACGCTTCTTCCAAATAAATCACCTACACCTTCGCCATCAATATCTTGGCCTACTTGAACCCAAGTATCATTTTGATTTTGATATATACGTACCTGTCCTGAATTAGTTCCATTTCCATCATTTCTAGGAGCACCTATGGCAACGACACTACCATCTGCAGATAAACTTATATTTATTCCTGATAAATCACCTGCACTTTCGCCATTTATATCTTCACCTACTTGGATCCAAGTTCCATTTATATTCTTATAAACACGTACATGGCCAGAATTATTCCCATTTCCGTCATTTTGTTCTGCACCAATCGCAAGAATACTTCCATCAGAAGAAAGGCTTACGATTCCTGATAAATCACCTGCATTTTCTCCATCAATATCCTGGCCTATTTGAATCCAAGTACCATTTATATTTTCATACACACGTGCGTGACCAGAATCAGCTCCATTTCCATCATTTACAGGAGCTCCAATGGCAGCAATACGTCCATCGGAAGAAAGGCTTACAATTCCAGATTGGTCGAACATATTTTCTCCATCAATATCTTGACCTATTTGCGTCCAAGTATCATTTATATTTTCATAAATACGAACATGACCAGAATCAGTTCCATTTGCTCCATCATTAAATCGTGCACTAATAGCAACAATATTTCCATCGGAAGATATACTATTAAATCCTCCAGAGGCATCTATATCTCCTTCTCCATCTATATCTTGTCCTATTTGCGTCCAAGTACCATTTATATTTTTATAGACGCGCACATGACCAGAAATTTGTCCATTAGGTGAATTATTACCTCGTGCACCCACAGCTATAATAGTACCATCTGATGATAAACTTACATCTCTTCCCGATTGATCAGAAGAATCTTCTCCATCTATATCTTGACCAATCTGTGTCCATACACCATTCGTATTTTTGTAAACGCGAGCGTGACCTGATTCAAATCCATTTTGTCCATCGTTAATGAGTGCACCAATGGCAACAATAGTACCGTCTGATGATAAACTTACCCTAAAACCAGATAAATCACCTGAATTTTCTCCATCAATATCTTGGCCTATTTGAATCTGTCCAAAACTTAAAAATGGAAGTAATAAGCAAATAAGTAATCGTTTTTTCATAATCTAAAAATTAAAGTTATTTAGATAGATGTTACACGATATTCTTATCTGTTACCCTTCTTATTTTTAAAATATGAAAATTTAATAGGTAGCATTAGAATTATAAATGCTTGTCATTTATAATTGAACGCTAGATGAGCTGAAAAGGTTGAAATTAAATGTTACTGTATGATCAGCTTTTTGGAAGAAGTACCCTCTTGTGTACGAATTTGAAGAATATAAATTCCTTTTGAAAATTGAGAGGTATTGATATTGGTTTCTTTGGTGGTATACACACGTTGTCCTAAACTGTTGTAAATAGTAATCTCTTGAATATTAATCTCTTGTTCTTTAGGTAAAGCAACGGTCACTTGAAAAGGCGCAGGATTTGGGAATAAAGAAAATCGAGATGTAACTGATTCTTTTACAGATAATAAGAATGCACCCGTAAGATCATATATACGAACTTGACCTTTGTTATTATTACTAAGATTAGACCCTATACCCACCGTATTTCCATTTGCTGATAGGCTTACACTAATCCCAAATTGATCTCCAATGGAGCCATTAATATCATCTCCTATTTGTCTCCATAACGTATTTTGATTTTGAAAAATACGTACTTGACCTGCACCCAATCCATTATCATCATTAAATCGTGCTCCTACAGCAAGAACAGATCCGTCTTCAGATAGACTTAATCCTCTACCAAATTGATCTCCATCCATCTTACCAGATATATTTTCTCCTATTTGAGACCAACCTTCATTTTCTTCATTTTTATAAACACTCACTAAACCAATACGTTCATTATCAGAATTAATTTCTGTAGAGGATACAGCAATTATTTTACCATCTCCAGAAAGACTAATTTCTCTACCAAATTGATCTCCATCCATTTGATTGTTAATATCTTGTCCTAGCTGAGACCAAGATTCTCCTTGATTTTTATAAACACGTGCATTACCTGATAAAATACCATTTCCTGGATCAAAAGAAGTTCCAATAGCAATCACATTTCCATTACTAGAAAGACTAACCGTAGTTCCTAAAACGTTAATTCCTAGATTATTGTTAATAGTATTTCCTACTTTTTCCCAGACATCTCCTTGATTTCTATAAACACAAGCTTGACCGGAAACCGAAGAATTTGTATTCATAATATTTGCACCAATCGCTACAACACGTCCATCACAAGAAAGACTTACACTTCTTCCAAAAAAGAATTGTGATGGAATACCATCTATATCATCACCCACTTGAGACCAAAGTCCTCCATGATTTTCATACACACGTACATGACCAATATTATTATTATTACTAGCACCGATGGCTACAATACTACCATCACAAGAAAGACTCACACTGATACCTGAAAGATCTCCAATAGATTCACCATCTATATCTTGTCCTATTTGAGACCAACTCCCATTTATATTTTCATAAACTCTTACATGACCAGAGTTGTTTCCGTTACCATCATTATCAAAAGCACCGATAGCGACTATATTTCCGTCTGAAGAAAGACTAATATTAGTTCCAGAAAAATCACCGATAGCTTCGCCATCAATAGTTTGACCTATCTGGATTTGTCCAAAGGTTACAAAAGGAATTAGAATAAAAAGTAATGGAAATTTCATGTTACCATTATGTTTATGTAAAGAAAGGGAATATTTACTATTAATAAAAAATTGTTTAATAAAAAATATATTTAACACTTAAAAAAATATAATAAATTAAACAAAAAGGATATAATTCTTAAAAAAATCTTAAATTTAGTGTAACACTTTGTAAAAAGTAGCGTCTCTATAGAAGAGACTTTGTTATGACTTCAATAAAAAAATTAAATAAAACGACATTTCTTTTCATCTTAATATTCATATTAGGACTCTTTGTTATTGGGTTATATATCAATAATTCTTTTAATGAAAGTGGTAATCATACTTCGGCACCTTCTTCTCAAGTAGAAAATATTGCTAGTTAAAAACAGTAATTACTTTCTTTACACACCATTTTTTAGTCTTCATACATAATTAAGGAAATACAAATTCAATATTTACGTACTTAATATTGTTACGTTTGTCAACTACGATCAACTTACATAAGCTATTTTGAACTATAACAGTACAGCTCTTTTAGATAGCTTTTACCTTTAAAAACAGTTATCAACATACTATATAATTATATTTTCTTTTTCTTTAATAAATTTAAAAAAAATGATGATTATAATAGGGTGTGAATAGCGGTATAACTTTTATACCATTTCTTTTGATTTATCACTTACTATGAGTTATTCACTATATATGAGACATAAAAATTGATATAAAACGCTTAAAAATAGTAGTTTTATAAATTACTATTCACAATTGTTGAAAACCTCAATTGACAGCTTTTTGATGACAACTCTTTCTGTGAGTTATTAAATATAGGATCTCTGATAGAAGGATATAATTGATAAAAACTAATCAAATAAAAACTTGTGAGATTTGTATAGTGCCTGTATTGAAAAAAAATACCTAGCATCCTATTTGAGTTATCATTAAATTTTAAAAGTTATTGACAATAGCTATTCACAGTTTGTAAACAGTGTATAGGTTTGTTAGATTGACAAAGGATCATTGTTTATTAAACGTGTATACGCTTTCGTACTTCGACAGGCTCAATATAAACTTCTTCGTCATAAATTCCTTGAAAGCGTACCCTTGAAACCTTATAGTTTATATAAATTTGCAGAAACAAACACAAAACACTCATGAAAATTGCTATTGGAAACGATCACGCAGGTCCAGATTACAAACATACTATTGTTGCATACTTAGAAAGCCAAGGACATGAAGTGACAAATTATGGAACAGATACGACAGATAGTGTAGATTATCCAGATTTTGGACATCTAGTAGCAAAAGATGTAGAAAATGGTGTTGTAGATTTTGGAATTGTTATTTGTGGGAGCGGTAATGGGATTGCTATGAGCGTCAATAAACACAAAAATGTACGTGCTGCTCTTTGTTGGATGAAAGAAATTGCAGCTCTAGCAAGACAACATAATGATGCTAATGTTATTAGTATTCCGGCAAGATATACCTCAGAAAATCAAGCCTTAGATATGGTGAAAACATTTTTAACTACTGATTTTGAAGGAGGCCGTCACCAACGACGTGTAGATAAAATATCCCATTGTTAAATTTTTAATTTCCCGCTTCGCGGATTTAATTCTATGGAAACCAAGCCACTTCATTTTGAAGTAAAATCTTATGAGAAGCTCACAAGAGATGAACTTTACGAAATACTCCAACTACGCGCTGAAGTTTTTGTTGTAGAGCAAGACTGTGTGTATCAAGACATAGATGGCAAAGATGATATGGCCTTGCATGTATTAGGATATAAAGACAAGGCTCTTGTAGCGTATACACGTATTTTCCCACCAGACACTTATTTTGAATATGCAAGTATTGGTAGGGTAGTGGTGCGCGCATCAGAACGGCAACATAAATATGGATATGATGTAATGAATGTATCTATCGAAGCTGTAGAAAAAGCCTATAAAACAACAACGATTAAAATTTCTGCTCAAACCTATCTAACATCTTTTTACAATCATCTTGGATTTAAACAAGTAGGTGAGGGGTATTTAGAAGATGGGATTCCTCATATAGGAATGATACGAACCGCCTAGCGTTTCTTTATTAGTGAAACACTGTTTTCTAAAGGAGGATTCTTTACTTTTTATAGTTGACACGTTGATCAAAAGGGAGTGTTAATTGATAATTTAAGGAATCTGTTTGCGTCTCATCAATGATATCTAGTCCAAATCGTATTTTACGCGGATCATCATATAAAAAAGTACCAAACAAACGATCCCAGATAGATAGAATATTACCAAAATTGGTATCGGTCCACGGGAGTTCCCTATGATGATGAAAACGATGCATTCCAGGGGTGACAATGATATAACTTAACGCTCTGTCTAGTTTTTCTGGAACGGCAAAACTTGTATGTGTCCAGTAGGTAAAAAAGATCGTAATAATACGATATAAAAGATAAAAAGAAATAGGCATTCCCGTAATTAAAACGGCAAAAAGTGCCGCCAGTTCCCGCATGATAAAGTCCATAGGGTGGTGTCTAGTACCAGAAGTGACATCCAAATGAGTATCACTATGATGTACCGTATGTAAATGCCACAACCATTTGTTTTTATGTAAAAAATAATGCACTCCGTATTGTGCGATCAGATCTAGTACTAATAAGGAAATAGCAAGTTCTATCCATACAGGCGCTTCAAACCAATGAAGTATTCCAAATTGCGCCTCTTGTCCCCATAAAAAAATACCTGCAGTAGCGATTCCAAATACCGTATTAATAATCATGGTAAAGGAAAGAAGCGTGAGGTTGGTCTTAGCGTGCTTCCATTTTTTATAGGTAGCTTTTCGGAAAGGATAATGTCCTTCTAACATCCAAAAAAGGGTAATCACAGCGACGAGCCAAATGAGTTTTTGCCAGATAGGCATGGTTTCAAAAAAAAGAAGGAAGGCATCCATTTACTTTTTCTTTTTCTTGGGTTTCTTTACATACGTAACAAAAATCTCAACACGTCTATCTAGTTTTTTGTCGCCGCCCAGCGGGTATTTACTCCCAAATCCTTCATAACGCATCCGTTTTTTGGAGATCCCATTTTTTGCTAAATAGTCATATACAAACTTGGCGCGCGAGACAGAAAGATTCCGTTTGCCCGTTTTTAAATCAATGGCGTCGCGACCTCTACCTACACAACATACATGGCCTTGGATCTTAAAAATGATATTTTCATTCTCTTTTAGGTATTTCACCAAATCCCGTAAACTTTTGTATGAACTACTTTTAATATAACTGTAGTTAATTTTGAAAAGGATATTATCTAGCAAAATACGATCCCCTTTTACAATACTATCTGTAAAAGACTTATACCGCTTTTCTTCAACAGCTGTGATAATTTCTTTTTCCTCAGCCTTTTCTTCTGGACTTATAACACGAGGTGGATCTTCTATTAAAGACACAATAATCTCCACTTTACGATTGAGTTTACGTTGTATCTCATTCGTAATATCATCTAATCGGGTAAGGAGTAATTCGCCTTTTCCATCAGAGTTTTTGATAATAGAATCGGAGATGCCTTTTGCAGAAAAAACAGCTTTAATAGCATCTGCACGTTGTTGAGAAAGCTTTTTATTATACGCATCGCTTCCTCGATCGTCACAATACCCATAAATAGAAATATCTTCTATTCTATCTTTAGGTAAGCTCGTGATAAAACGGTTGAGTTTGGCAATTTCAGCGGGTGTTATATCATATTGGTCTGTATCAAAAAAAGTTTCATGTGATCGATCGACTTGCGCCAGAGTGATCACGGAATATAACAAAAAGACAATATGTATATAATTTTTTTTAATAGGCCTAGTTTAAGGTGTTTTCGTAACGTTTTATATCATTTAGAATGCTAATAGCTTCCGCTACTTCTTTATTGTTTGCTATTTGATATTCGTACAATCCATCACGATAGAAATAACGTTTTACGATTTCATCAACCAGTAGATTTTGAATCTCTTCCTGGCGATCGTCTAGTTCTTTATTTTTTGCAGCTTCGATGGTTTTTTGAAGCTGGCTGTAGGCAGATGAAACCTCTTTTTTCAGTCCATCTTTTTCTGCTTGTTCTAACGCTTTCGCGAAAGCGGTCTCCGTCTCCGTTTCAAAGGTAAAATTCGTCTTTTTTAAGAACTTTTTGAAATCCTCATAATCAGCATTACTAAAACTGAATTCGTCCAAATTGGCATACTGATGGTTGTAATAATACTCCGTAGCATATTCAAAAATGGCGTTGTCTTTACTAAGTGCTTTTGAGATTGGGCTCATTTTTGCAGACGCGATTTCTATGTCTGGAAAAACACCCCCTCCGTCAAATACTTTACGGCCATTTTTAGTTTTAAATTCTTTATAATCTTGAGATTCTGTACGCACTGCATTTCCTTTTTCGTCTCTATTCCAATAGTCTAATGCTTGTATACAGCGACCACTTGGGGTAAAATAACGAGAAATAGTGACTTTAAGCTGCGTACCATAGGTAAGCGGTTTAGGACGTTGTACAAGGCCTTTTCCAAAGCTACGAGCGCCTATCACAACCGCTCGGTCATAATCTTGCAATCCTCCAGAAACGATTTCACTAGCAGAAGCGCTACTTCCATTAATTAATACGACTAACGGAATCTCTGTATCTACCGGCTCTTCTTTTGTTTTATAGGTTTTATTATACTTCTTTACCACAGATTTGGTCGTTGTAATGACCTCTCCTTTGGGTAAAAATAAATTACAAATACGAATTGCTTCTATTAATAACCCCCCTCCATTTCCTCGAAGGTCAAGGATAATATTATCGGCACCATCATTTTTAAGATTGATAAGGGCTTCTTTTACTTGCGCAGAGGCTTTTTTATTGAATTTAGTCAAGACAATATACCCTGTATTCCCATTAATCAATTTGTAAAAAGGAACAGCATCTACATCAACCTCAGCTCTTTTTATAGTGGTTTGTGCGGTTTTACCTTGTCTTAGATAGGTGACATTAATATCACTACCTGGAGCACCTTTGAGTAAATCCCCCGCATCGCCTTCAAAATCAGTTACTGAGATTTCTCCTATTTTTATAATTTGATCTCCCGCTTTAAGACCTGCTTTGTCGGCAGGATAGCCTTTACGAGGTTCTATGATGGTCATCACTTTATCTTTGGTACGCACCGTAGATCCAATACCCGAGTACTCCCCACTTCTATTAATCTTAGCGTCCTCTACTTCCTGTTCGGTCCAGTATTTTGTGTACGGATCCAAATCTTCCAGCATCCCCTCTATAGCCGCATCCATGAGGTCTGCAGGATTGGTCTCATCTACATAATTCATGTTAAGCTCTTTAAAAAGCGTGGTAAAGATTTCAATTTGCTTTGCAATCTCAAAGAAGTCACTTTTAAAACTTACGGTTGTAAAAAGGATCACAACAGCAATAACGGAAATACTAATTTTCTTTTTCATAGGTTCATTCTATCTTCTATATGACAATGGGTTGATAACGTCATATTATACACATACTATGTAAAACCCAGCATCGGTATTTATATTGTTTACGCTTTCGCGAAAGCGTACTATTTCTTCTTTCTTTTCTTGATCCAACGACGAATCATAAAAACACCAAAAACCACTAAGATAATAAAAGGCCAGACGTGTAGCAACCCAAGGAGAAATTCTGAAATATTACTCCATCCATTTTTAAAGGCATTGATCACTTTACGCCCGTAGGAAACGGTAACACCTCTATCTGAGGTTGTTTTATAAAAGTAAATAGAAATGGTACTCTCTGACACCTGACTTTGCAAATACTGCAATCGCCCTTCTTTGGCTTCTATTTCTTCGCGTATTTTTGAAAGTTCGCGCTCTATCTCCAGCATTTCTTTTACATTCTTGGCTTTAGCAAGGAGTTCTAAATAACGTTTTTCCAAGGTGCGTTTTGCTTTAAGACGCGCGCTGAGATCAACAAATTCTTCGGTAACATCGCGTTGTGAAATGGTCTTTTCTTCAAAATAAGAAACGCCATCGGAGATGGCTGTTATGACGGTATCAAAATTTTCTGAAGGGACTCTTACGGTGAGGTTGTGGTATTGAGAATCGTAGTTTTTACCCGTATTATCACGCTGTATATAGCCATTTGCTTTTTGTACAGCGGCAAGTATTTTTTGATGTGTTTTTTCAAGTTCTTGGGTTTCAAAACGGAGATTTCCAGTTTTGATGATTTTTTGAGCAGTGGATTGGCTAGGTGGGGACGGTGTGTTTAATTCAACAACTTCTGTAGATTCAAAATCTTCATAATAAGCATAGTCATTATATTCACCATCAAAAGAACCCAAAAGCCCTAAAGTGGTTGATGAATTTTTAGGTTCCCAATTAGAGGTATCAGAGGTTTCACTATGACAAGAAACAAGGAATAAAAAACTAAGAGTGAGAAGTAGTAATCGCATCATTAAATCGTTTTAAGAGTTTGACCATGGAGCGCTCCATCTCTTGATAGGTACTAACGTCACGCCCTGTGTAGATGATCAGTACAGCAAATGTCGTGCCTTTTGTGTCTATGCTATGTTTATGCATCCGATAGGCTTCTCGCATCAATCGTTTTATACGATTACGAGTAACTGCCAACTTATGATTACGTTTGGATACCGAGACTCCCGCTTGTAGGGTAATTTCTGGATAGGGGAGTGGTGTTTCTATAAAAACCATACGCAAAGGAAACGCTTTTACAGACTTTCCTTCTATGAAAAGGGCGTCAATAAGTTTTTTGGACTTAAGTTTTTCTTTTGTTGGAAATGTGTGCTGTTGTATCATTTCAATAGCGTAAGTACAGGTGTTTTAGAGTTGTATTATCTAGGAAGTTCTAAGGTGGTATCAAGCGTAAGATATAATTTATAATATTTTATAATCCCGTCTTCTGTGTAAGAAACCACCGCTTCATTTCCTGTTAGTTCAAAAAGGGTTTGCATGTTTTCTGCAGAAGGGGCTTCTTTTACTTTGGGCTCTTCTCCATAAACGGGCATTGTAATTTCTTTATTTTGACCATTGTCAATAAAACCAGTATACAAGCCTGCTCCGTTTCCTACGAGTGATGTGCTAAATTTTTCAAAGTATACACTATCTAATTGTACTCCCTTATTTTTTGGATCTAATTGTAAATTAATGATATATCCAGCGCCACCTCCTTTTATACCAGCTACCCATTTTGCATAGGTTGCTTTTTGGAACGTCAAAGCATCTTCTTTTTCAAACATTGAGTTTTTCTGTCCTCCACAACTTACAAGAATGATGACAGTAACTATAACAAAGGGAGAAATAAGGAGTTTCATACGTGGTATTTTTCGAATTTATAACAGCCAACTTTGATGCCATAAACGAATGAGATTAAATAACCGTATAAATCTAGTTGAAATTATATAGCCTTACAAGCAATGTATATAGTATTAGCCTACACTATTTGTAAATGGAACACTTAATTATTTAAAAAGGGTGACTTTTATTATGCAGACTTGTCCATAAAAATTTCAGACAATTGATCCATAGTAACAGGTTTGATTAAAAAATCTTTTACAAGTTGAATGGTTTTAGATCGTTCTATATCTGAAGGATTGATAGAAGAACTTACGATGTATAGTGTTGTATTTTTTAATTCAGGAAAATCATATTCACCAAGGTTACTTAGAAACTGCCAACCATCCATAACTGGCATATTCAAATCTAAAAGAATGACTTGAGGGATTTTACGTTCTTCCAATTTTTTTAAGGCACCTACAAAATAATCCAACGCTTCCTTTCCATTTTTAAATATTAAAAGGTTTTTTACAAGATTCTTAACGTCTAGTATTTTTGTGATGAGGTTTACATACATATCATCATCATCGATAATGCAGGCTATTTCTATTGGGTATTTCATTGAAAGGGGAAGTAATGAAATTAATAAATGGGTTCGTTTGTTTTATAATTGTACGGTAAATTTTGAGCCTTTTCCAACACTACTTTCCACGGTGATTTTACCACCTAGAGATTCTATTTGGCTTTTTGTGAGGAATAATCCTAATCCATTGGCGTCGTCATTATTATGGAAAGTCTTATACATTTGAAAAAGCTGATTACCATGTTTTTCGAGGTCAATACCAGTACCATTGTCTTTTACAACAAGATAGTTTTTGTCATTTTCTTCATAGGTAAAAACATTTATTTCTGGATCTCTATCAGGATGCTTGTACTTAATTGCGTTGGTAATAAGGTTGTGTAATATACTTTCTAAATAAGCAGAAACATAAGGAAATTCTTCCACTTCAGAAAATTCTGTATAATACACGACTTTATTTTGAAGACTTATCTGCCTAATGGAATCGATGACTCTTTTATAGACCTCCTCTACATTTACAATTTCTTTAGTTTTATTGACATTTGTTTGAAGTGTAACGATTTCATTAAGATGCTTCAGTGTAATATCAAGATTTGTAGCAATTTCAGAAAAATTATTAAAAAGTTCTTTTTGATCTTGATCTAAATTTTTGGTATCAAAAAGGGCCGTAGTAAGTTGTAAGTTACTTACATGAGACCTTAGATTATGTGATACAATGTGTGCAAAATTATAAAGTCGCTTATTATGACCTTCTATAATATCTAAAGAAGCCTCTATTTGAATTTCTTTTTTCTTCTCTTCATCAATACTTTGAAAAACACCGCGTATACCAATAACTTCTCCTTTCTCATCTTTGACTGGTTTCCCGTGTGCTTTTGCCCAAAAGACTTCTTTGTTATAGGTGACCATTTTAATTTCTTCAGAAAAGGAATCTCCTTGCGCACAGGCAAAGAATAAATTGGTCGCTTTTTGCATATGCTCCTCGGCATAAAACAAATAGGATTGATTTAAAGTAGGGATATACGTGTCAGGAACTTTTAGTATTCTTCTGGCCTGCTTGTCAAAATAAGTTTTCTTGTTTACAAAGTCTACACTCCAACCACCAGCCTGAGTTAAGTTAGAAATCTCTTCATAGTAAAAATTATCAATAGCGAAAGGGTTTACTTTCTCTTTAAGAGTACTTTCTTTAGAGGGGCGTAAACGTTTTCTGATAGATTTTAATTCCATAACAACAAGCTATTTTAACGTTGTAATATAGTTTGTTTTTTTTAAATAGCACAGATTATCGATAAAAAAGTGCTTTTTAACGATTATTTTGACTGTTCTGTAAGGAAAAATAAAAAAGTCAATAAGTGAAAAAACCTGAAAACACCATTAAAATAATGATTGTAAACTGTTTTCTGGCGTTAAAGAAACGATGCGTTTTTTATACAATGGTCGTTACATTTGATGAAGCATCGTTAGAAAGTATACAGCTGTGCGTCAGAGATACAATAGTCTAGAGGAATGTCAGTGTCACGTACACTAATTTCTTCTGTTTCTGCTTCAAAAAATGAAACACCCACTTTTACGACGTCTTTTTTACATGTTGACAAAAATCGATCATAAAACCCTTTGCCATACCCTACTCTATTTCCTTTTGTATCATAAGCCAGTAAAGGAATAAAAATAACTTCTATTTTTTCTGGGTCAATTTCAATACCATCTTCAGGCTCAGGAATCCCATATTCATTTACAACAAACCGTGTAGCGTCTGTTAGTAAATAATGCTTCATCGTGTTGGTCGTAAAGTCACTTTTAGAAACAAGTACATGCTTATCTTTTCCTTGAAGGATATTCAAGAGATAAGAGGTATCCACTTCTTTTTGCTTGAAAATGGGTAGAAACAGATGATAATATTGATAGTTCCAGATATCTAATGCTAAAGACATATTTGCAATATCAACGCTTTTCTCATCAATACGCTCTTTAGATAAACCTGCTCTGAGTTCTTTATACTTCTTCCTCAACCTCTTTTTTTCCATGTCCTGTTGTTTTATCTGAAGAAATATTAAAAATAGCATCTCCTTGATACACGAGTGAAGCCTCATTTACATTGATGACATACCCATTTTCTGGAGCCTTTATGATGTATCTAAATTTCCCGTAAGGATCGGTGATGGTGGCTAGGTGCTGTCCTTTTTCGATGAGTTCACCACACACGACTTTAACGTGAATGAGACCACTATAGTTGGATCGCACCCATTTTGTAGCTCGTACGAGTACAGAGGCAGTATTGTTTGTAGGCACCTCTATCGTTGGAGATAACATTCCTAAAGACTCAAAAAAACGAATGGTTCCTTCTACGCCTATTCTAGCAATTTTTTTATCACTTACTTTTGACTTTCCTCCTTCAAACAATAAAATAGGAATGCCTAATCTAACACACGTAGCTCGATAGGATTTCGGAATGATTTTGGAATGTAATGTAAAGGGTGCATTAAATACTTCTGCAAGTTGTTTTGCTTCTGTATTCCTGGGGTCTATACGGATTTGTGCCACATTAAATCGGCTAGCGCCTCCTGTGTGAAAATCCAAACAATAGTCGGCAATGGGTAATATTTTTTTAACAAATTGATAGGCAAATCGACTCGCCAAGGAGCCTCTTGGGTTTCCAGGAAACACTCGATTTAAGTCTCTGCCGTCTGGAAAAGCACGTTTCATATCTAAAAACCCAAAAATATTGAGCACAGGAATACAAATAATAGTTCCTTTTTTAGGTCTGTTGATTTTTTTTGCGATGAGTTGGCGTACAATTTCTACCCCGTTGATTTCATCTCCATGTATCCCTGATGTGATGAGTATGACAGGACCAGGCTCTTCTGAGCGTTCTACAATAACAGGGATTTCAACCGTAGAGGTCGTGTATAATTTGGCAAGATTAAAATTAATGGTAGCACTTTCTCCAGGCGCTACTTTTTGTCCTAATAAGGTTAATATATTATCTGAATCTATAACAGCCATTTACTTTTATGTATTTCGCTCAATATAGCAAATAATCTCTTTTGCAATGTCAGTTCCAGTGGCTCTTTCTATACCTTCTAATCCAGGAGAAGAATTTACTTCTAGAATAAGCGGTCCTCGAGCACTTTGTAACATATCAACTCCCGCAACGCCAAGCCCCATAGCTGTGACCGCTTTAATAGCGATCTCTTCTTCTTCATCAGAAAGCGTAATGATTTTTGCGGTACCTCCACGATGGAGGTTTGATCTAAATTCGCCTTCTTTTGCTTGGCGTTTCATTGCTCCTACAATTTTACCATCAACCACAAAAGCTCTTAGATCTGACCCTTTTGCTTCTTTGATATACTCTTGTACAATCACTCTAGCTTCAAGTCCATTAAAGGCTTCAATGACCGACTCGGCAGCATTTTCTGTTTCGGCAAGGACAACACCCAATCCTTGTGTACCTTCTAAAAGTTTAATCACCAAAGGTGCCCCTCCAACATGACGTATGGCCTCTCTGACATCTCTTGAATAATTTGTAAAAATAGTCTTAGGAAGCCCTAATTTTAAGCTAGAAAGCACCTGTAAACAGCGTAATTTATCTCTACTCATAATGAGAGACTCCGAAGAGGTTGTACTAAAAGCACCCATCATCTGAAATTGCCTCACCACAGCAGTTCCGTAATACGTAATAGAAGCTCCTATACGAGGAATAATCGCATCGGTCGTTTCAAGATGACGCCCTTTGTAATACACCGTCGGGTTCTTTTTTTCAATAATAAGATCACATTGTAAAGGATCTACCACCTCAACACTGTGTCCTTTTTGTAAACCCGCCTCTACAAGTCGTTTTGTAGAATATAGATGCGCATTTCTAGAAAGTATTTTTAAATTCATAAAAGAGATATTTAAAAAATGCAAAAGCAGCTTTCAGCAAACAACTTCGTACCACAATCACTTCTGCAATTTACATATTTCATCACGGTATTTTACTACGTTTAGGTAAGATGCTTTTTTCAGTGTTTATAGACGCTGGAAAATGTTGTGTGTACGCTTTCGCGAAAGCGTATGCAGCGCTTGTCAAAGTAGCGTACTTTTTATGACCAACCACTCTTCTCAATCCACAAGAATCTATATCTTTGGGTATGGCGCTTTCACAACTCGATATACAACTAAAAACACTCCCCACAAGCCCTGGAATATACCAGTATTATGACAAGGACGAAAAATTATTATATGTAGGAAAAGCAAAGAATTTAAAGAAAAGGGTACTCTCTTATTTCAATAAAACCATCGATAATGGTCGTATCCGTACGATGGTAAAAAAAATACATGAGGTACGTCATATTGTGGTTGCTACAGAGACCGATGCCCTCCTTCTTGAAAACAATTTGATTAAGAAGTACCAACCTCGTTACAATGTGCTTCTTAAAGATGATAAAAGCTATCCTTGGATTTGCATTAAAAATGAACGCTTTCCAAGAGTATTCCCTACGCGTCGTTTGATTAAAGACGGAAGTGAGTATTATGGGCCTTATACCAGCATGAAAACGGTAAAGACGCTCCTTGATCTCATCAAGAGTCTTTATAAGTTGAGAACCTGTAATTACGATTTATCAAAACAAAAGATAGAAGCTGGAAAATACAAAGTATGCCTTGAGTATCACTTAGGCAATTGTGAAGGCGGCTGTGAAGGCAAACAAACTGAAGCAGCGTATCATACGCATATTGAGCATATACGCCAGATAGTACGAGGAGATTTTAAAACGTCTTTACACAAGTTTAGAGATCAGATGCAAAAACACGCTGCGGCTATGGAGTTTGAAGAAGCCCAACGCATCAAAGAAAAACTGGACATCCTTGAAAATTATCAATCAAAAAGCACGGTGGTCAACCCAAATATTACCAATGTAGATGTGTTTTCTATCATAAGTGATGAGGGATATGGCTATGTCAACTTTTTACAATTAGCACACGGCGCTATTATTAGATCTCATACGCTAGAACTTAAAAAACGTTTGGATGAGACCGATAAAGAATTATTAGAATTGGGGATTATTGAAATTCAGCAGCGATTTGACTCTCAATCCAAAGAGATTTATGTGCCTTTTGAGGTGGAGGTGGGAGATGCGCTAAAAATAACAGTTCCTAAGCTAGGCGATAAAAAGCGCATTTTAGAACTTTCAGAACGCAACGCCAAGTATTATAGAATGGAGCGTTTTAAACAAACCAAGATTGTAGATCCAGATCGTCATACCAACCGAATCATGGCACAAATGAAAGTCGATTTAAGACTATCTAAAGAGCCTAGACATATAGAGTGCTTTGATAACTCTAACATACAAGGAAGCAATCCTGTAGCGGCTTGTGTTGTTTTTAAAAATGGAAAACCAAGTAAAAAAGACTATCGTAAGTTTAACATAAAAACGGTAGAAGGCCCTGATGATTTTGCGAGTATGGAGGAAGTGGTTTTCAGACGGTATAGAAGGTTGCTTGAAGAGGAAGAGCCGCTGCCGCAACTCATTATTGTAGATGGGGGAAAAGGACAGCTTTCAAGTGGTTTAAAAGCGTTAGAAACCTTGGGGCTCCGAGGAAAGATAGCCATTGTAGGTATCGCAAAAAGATTGGAAGAAATATACTATCCAGGAGATAGCATTCCATTATACTTAGATAAAAAAAGCGAGAGCCTTAAAATCATACAGCAGTTACGTAATGAAGCGCACCGTTTTGGGATTACATTTCATCGAAATAAAAGAAGTAATGCGGCGTTAGGAACAGAGCTAGACGTCATTTCGGGTATTGGAGAAAAAACCATTGTCACATTATTAAAACATTATAGGTCCGTATCAAAAGTAAAAACGGCGAGTAAAAAGAGTCTTACAGAAGTTGTTGGAGCGGCAAAAGCAGCGATTATTTACAATCACTATCACACAAAAGAATGAAATTAAAAATTACTTTTTTGTTATTCTTTGTGGCGTTTTCTATAAGCGCTCAGATATCTGATACACAAGATATAAAAGTAGGTGTGGTTTTGAGTGGTGGAGGTGCCAAAGGGCTTGCACATGTGGGTGTTTTAAAAGTCTTAGAAGAAGCGGGTGTGCGTGTCGATTATATTGCAGGAACAAGCATGGGCGCCATTGTAGGAGGTCTTTATGCTTCCGGATATAGCGCAAAACAACTAGATTCTCTTTTTAGAGTTATAGATTTTTCTAAGGTAATCCAAGACGATTTACCTAGAAAGGCAAAGACATTTTATGAAAAAGAAGCCTCAGAGAAGTTTGCGATTTCTTTGCCCTTTGACAATTTTAAGCTTTCCTTACCCCAATCGATTTCAAAAGGACAAAACACCTATAATTTATTAACACGACTCCTAGAACACGTAAGTAATACAGAAGATTTTACACAATTGCCCATTCCATTTTTTTGCATCGCAACAGATATAGAAAAAGCAGAGCAAGTGGTTCTTGATACTGGATTTTTGCCCGAAGCCATAAGTGCTAGTGGAGCATTACCCACCTTGTTTAAACCGGTTACTTTGGGAGATCGGATCTTGATTGATGGGGGTGTTGTAAACAATTACCCCATAGAAGAACTTAGAGCAAAAGGAGTCGATATTATTATAGGCGTAGATGTACAGGATGGTCTTCGTAAAAGGGACCAACTTAGGACAGCTCCTGAGATCTTTCTACAAATTAATAATTATCGTACGATCAAAGAAATGGAAGGAAAACGCGATAGTACAGATGTATATATACGCCCGGATGTTGCAGGTTTTACAGTCGTAGATTTTGACGAGAAAAATACCATTATCGATAGAGGAGAGGAAGAGGCACGTAAGCAGTTGGATGCGTTAAAAGAAATTGCGATGAGACAGGGTACGCTTTCGCGAAAGCGTATACTTCCAAAACTAAAAGACAGTATGGCTATAGATGCGATTGTTTTGAGAGGAAACAAGGAGTATACGCGATCTTATATTTTAGGAAAACTTCAACTAGTCCCTCCTGTAACAGTAGATTATGAACGGTTTAGTAATGGCATTAATAATTTATCTGCTACAGAAAATTTTGATCGTATAGGCTATCGGTTAAAAAAAATTCCTGAAGGAACATTAGTACAATTTGATATCCAAGAATCTAAAAGTAAACAGTCTATAGGATTGGGAATTCATTATGATGATTTGTATCGAAGTGCAGCGCTTATTAACTACACACGAAAGCGAGTGCTTTTTGATAATGATATTGCCACCTTTGACCTTATTGTAGGGGATAATATACGGTATGCCTTTAATTACTATATAGATAAAGGGTATTATTGGAGTGTAGGATTGCGCTCTACGTATAATACTTTTGAAAAAGGAGTGAGCGCTCGACTTGTTGAGACCGTAGGAAATATAGATTTAACAGGAATTAATAGGGTTACACTAGAATATCAAGATGTGACTAATCAGATGTATTTACAAACGCTGTTTGCAAAACAATTTTCTTTAGACTTAGGAGTACAGCACAAATTTCTTGATGTAGAAACAGAAACGGTTAATGACGGCGATGATATTGCTGGTTTTGTTTTTGAAAAAAGCCACTTATTTGGAGCCTACGGGCAACTAAAGTTTGACTCCTTAGACCATAAATATTTCCCTAAATCAGGCTTTTATTTTGATGGGGATTTTGATTTGACGCTATTTTCTTCAGATTTTAATGAAAATTTTACGGAGTTTTCTATTGCAAACGCATATTTCCTTTATGCTGAAAGTATTAGTAAGAGGTTCACGTTGCTTACGGAGATTAGTGGTGGTTTTAAACTAGGAGGAGAGGATGTACGCTCGCTTGATTTTTTTCTAGGAGGATACGGTAATAAGAAGATCAATAATCTAGTTCCTTTTTATGGGTATGATTTTATAAGCATCGCAGGTGATGGATATGTAAAAGCAGCGCTTACTTTAGATTACGAGTTTATTAAAAAAAATCATTTTAATGTGGCGGTCAATATTGCCAACGCAGGGTATAATCTTTTTTCGTCAGAGGAATGGCTTACACGCCCTGATTTTACAGGATATGCTTTAGGCTATGGGATGGATACTTTTTTAGGCCCTCTTGAATTAAAATATACCTATAGCCCAGAAGTAAAAGCAAGTGAATGGTTTATAGCTTTAGGATTTCAGTTTTAGTTAAAAAGGAATCGATATTATGTTAAATTATTAGATAATTATCATTTTTTTAACTAAAACAATTAAAATAATGGCACGCTAAGTGTGTTTCATAGTAAAATGTTTAACTAAAACCTATTTATTATGAAAATCATCATTGCTGCAATCGCCACAGCCACTATTTTATTCACTAGCTGTACAAAAAAACAATCAGAAACTACAGAAAACAACACTCAGACTACTTCAGAAATAAAGAGTGAAACTACGTCTCCAAAACCATTATTAGCCCAATTAGACACTTCTCTTGAAGCCCCAACAGCTCCTCTCTTTTATGTAAATGCGACAAGCGGACTTTCCTTGCGATCAGGAACTAATCTACGCTCAAAAAAGATACTAACACTTCCTTACGGAGCACAAGTAGAACACCTAAGTTCTCCAGCACATACCACGATGACAATCTCAGGAATTACAGGAAATATGATTGAAGTGTCATATCAAGGTGCTAAAGGTTTTGTTTTTGACGGTTACCTTACACGATTGGCCCCTCCACAGGATGGAGAATCTGTAGAAGGCTATGCAAAGCGTATTTCTACAAAAGAACATACCGTTAACGTAACGAAAACAAAAAACCCTAAAGGAGAGATGTATGGGATGACCACCCAAATAGAATTACCTGCATCAAACTGGGTAGAAGCCTATAGTATTACTAAAGAATTATTTGATCTACCTAAACGCATATCATTAGATCTTGTATCAAAAAAAGCATCTGAAGTGATTGTAAATTCTAATAAGAGAGAAAAAACATTTAAAGATGAAATCGCTGTGACCAGAGATGGAGCATCAGAAATAACAGCTATTGTATACACGTATCAATTAAGAGATTACAACAGAAGTGTTACTATAAAAAAAGATAAAAAAGGGTTTATCGTAAAAGAGGTAGAGCTTTCAAAATAGTTAGTTGAGTTTCTAGCATAAAAAAAGCGTTCAAATGAACGCTTTTTTTGTTACTTATCTAGTCGTTTTATACTTCGGAAACACGTAATGTATTCACCATTCCTTTTTCTACAATAGGCATTGCAGCTAGGTTAATAAGCATATCTCCTTTTTTTACAAACCCCATATCAAACGCCATTTGATTTACATCTTCTACCGTTTCATCTGTACTTACATATTTATCATAAAAAATAGCTTTTACACCCCATAAAAGGTTGAGTTGTGTTAAGATACGTTTGTTTGATGTAAATACTAAAATATGTGCTTGGGGTCTCCATGCAGATATCTGAAAGGCAGTGTATCCACTATTTGTGAGTGTTGAGATTGCTTTTGCGCTGATCTCATTTGCCATGTGGGCTGCATGATAACATATTGCTTTTGTGATATATCTTTTTGTACGGATATGTGGTGGATCTTGTGGCACTTGAATAAGTTCTGAATCCTCTACATTTTTAAGAATAGATGTCATTTTTTGGATTACTTGTATAGGATATTGGCCTACCGAAGTTTCTCCACTTAGCATGACAGCATCAGCTCCATCCATGACAGAGTTTGCAACATCATTTACCTCTGCACGTGTGGGAGTAAGGCTAGAAATCATAGTTTCCATCATTTGAGTGGCTATGATTACTGGAATACGTGCTTTTTTAGCTCTTAATACAAGTTTCTTTTGAATAAGAGGCACTTCTTCTGCAGGAATCTCGACACCTAAATCTCCACGAGCAACCATCAATCCATCACAGTAAGCAACGATTTTATCTATATTTTCTACAGCTTCAGGCTTTTCTATTTTTGCAATAATAGGAATTTTATGATCTGAGTGTTCATCTATGATCGCTTGAAGTTGTTTTAAATCTTCGGCATGACGAACAAAAGAAAGTGCAATCCAATCGACTTTTTGACTAATGGCAAAAACGGCATCTTTTACATCTTTTTCTGTGAGAGCAGGTAAGGAAATATTTGTGTTAGGAAGATTAACTCCTTTTTTTGAACGTAGTGGGCCCCCTTGAATTACGTTGGTTTCTACTTCATATTTACCATCCGTTTTTACAACTTCAAACATCAGTTTACCGTCGTCTAGTAGAATACGCTCTCCTTTTTTTACATCTTGAGGAAACTTTTGATAGTTCATGTAGACTCTATCTTTGGTTCCTTCAAATTCTTCTTTTGTAGAAAATGTGATTTTATCACCAGGATTTACAACAACCTCTTCTTTCATACGCCCTACTCGTAGTTTTGGGCCTTGGAGATCTGCAAGGATGGATATATTAAGTTTATGTTTTTCACTCAGTTTTCTTATCATTTCGATACGTTCTGTAACATCTTGATAATCTGCATGCGAAAAATTAATTCTAAAAACATCAGTCCCTTCTTGCATCATTTTTAAAAGGACCTCTTCAGTACTAGTTGCAGGACCTAAGGTCGCAACAATTTTGGTTTTTTTTCTAGTTGGCATTATTCAAAAATTAAGTTTTCTTTCGCTTTAAGTTGGTTTACATCAACTGTGTATGCGGTTACAATTTGTGATATTTGGTTAAGTACTTTCAGCGTTTTAGTCTGCGGAAAGCTACTCCCTTCTTCGTTTATTTTTAATAAGTAATCTACACGGGGCAAATCTTCTAAAAAGAAACGTCTTTCTGTAGACGTTTTAGATTCAAATAGACCGGAAAGATTATGATCATGCTCTTTTGTTATTTTGGTATGGTTATTAAAGAGATGATAGGTTGTATATAATTGCTCATTATGATACTCATATATAGGAAACCTTGCAGAAATAATATCGTGATTTATGACTAAATCATTTTTGCTTCTTTTAAGTCTAAGTTTTAGATGATTATTAAGTAAATAGGCGAGGTAGTAAGACTCTATGGCGCCATGTATAGCAATAAGCGTAAAGTCATACCCATAATCATCGTCTAATACTAATTTGAATGTCCCCATAACATGACTACGAAATTTAAAGATACATAAAACCGTATTATTGTGCGCGGATATATGCGACAATCTTACTATAATTAGATACGCAAACGTTTGAGTTAAGTGATTCGTTAGGAAATTTTATAACGGAAGTGTGAAAGAAGCAATAGTTCCCTTGCCGTGTACACTTTCTATAGACAAAGTTCCACTATGGATTTCGATAAAATGCTTGGAAAGGATTAAACCTAGCCCAGATCCTTTTTCTTGTAAAGTTCCCTTTTGAGTCGTTACTTTGGTCACATCAAAAAGAGAATCCTTATGTTTTTCTAACATACCAATACCATTATCTTCAATACTAAAAGAAAAAAAGGAATCTACTTTGTTTATTTCTATGACAACAATTCCATTTTCGTGAGAATATTTAATAGCATTCGATAATAAATTACGAATAACCGTAGCGATCATATTCTTATCAGCCATGACTTTACTATCAGTACTTGCTTCTATAATGATATTGATATTTTTTCTAAGAGCTTGTTGTTTCTGAATCTTTATTTGATCCTTTATAATTCCTAGAATAGCTATTTTTTGAGGTTCATAATGGATTTTGCCCGTCTGAATTTTTGACCATTTTAGTAAATTATCCAATAGAGAAAGACTGTTTTTACTCGAATCTTCTAGGGCATCTATAATTTGACTCGTTTGGTTATTTGGATTTTGTTCTTGTTTGAGAAGATCTAAAAAATTAATAACCGAAGAAAGAGGGCTTCTAAGATCATGTGCAATAATCGTAAAGAACTTATTCTTGGTAGCAACAACTTCAGACAACTCCTTTTTTTGCTTGTTTATAATTTTATTTTTACGCTTGTACACATATAATTGAATAATGATAAATAGCATAAAACTTAAAAGTAGCGTGTACCAGAGTACCATTAAGAATAATAACCTAGGATTCCTTTTGTAGGGCTCTTTATAGGCGGTTTCAATGATAAATTTTTTATTTAAAAAGGGTATTTGGGTATGTATAAAATGTTCTTCCTGAATATCGAAGTTTCTCCAATACTGATCATCATTTCTTGTATTATATATTGTTTTACCATCATATACACGCTCTCTATCAAACTCAATTCCAGTAGATGTTTTAAATCTAAATACATATTTTGACGTATCTATATTATGATATACACGATCAATAATAGGTTTGAAGTCCTTTATTATAGAAAAATAGCCACTTCGTTTATTTTGTTGGTTTTGGGCTTTAAAAGCTATAGGTAAACCTACCCGACCTTCTACAATATTATAAGGGTTAAAAGCTACATAATCATTTTTTTTTAGCTTTTTCTCCATTACTTCAACCCCCTTTTCATTCACAAGCTTTTTAATAGAAGTCCCAATAAGCTTGCTTGGGTCAATTTGATCTTTGGTAAAAGAGTATTTAAAAGTACGGGTTGTATCTACATAAGAAATAATATAACTATCGTCTATCGGAATACTAGATAATTGATAATTTACAAATGTATGCAGCTGTGCTTGAGATGGAAATTCTTCAGAAAGTTTGACGTACGATCGTATTCCAGACATTAACGTTACATAGTTATTAAGCGCGTTTTGAAAGTCTGATGCCGTTTTTTTATTTAGTTTTTCTAATTGTACCTTTCTGTTTTCTTTTTCTTTTTCAGTAATGTAGGAATCAGCCCCAATGACGAGGACACTACTTACGATCGCAAATAGTGCAAAAACAGAATAATATTTTTTAGGTAAACGAAAATACATATAGAGTTAGGGCCCTTACTTATAACAAATGTAAATAAAATCTTAACAAAGAGAATTATTTGCCCTCAATTTGCCTTTGAAATACATAAAAAGCTCGTTTAGAGGCAATCTCTTCAGCTTTTTTCTTAGAAGTCGCTCTAGCCTTCGCTATAATTTTATCGTCAATGTATAATTTAACTGCAAAATGTTTTACAGTATCTTTCCCTGTATCCTCAAAAGTGTCAAACTTAAACGTCTTTTTTTCTTTTTGACACCATTCAATAAGGACGCTTTTATAACTTATAATACGCCCTTCAAGTTTTTCTATATCTACGTACGGATTAATAATACGCTTGTATATAAACTTTTTGCAGTACGGATATCCTCGATCTAAATAAATAGCACCAATAAGTGCTTCAAAAAGATTTCCATGAATATTTACGCCAAAATTTTCCTTAGGGATATTAGCTTTTATATAGCGTAATAAGTTAAGTTCATTCCCTAACTCATTTAAGTGCTTTCTACTGACCACTTTTGAACGCATTTTTGTAAGGTACCCTTCATTACCTCCCTGTACTGCTTCAAAGAGGTGCGCAGCGATAACAGCCCCAAGCATAGCATCTCCTAAAAACTCTAATCGTTCATAGTTTAGGGGATTGCCATCTTCTTTTTTAAGGCCTAATGATCTATGCGTAAAAGCTTTTTCGTAGTGGCTTATATCTTTAGGTTTAAATCCTAAAATACTTTGCATACGCATAAAAAAAATCCCGTTCGTATTTGAACGGGAAGTAAATATTTTTTTTATGGCGCTCATAGTATTAAGCGTCAATTTTTTTAAATAACACACAAGCATTATGACCTCCGAAACCAAAGGTATTACTCATGGCTATATTAATTTCTTTAGGTTGTGCTTCATTTAAAGTAAGATTAAATGAAGGATCAATATTTTCATCTACCACACTATGATTAATAGTAGGAGGCACTAAGCTATGTTTCATAGCTAGTATAGAAGCGATGGCTTCTATAGCTCCAGCAGCACCTAAAAGGTGTCCAGTCATAGATTTAGTAGAATTGATATTGATGTTTTTTGCGTGATCTCCAAAAACTTTGGTAATCGCTTTTAGTTCGGCTACATCGCCTAGAGGGGTAGAAGTTCCATGCGTATTAATATGGTCTACATCTTCTGGTTTCATTCCAGCGTCATTAAGACAATTATGCATTACTCTTTCTACACCAATTCCGTCAGGATGTGGTGCCGTCATGTGGTACGCATCACTAGACATCCCTCCACCTACAACTTCTGCGTAGATATGAGCTCCTCTAGCTTTTGCATGTTCATACTCTTCTAATATTAATGCGCCAGCACCTTCTCCTAAAACAAATCCATCACGTGTTGCATCAAAGGGTCTTGATGCTCCTTGTGGTTCTTCGTTTCTAGTCGATAATGCATGCATGGCATTAAATCCTCCTACACCCGCTTTTGTTACAGCAGCTTCACTACCTCCAGTTACAATAATATCACAATGCCCTAAACGTATATAGTTCATGGCATCAATCATTGCATTTGCAGAAGAAGCGCATGCAGAGACCGTTGTATAATTAGGTCCCATAAAACCGTGCTTGATAGAGATATTACCTGGGGCAATATCTGCAATCATTTTAGGAATAAAAAATGGATTGAATCTTGGTGTACCGTCTCCTTCAGCAAAATTGATGACTTCATTTTGGAAGGTCTCTAGACCACCTATTCCAGCACCCCAAATCACTCCTACTCTGAATTTATCAACTTTTTCTAGATCGATACCAGCATCATTGATGGCTTCGTCTGAAGCCACCAATGCGTACTGGGCAAATCTATCTAACTTTCTAGCCTCTTTACGATCAAAGTGGTCTAGAGCGTTAAAGTTTTTAAGTTCACAAGCAAATTTTGTCTTGAACTTTTCGGCATCAAAATAGGTAATAGGAGCACACCCACTTTTTCCTGAAGATAATCCATCCCAGTACTCTTGAATATTATTTCCTATTGGTGTAAGTGCACCAAGTCCAGTAACTACTACTCGCTTTAACTCCATAAGTTTAAGACTTATTTTGCGTCCTCTATGTATGAAATTGCTTGACCTACCGTAGCAATGTTCTCTGCTTGGTCGTCCGGAATTTGGATATCAAATTCTTTTTCAAATTCCATGATAAGTTCAACAGTGTCTAGTGAATCGGCACCTAAATCGTTTGTGAAGCTCGCTTCGGTTACAACTTCGTTCTCATCTACGCCTAATTTGTCTACGATGATCGCCTTTACTCTTGATGCAATGTCTGACATAATTTCTAAATTTAATTTTTAATTAAGTGGCAAAAATAACAAACCTTTATGGTTTGATCACTATTGGCACAAAAATATGAAGGTAATTTACGTAAATAATAAATAATTTCTCTAATAAAAACCTTCAAATTGTTAATAATAATCGTTTGTTTTGCACATTATAACAGGATCATACTTATATGAAACGTATTGTAATTTTTGCTTCGGGTAACGGTACAAATGCCCAGCGTATTATTGATCATTTTAAGGGTTGTACGGATGCTCAAGTCGTGCAAGTGCTCAGTAACAACAAGGATGCCAAAGTTTTAGAGCGTGCTACTAAGAGTAAAATAAGCGCCCTTAGTTTTAACAGAACTGCGCTCTATGATACAGACCATATAGCACATCTTTTGCAATCAATTCAACCTGATTTAATTGTACTCGCTGGTTTTTTATGGCTATTCCCAGAAAAAATAATTAATTTATTTCCAGATCAAATTATAAACATTCACCCAGCATTATTACCTGATTTTGGAGGTAAAGGGATGTATGGAAAGCATGTACATGAGGCTGTATACGCTTTCGCGAAAGCGCATAAAGATCAAAAAACCTATACGGGAATTACGATCCATAAGGTGACACCAGAATATGATAAAGGAGCTTATATTTTTCAAGCAAAAGTAGCAGTCACCCAAGAGGACACCCCAAAAACCATTGCACAAAAAGTACATCAACTAGAATATGAGCATTTCCCCGTTGTGATCGAGAAATTATTAAAGAGCAAATAATATATAGGAGATTTCCACCTACGTGGAAATGAAAAAGACCGCTTTTGCGGGTAGCACCATGAGCAAGAAGAAAGAAAAATTTTATGTAGTCTGGCAAGGTAAGAAACCTGGTATTTACCTGAGCTGGAAAGATTGCAAAGCGATGACAGATGGCTATGCAGGTGCTCAATATAAATCGTTCCCCACCTTTGCCGAAGCAAAAACAGCCTACAATAAAGACTATGCAGATGTAAAAGGGTCCTCCAAAAAAAAGAAAGTCCTCACTGCCGAAGAAAAGGCCAAGTATGGAGAGCCTAATTTATATTCTATCGCCGTAGATGCGGCAAGCAGCGGTAATCCTGGCGTTATGGAATATAGAGGGGTAGACACCCAGACCGTAAAACAACTTTTTCACCAAGGACCTTTTAAACAGGGAACCAATAATATAGGAGAGTTTCTAGCATTGGTACATGGGCTTGCGTATCTCAAGAAGATAGGAAGTGATCGTATTATTTATTCAGATTCTCGTATAGCCATCGGATGGGTAAAAAAGAAAGCTTGTAATACAAAACTTCAAGAGAGTGCTCGTAATAAAGATGTATATGACCTTGTACGTCGTGCCGAACAATGGCTTAAAGCAAACACCTATACCACCACGATTGTAAAATGGGAAACAAAGGCATGGGGAGAGATTCCCGCAGACTTTGGAAGGAAATAATGAGTTTATAAAGGTCCTTGGTAAGGAAGATTCATAGATGTTGACTATTAGAAAAAAAGATAATGGTATGAGAACCACATATAGTATTCATAAAAAAAGGACTTAAAATTGAACCAAAATTTCGTGTTTTTCTTTTTCTTTAAAACTATATCTTTGCAAAAAAAATAGATGAGTAAATTAGTTATTGTAGGTAGTTGTGCTTTTGATGCCATTGAAACCCCTTTTGGCAAGACAGACAAAATTTTAGGTGGAGCTGCTACCTATATAGGTCTTTGTGCATCACAATTTAAAAACGTAGATACAGCTATTGTTTCTGTTGTTGGGGAAGATTTTCCACAAGAATATATGGATCTTTTAACTAATAGAAATATTAATATAGAAGGATTAGAAGTTGTAAAAGGGGGGAAAACCTTTTTCTGGAGTGGTAAATATCACAATGATATGAATACTCGTGATACGCTTGTAACAGAACTAAATACCCTTGGAGATTTTAACCCTAAAGTTCCTGCTGCCTATCAAGATGCAGAAATTGTCATGTTAGGAAATTTACAACCGACGGTACAATTAAGTGTGATAGAGCAAATGAAAAACCCTAAGCTCGTTATCTTAGATACGATGAATTTCTGGATGGATATTGCGCTGGACGAACTTAAAACCACGTTAAAGAAAGTAGATGTCATTACTATAAACGATGAGGAGGCTCGTCAATTAAGTGGAGAATACTCTTTAGTCGCTGCGGCAAGAAAAATACAAGAAATGGGACCTCAGTATGTGGTCATAAAAAAAGGAGAACACGGAGCATTACTTTTTCATAACAATGAAGTGTTTTTTGCTCCGGCATTGCCACTAGAAGAAGTATTTGACCCAACAGGTGCAGGAGATACCTTTGCGGGAGGATTTGCTGGTTTTTTAGCGCGTAGTGGAGACATTACCTTTGAAAATATGAAACAAGCATTGATCTATGGATCCTGTCTTGCTTCGTTTACCGTAGAAAAATTTGGAACCGAACGACTAGAAAATTTAACCACCGAAGAAATAAGAAAACGTTTGCAACAGTTTAAACAACTTACGCAGTTTGAAATAGAACTTAATTAATTAAATGCGCCCCAAATTTTGGGGCGTATTTGCTTTTACTATATAATACTATATAAAGTATACCTACTATGAGTGATGCAATAAAGCATGAATGTGGAATCGCCCTTATACGACTTAAAAAACCACTGGCATTTTATAAAGAAAAATATGGCACTGCTTTTTATGGCGTAAATAAAATGTATCTAATGATGGAAAAGCAGCATAACCGTGGTCAAGACGGAGCTGGTTTTGCAAGTATTAAATTAGACATGAACCCTGGGGAACGCTATATTTCAAGACAGCGTTCTACAGAGCAACAACCCATACAGGATATTTTTGCGCAAATCAATGGTCGTATCAATGAGGTAATGACTGCAAACCCTGATCGCAAAGATGATGTAGATTGGCAAAAAAGTAATGTACCTTATCTAGGAGAAGTACTTTTAGGGCATGTACGATACGGCACCTTTGGTAAAAACAGTGTAGAAAGTGTACATCCTTTTTTAAGACAAAACAACTGGATGCACCGTAACCTAATCGTCGCGGGTAATTTTAATATGACCAATGTAAGTACGCTTTTTAATAAGCTAGTTTCATTAGGACAACACCCCAAAGAGCAAGCAGATACCATTACTGTCATGGAAAAAATAGGACATTTCCTAGACGATGAGGTGGCAAAATTATACAAGAAATTAAAAAAAGAAGGATACAATAAAAAACAAGCTTCTCCTCAAATTGCAGAACGCTTAAAGGTTGAAAAAATCTTAAAAAGAGCTTCAAAAGATTGGGATGGAGGCTATGCAATGGTAGGATTGTTAGGCCACGGAGATGCTTTTGTATTAAGAGATCCCGCAGGAATCCGACCCGCTTATTATTATGAAGATGATGAAGTTGCTGTAGTCGCTAGTGAACGCCCTGTCATCCAAACAGCATTTAATGTTGATTTTAAGGATGTAAAAGAATTAGAGCCAGGCTGTGCACTTATCGTAAAGAAAAACGGAGTACTGAGTATTAAAAAGGTATTAGAACCGCTTACGCGAAAAGCATGCTCTTTTGAACGTATCTATTTTTCAAGAGGAAGTGATGCCGAAATCTATAAAGAACGTAAATTATTAGGAAGGCTATTAATGCCAGATGTACTTAAAAGTATAGATCACGATACTAAAAACACCGTCTTCAGCTTTATTCCTAATACGGCTGAAACTTCTTTTTATGGTCTCGTAGAAGCGGCTCAAGATGAGCTTAATAAACAAAAAGGAGCAGAAATACTAGCAGCAAAAGACCATCTAGATCAGGAAGCGATCGAGGGAATACTTTCGAGAAAGCTACGAACAGAAAAGATTGCTATAAAAGACGCAAAATTAAGAACATTTATTACGGAGGACAGTAGCCGTGATGATCTTGTGGCGCATGTATATGATATCACCTACGGTGTTATTCAGCCAGAAGACAAGCTTGTTATTATAGATGATAGTATTGTGCGAGGGACTACTCTTAAAAAGAGTATCATAAAAATGTTGGCACGACTCAATCCAAAAAAGATTGTTGTTGTTTCATCGGCACCGCAAATACGGTATCCAGATTGTTATGGTATTGACATGGCAAAATTAGAAGACTTTATTGCTTTTAGAGCAGCAATAGCACTTCTTAAAGAATATGGAAAAGAAGCAATTATCACACAAGTGTATGAAAAGTGTAAAGCACAGGTAGACCTTAAAGATAAGAATGTGCAAAATTTTGTAAAAGATATTTATGCCCCTTTTACAGACACAGAAATATCAGCAAAAATATCAGAATTGTTAGTAGATGAGACGGTAAAAACAGAAGTAGAGATCATTTATCAAACGGTAGATAATCTACACAAAGCATGTCCTAAAAATTTAGGCGATTGGTATTTTACGGGGGATTATCCTACTAATGGAGGGAATCGCGTTGTAAATCGTGCTTTTATCAATTACATGGAGGGAAATAGCGCTAGAGCCTATTAGATCGGTCTTAAGTAAATCACAAATACACAAATATTTGTGTATTTGGTCTAAAAATCGTGTAGTTTGTCTAAAAGATGTTGCACGGTTGTAAATCAGTCTTATATTAGCAAAGCCATAGCATAAGTAGGTTAAGTTCATGGTAGATTTGGGGCAAAAAAAGGTGGATCTTTCCGCCTTTTTTTATGCGCAAAACTTAAACATATATGTGAGGCAACACAGCTAGGTTTGATTAAGTATGTTACCTACAATTTATTTACCTTTACACAAACAGCTTTATATATCATGGGTCAACTCCTTTTTTGGGCAACCATTTCTATTTTCTTTTCTTTTTTATGCTCTATACTAGAAGCAGTGCTATTAAGTATATCTCCTACGTTTATCAATATTAAAAAAAGTGAGGGTAAAGGATATGCCTCCTATTTTGAAGAATTAAAAAAAGATGTAGATAAGCCTCTTATTGCAATACTAACCTTAAATACACTAGCGCATACTGTTGGTGCGATGATGGTAGGTAAAGTCGCCGCGGATCTATATCCTGATTTTGAATTCTTGAGTATCAATTTTGTGGGATTTGTTTCTGGAATCATGACATTTCTTATACTGGTAGCATCAGAGATCATACCTAAAACGATAGGCGCAACTTACTGGAAACAACTCGCCAATTTTACAGCAAAAGCATTGAAGGTGCTTATCTTCCCGCTTAAATGGACGGGGATTCTTTGGTTGTTACAACGCACAACAAAACTCGTTGGAGGTAAAGGGCACGGCGGCAGTGTTTTGAGTAGAGAAGATTTTACCGTGATGGCACAAATGGCAAGTGATGATGGTGTTTTTGAAGAATCAGAAAGTAAGATTTTAAACAATTTACTCTCTTTTAAAGATGTGCTTACAAAAGATGTGATGACCCCTCGTACGGTGATGAAAACAGCAGCGTCTCAAACAACAGTAAGTGATTTTTTTAAAGCAAATCAAGAACTACGATTTTCTAGAATTCCTATATATGATAAAAACATAGACCATATCACCGGGATTGTTCTTAAAAGTGAAGTGTATAGAGAAATGGCACTTGATAATCATCAAAAAACACTAGCAGATTTACAACGCCCTATTATGATTACAAATCGTAATTTACCGATACCTAATCTATTTGAAGAGTTGATTTCTACAAAAAATCACATTGCGTTAGTTGTTGATGAATATGGAAGTACTAGTGGGTTAGTGACTATGGAAGATGTTATTGAAACCCTTTTAGGTATGGAAATTATGGATGAGAGTGATCGCGTGGCAGATTTACAGACACTCGCTAGAAAAAACTGGGAAAAGAGAGCAAAAGAGCTAGGGCTATTAGATGAAAATAATACAGCAGATGAATAGATTAGTATGCCTACTGTTTTGTTTAGTAACGCCTATTATCTATGGACAACAAGATAATGCCAAAGACGCTTTTCTTGAAAAATGGGAAAATTCGAAAACCTATTTGATTGCCATTGCTGAAGCAATGCCCGAAGATAAATATGCCTATGCTCCTACAGAAAGAGAAATGAATTTTGGAGCTCAGTTATTGCATATGAGAGGAAATATGCTTTGGTTAGGAAACACCTATTTTTCTGCCAGTGATTTTGATAGAAATACACTTTCTAAAAACGTACCATCAGGCAAACAAGCAATTATAAATGCCTTAAAAAAATCTTTTGATGAAGTATATGCACTCGTTGAAAAAACCTCTGTAGAAGAGCTAAAAACAACAGTAGATTTTTTTGCAGGGCCTAAATCTAAGCTTCAAATATTAAATTTACTTCAAGATCACCTTACACACCATAGAGGGCAAATTATCGTATATCTCAATCTCAATGAGATTGTGCCTCCTAACTATAGCGGATGGTAAGTAAAATCTAGCGTTTGGATTTTGAAAGTGCCTTATTCAAATTACGTAATATCGTAGTCAAGAACTGAGAGATGTCGTAAGGTTTTAAAATAATATCATTCATCCCTGAGTCCATAATCGTGGCTCTCATTTCATCCAATTCTACAGCGGTAAGCGCTACAATAGGGATTTCTTGATTAAACTTTCTAATAGCCTTTGTTGCTTGAACCCCATCTACCTTAGGCATGTGTATATCCATGAGGATAAGATCGTAATTGTTTTCTTTTACAAGAGAAATCGCTTGTTCGCCATCATCAGCAAGCGAACATTTAAACTGTCGTTTTTCAAGAATTTTTTGAGTTATTTTTTGATTAATACGGTTATCGTCTACCACAAGAATATGAACGTTTTCAAAAACATGAATCGCATCTCCTTGTTTATAATTGTCATTTTCTTCCGCAAACTCGTCAGTGATATTTGCTTCCAAATTGATGGTAAACGTGAATGTTGATCCTTTACCCATTTCACTCTTTACAATAATTTCACTGTCATATAATGCCAAAAGCTTTTTGACAATAGGCAAGCCAAGTCCTGTTCCTTGATAATTGTAATTGCGATTTTCTACTTGAGAGAATTCCTCAAAAATTGATTTTTGTTTACTCACGGGGATCCCAATACCATCATCTTTAACCGTAAATGTTGTGGTGTATAGCCCTTCTTTGGTTTTTTCGATAAGATCAATAGAAACCCATATATTTCCATCTTCATTAAACTTGATAGCGTTTCCAATGAGATTCATTAATATTTGGGAAAGCCTTACATAATCTCCTATTTGTTTGTCAGGTAGATTTTTGTCAATATGTAGATGAATTTTATTATTATTTTGTTCTAAGCTAAATTCAAAAGAACGTGTAATACTTTTAGCAAGACTTGATAATCTATAGGATGTTTTTTCTAGTGTTATCCCATTGGCGTCCATTTTATTGATGAGAAGGACATCATTAATGAGCGCTAGTAAATAATCTGCAGAGAATTTTAAAGATTTAAGATCTTCTTTGTTTTTTGAAGTTTCATTTTCTAATAAAATTGAGGCAAGCCCGATAACACCATATAGTGGCGTACGTAGTTCGTGGCTAACCGTAGAAAAAAACTGTGTTTTAAGTTGTGATAATCGTTCAGCATTATCTTTGGCCGCCATTAATTGATTATTCTTTTCATGAAGACGTTTGATATATTTTTTTCGAGACTTAAAAGCAAAAAATATAGCGATAAGCGCAATCAATAAAATACTAGAAGCAAGAATTAATATATTACGTAGATCTCTAGATTTTTCAAATAATTGATCGTTTATAATTTGCTCTTTTTTTGCAGAAGCAATGGTGCGTTCATATTCTTTAATATTAAAGCGAGTGTTAGCCGCTTGTACCTCTCTTAACTTATCACGCTCATACTTTTTGTCGTCTAGATCTTTCGCTTTTTTGAGTAACTCATATGCTTTTTTATAATCTCCCTTTTTTTCAGAAAGCTGCCCATAATATTTGTAAAACTCTAAGGCAACAGAGGGATATTTTTCTGTTTTGAGAACCTTTTCTACCTCTAAGAAAGCTTCTTCAGCTAGTTTGTAATTTCCCTTCTGAGCATGATACCTTCCTAGTAACGTCTTTGTGTCGGCAATTTCTCTAGGGTAAATAGTATCCTTTTTATATATATTTTCTACTTGCAAAAGATAAGGAAGAGCATCATCAGGTAAATTTTCATCCAAATAGGTCCACGCAATATTAATAAGAGGATCTATATTTTCTATTTTATTATTTCCAGTATTGAGATCAATACTTTTTTTATAATAATCGATCCCTTTTTGATAGTTTTTTTTACCATCAGACTCTACATTTCCTAAATTTATGTATGCCCAAGACAGCAATGAGTCTAGTTTATTTTCGACTACAATTTTAAGTGCTTTTTCATGGTTTAATCTTGCTTGTAGCGTATCCTTCATTTCACTGTTGATAGTACCCATTAGGTCATATCCTGTAAAAAGATAATAAGGATTTTGTTGATTTTCACCTTCAGCTATAATTTGTGTAGCAATTTCAATAGCATTTTTATACTCAAGGTCATCTAGGTTATCAGAAACTAGAAAACTTAAAGCATGAATACTATCTAGAGTAATAGATTTTTTTTGTGCAAAAGATTGAGTTACACAAAAACAAAAAAGGATGATATAGCATACGTTATACTTCATCTATGCAGATTAATGGGGCAAACCAAAATTACTCATAAACAATAGGATACGCAAGAAATAGATTTTCTCATAAAAAGTCACCTATTTTTTAACGAAAACCATACCTTTATGTATGCATAAAGTATATATAAAGAGTCCGTTAGGAACTTTAGAAATTGAGGGAGGTGATAATGGTATAACGGCCATTACATTTTTAGATAAAGAAATACTTTCAACAACCGTTATACCTGAAAGTTTACAAGAAGTTGTAAAACAGCTTAACGAGTATTTTGCAAAAAAAAGAACCGTTTTTGAATTAAAACTAAGCCCTCAAGGAACCGATTTTCAAACGAAAGTTTGGAGCGCATTACAAAATATTCCTTTTGGAAAGACAGTCTCTTATTTAGACATGGCAAAAACACTTGGAGACCCCAAAGTAATTCGAGCAGCGGCAAGTGCCAATGGAAAAAATCCAATATCCATTGTGATTCCTTGCCACCGAGTGATAGGAAGTGACGGCTCATTGACAGGGTATGCAAGTGGGCTGCATCGTAAAAAGTGGTTATTGGAGCATGAAAGCCCTACACGGCAAGGCTCTCTTTTTTAATTTAAAAATCAATATTATTATTTAAACACGATATACTATTCGTATGAAGTCTATAAAGAAGTTTTTCAAAGGATTTATTAGTATAATCATCCTTCTTGTTGTCATTGCTTATATAACAGATTATGAGTACATTTTAAAAGGTGTTCGGGTGGTGTATATGACAGGTCATGTGACAGCTTATATAGACGATTACCCTCATTTTGAAAATGAAGAAATAGCAAATAGCACTCCACAGCCATGGCCATTACATAAAGCATATAATACAACCAAGGTCACACAAAAACTACAAGAAACCCACAACAATCTAGGGACTGTAGCCTTTATGATCATAAAAAATGATAGTATATGGCACGAGCAGTATACAGAAGAAGATGAAATAGTATACGGACCGACATCCAAAACAAACTCCTTTTCCATGGCAAAAAGCATCACAAGTGCTCTATTGGGAAAAGCGATTCAAGAGGGTCATATAGAAAGCTTAGATCAGCCTTTAGGCGACTTTTTTGAGCAATACGCTGCAAGCTCGACTACGGTAGGAGATTTATCATCTATGTCATCTGGATTAGATTGGGAAGAAAGCTATACAAGCCCATTTAGTGTCACTGCAAGAGCCTATTATGATGATGACCTTGCGGAGACCATTCTCAACCAAAAAGTAACAGAGTCCTCAGGCACATCCTTTAAATACCTAAGCGGTAACACACAATTATTAGGGATGGTCATAGAAAAAGCTACCGAAAAAAAACTAGCCTCTTATTTGTCAGAAAGTTTTTGGAAACCGTTAGGGATGGAACAATCAGCATTATGGCAAGTAGACGACTCAGAAAACAGATTGGCAAAAACATACTGCTGTATTGCAAGTAACGCAAGAGACTTTGCAAAATTCGGAAAACTCTATAAAGACCATGGGCAATGGAACGGAAAACAAGTATTAGACTCTTCTTTTGTCTCAAAATCGATACGTCCTAGATTTCCAGAAGACGATATGTATGGTTATGGCTTCTGGCTTAGTAACTATAAAAATAAAAACATATTTGTGATGCGAGGTATTTTAGGTCAATACGTCATTACGATTCCAGAAGACAATCTTATCATTGTGAGATTGGGTCATAAAAGAGGTAACTTTGTGGCTGGGGCCTCTTTTACAGATGACTTTTTCATTTATATAGATGAGGCATATGCCATGCTCGCAAAGTCATAAAAAGGTGTTATTTAACGTAATGTTTAGATTCTAAAACTAAAATGCACGTAGTTTTAGGAAACTAAATAACATCAAATATGAGATTATCTTTATTTTACCTTGCCGTTTGCGTGGCAAGTATAATTTCTGAGCAAACCTCACAAACTTTCAATTTAAATTTCGAAAAAATAGCGAATCAAACACCTTCCCAATGGAATAATTATGGGGGAGATGATTACAAAGCAGGGATTGATTCAACCGTTGTTAAGGAGGGGAGATATTCCGCCTCTTTAGAAAGTATAAAAGAAGGAAAGGATTTTAAAGCATGGGGCCTTAATATTCCCGCAACTTTTGGAGGAAAAAAAGTAAAACTCACCGGCTATTTGAAAACAGAAAACGTATCTGATGGGCATGGGGGATTATGGATGCGTATTGATCCGCAGGTTGGTTTTGATAATATGGACAATAGGGGTGTTACAGGCACTACAGATTGGAAAAAATATGAGATAGAGCTTGATTTAAAACCTAACGAAGCTACCAATATCGTGGTAGGAGGCATTCTGATTGGAAAAGGGAAAATATGGATAGATAACTTAACGGTCACTGTTGATGGCAAACCGCTTGATAAAGCGCCCGAAAAAGAGCTTTCAGGAGCTCAAAAAGACACAGAATTTGATGCGGGATCTCAATTTACCATGTCAACACCCACACCACAAGAGACCAAAAACTTAATCGTGTTAGGAAAAGTATGGGGCTTTCTGAAGTATCACCACCCAGCCATTGCAACAGGAGAGATTAACTGGGATTATGAGTTATTTCGGGTTTTGGAAGAGATCGCTTTCGCGAAAGCGGACTCAGAAAGAGATCAACGGATACTTACTTGGATAGATACCTACGGTCCAATTTCTAAATGTAAAAAATGTAAAAAAACAACTGCCGAAGCATATTTAAAACCAGATAATGCTTGGATGACTTCTAGCGGATTATCTAAAGAATTACAGGAACGCTTAGGGTATATTTACAATAATAGATTTCAAGGAAAACATTATTATATTAATAAAGCTCGTAATGTAGGAAATCCCATATTTTCCAATGAAAATCCCTACACAGAAATGAAGTATCCAGATACAGGCTTTAGACTCTTATCACTCTATCGCTACTGGAATATGATACACTATTACTTCCCTTATAAAGATGTGATGGATAAAGACTGGAACACAGTTCTAGAAGAATATATTCCTCGATTTATAACCTCAAAAAATGAATTAGAATATGAGATAGCAGCCCTTCAAATTATAGGAGACATCAAGGATACGCATGCGAATTTATGGGGAGGAGATGATCAATGGGAGGCCACAAAAGGGAGTAAATTTCCTCCTGTTCATCTACAATTTATAGAAAATAAATTGGTGGTTGTAGATTTTTATAATCCAGAAATGAAAGCTTCTCTTGAAGTAGAACTAGGCGATGTGATTACACGTATAAATGGTGTTTCTGCTTCAAAAATAATAGAAGATAGAATACCGTATTATCCAGCATCCAATCCAGCCGCAAGAATGCGGGATATTTCATCAGAAATTCTTAAGGGGAATGGCGCATCTCTAGAGTTGACTGTGTCAAGAGATGGAAAAGAGATCAACGTAACGATGCCACTATATGAGAGAAAAGAATTGGACATTTATGGTTGGTATCGGGTACCAGGTGATGATGTAAAAAGTTATAAAATACTACCCAATAATATAGGCTATGTGACTTTAGCAAATGTCACAAGAGAAGACCCTAAGGCTATTGCAAAAGAGTTTTTGAATTGTAAAGGGATGATCATCGACATTAGAAATTATCCTTCGGCATTTATGCCGTTTGCATTAGGGCAGTTTATTGCTCCAAGAGGAACGGAGTTTGTCAAGTTTACAACTCCAAATCTTAAGAATCCTGGAGAATTTTTAATGGGATCTCCTCTTATGATCGGAGCAGGAAACATCGCAAAAGAAAAATTTAAAGGAAAAGTAGTTGTCCTTGTAAATGAATTAAGCCAGAGCCAAGCAGAATACACAGCGATGGCTTTTAGAGCGGCTCCTAATACAACGATTATTGGAAGTACAACAGCCGGTGCAGATGGGAATGTGTCTACAATTCTTTTACCGGGAGGATTAAGAACAATGATTTCAGGGATTGGGGTATTTTATCCAGATGGTGCCCCTACACAACGCGTAGGAATTGTTCCAGATATTGAAGTAAAACCAACGATACAAGGTATAAAAGAAGGAAGAGATGAACTCCTTGAAAAAGCCATAGAAATTATTGATAATTAATATGTTAAAACACTTTCTTATTTTAGAGCTTTAAATAAAGCCATGATAGCAAAGTTAAAACTTGAAAATATTCTCTTCTTAGACATTGAAACTGTACCACAAACGATCAGTTTTGATACACTAGATGACACCACAAAAACGCTTTATGCAGATAAAACTAAATATTTGCGCAAAGATGAGTTTACACCAGAAGATTTTTATGAACGCGCAGGAATCTGGGCTGAATTTGGAAAAATAGTATGTATCTCTGTAGGGTATTTTAAATCAACAGGAGACAACAGGTCGTTTAGAACAACTTCTTTTCATGGAGAAGAGAAAATGCTTCTTATAGAGTTTAAAAGTTTATTAGAAACACATTTTAATAGACCCAACCATATATTATGTGCCCACAATGGGAAAGAATTTGACTTTCCTTACATCGCTAGGCGCATGATTATACAAGGCATTGAGCTTCCTTATAAATTGAATTTATTTGGAAAAAAACCATGGGAAGTACCTCATCTAGACACTTTAGATTTATGGAAATTTGGAGATTATAAACATTATACATCGCTTAAATTACTCACTCACATTTTAGGAATTCCTTCTCCAAAAGACGATATAGATGGAAGTGAAGTAAGAAAAGTATTTTATGAAGACAATGATATTGATAGAATTATTGTGTACTGTGAAAAAGACACATTGGCGGTAGCTCAGATCCTACTTAGATTGCGTAATGAAGAACTATTAGAACCACACGAAGTTATTTCTGTGTAGCAGAAAATAGTTGATGTATAACATTGATTTTTTAGGCGTATTACGCTTTCGCGAAAGCATATATTATAGGTGTCATAAAATGGATATGTATGTTGTACACATAAAACAAAAACCCCAGCTACTAGCTGGGGTTTTCTATTCATAATGGAATGGTTAGTGTCAAAAAATGTATTTATTTTTTGATAAACCTTTTGTTCATTGTGTTGCCATCTACTTCTATTTCTATAACGTAGATACCCGCAGTAAGTCTAGAAACATCTACTGTACTTGTAAAGGCTCCTTTACGCACTACTTGTCCTAACATATTGTATATAGTAAGTGTCTGTGCATCTGCACCGGTTACTTGTACGTTAAGTTGCCCTCTTGTCACTGGGTTAGGGAAGAGAGAGAAATCAAATAACGCGTTTTCAGAAATTTCATTTCCTGCAGGTGTCGTTTCACCAAAATTAGCAGAACTATTTACATTTACGATGTAATCTTCTACTTCTCCATAGGTAAAGCTTTCACACGCTGTTGGTAAAGCATTATACTTCATACTTATTCTCATACGTGTAGGTCCTTGAGCTGCTCCTGCTGGTACCGTGATGGTGCCTGTG
>CAYGQJ010000029.1:0-48214 GCA_964351845.1 uncultured Flavobacteriaceae bacterium | reverse complement strand
TATAAATAGGTTTAGAGAAATTATACCGATTAAAAATTTTGATAGGCAAAAGGATACTTACGATCATCAGAAGTCCAACACCAATAGATAATTGTTGCTGTATTCCAAATAAGTTCAACCCTTTCCCCACGATACCAAAAGCCATCCCAATAAGGGCATACATAAAAATACGACCCGAGTGATAGCTGAGTAACTGGATAATCCGTTTAGAGCGATTTTTACGATCCAATGGCAATAAAAATGCAATAGGTCCACACATGCCCACGCAGTGAAAGCTTCCTAATAATCCAAATATAAGTGCCGCATATATCATTAATACACAATTGATTTTTTATACAAATAAGAGGTGTTCTCGTACTCAAATTCGATGGTAATGTTCCAGCGACCATCAATCAGATGTTTGTCAGGTATGAGCAAATTTGATCTGGAAAGGACTAATGGGAAGTCAAAATCCAGTTGCTGATTAGATGGTCGGTATAGGAACACTTTTCCTGTAAGTTTTGCAGGGTCTAGCTCTGACGGAAATGACAAAAGCCATCCCTCGTTCGTTTTAGTACCGACTATTTTCTCTTTAAGATCATAGGTGTTTGTTTCGGCATCAATTTCGGTTTGATACGCCATTTCTTTTGCATAGTATGATTCGGTGACCAGATCATGACTATATTTTTTATTGGTGCTCATGGTAATGACCATATAGAGTATAAAACTCATAAAAGCGACCATGGCTACGACGAGCCCTTTTCCCCAGTTCCATTTCATAATGTATGGCACGCCGTTAGCGTGCTATTTTTTAATTAAACGTTTTCTTTGTTTAGCACTTCTTTTTGTTGTGCTAGTTGCTCCATGAGTAATTTGGCTTGACAGGCTTTATTTTGTCCTGGCTGTCCATTTTTACATCCTTGACAGCATTTTTTCTTTTCTGATTCTTTCATGGTTTTCCTATTTTGGGCGTGCCCTTTATCCTTCACTACGTTCAGGAATCAGGTCAGGCTTTTCGTTTTTACGCCTCGCACTTCCTACGTCAGGCTGTGGGGTAACCACTGCAATCCTTCACGCGGGTAGTTGCTGTTTATATGCTTTCGCGAAAGCGTAAACATTTATAGTTACTTTCACCTTCAAATGCTCGTCATTCTTGCATTATTTATAACTCCTAGGGCCTAAAAAGGCCGTTGTCGTGGTTTCTATGAGTGTATCATCACTATAAATTCCTATTTCCAGTCGGTCTTTATCTCCCGTCAGTGCACTCGCATTTATTTCTATAAACAAGGTCCCTTCTGCAAGTCCCTGACCATCCACTTTAAAATCAGTATGAGACACCAACTTGATTGTTCCTTTGTGAGAGAGTAACTCAAAATGAACATTATCGATATCATCAACGGTTTTGTTAATAAGTTTAAAGGTGTATACGTTACTTATGATATTATCTGCCTTACGCTCGTATAGTTGCCCTGGCAAACGCAGGATACGAGCTTCCACATCATTACGTAAAAACAACATCCCGATAAGCACGGCGATGAGAATTCCCAATACGGCGGTATATCCTTTTAGGCGAGGTGAGAACGTAAATTTCTCCTTTTTTTCAATGCTATCTTCACTCGCATATCGGATCAATCCTTTAGGCAGGTTGACATTTTCCATCATTTGATCACAAGCGTCTATACACGCCGTACAGTTGACACATTCTAACTGAGTCCCATTACGGATATCGATACCTGTCGGGCATACATGTACACACTGAAAACAATCAATACAATCTCCTTTTCCTGTGGTAGGCCGATCTTCATTTTTCTTAAACTTAGCACGTCCAGCTTCTTTTTCTCCACGTTTATGATCATAGGCGACCACAATAGATTTGTTGTCTAATAGCACGCCTTGTAATCTGCCGTAGGGACAGGCGATGATACATACTTGTTCTCTAAACCAAGCAAACACAAAATAGAAGACACCTGTAAAAATTAAGAGCGATATCAGGGTGTTTACATTCTTGAAGGGACCTTCTACGATATAGCGAAGCAATTGATCACTCCCTATAAGATAGGCTAGGAATACATTGGCGATCAGAAATGAAATGATAAAAAAGATACTCCATTTAAGGGCTCTTTTTTTGATTTTTTCTGCATTCCAAGGCATTTTAGAAAGCCGAATTTGCTTCCCTCGATCTCCATCAATCCAATATTCGATACGACGAAATACCATCTCCATAAAGATCGTTTGAGGGCACATCCATCCACAAAATATTCGGCCAAAGGCCACGGTAAAAAGGATGACAAATACCACCCCTATAAGCATCATAATGACAAACAAGTGAAAGTCTTGCGGCCAAAAAGGAAAGCCAAAAATAGTAAAACGACGTTCCAATACATTAAACATCAAAAATTGGTTTCCACCTATTTTTATAAAGGGAGCTGCAAATAAAAAGGTCAATAATACGTAACTCACATATTTGCGATATTCGTACCATTTGCCATCAGGTTTTTTAGGAAAAACCCAAGCGCGCTTCCCTTCTTCGTTAAGCGTACCTAGGGTATCTCTAAAAGTATCTTGACCTTGTTCTGCCATATTTTTGTTTTATACGCTTTTACGAATCTACCTGCCAATGGGCAGGAGCCAATATTTATTGATTCATTGTAACTTTTACTGCGGTAGAGTCTGAGACGACTTCTTGTATCTCTGGCACACCTTCTTCTGGGGCATTTGGATCTATCCATATCTCACCTTCTGGTGCTTTTGGGTCTAAAGGCGTAGTTCCTTCTAGCGTTAGTACATAACTCGCTACTTGTGCCATTTCTGCGGGACTAAGTTCTGTTTTCCAAGAAATCATTCCTTTTCCATCACGACCTCCTTCAGAAATGGTTTTAAATACATTTTTGATCCCGCCGCCCAAAATCCAGTTTGGATCTGTGAGGTTAGGTCCTATTCCGCCACCACCATCTTCTTTATGACAAGCCACACAGTTGGTGTTAAAAATAGCTTGCCCCGCATTGAGATCAGATGCATCCGCTAGAAATGTAACCGTATTAATATCTACGAGATCTTTAGCTGTTTTTTTCCATTCCTCAATGTCTAGTTTTGCCTGAGCGACAGCGACCTCATACTCCTCTGCTTGGTTATACTCCTTAAATACTTCAAAACGGATCAAATAAATAGCAGCAAATACAATGGTGCCATAGAACATATAGACCCACCAAGGCGGTAAATTATTGTCTAGTTCTTTAATACCATCGTAGTTATGATCTAGTATAATCTCATGCTCTTCTTCGATGGCTTTACTTCCTAGCGATTTTTTATATCGCTCTTTAATCCATTTGAATTGTTTTGCTCTTTCTTGCGCTTCTCTTTGATCATATCGCTCTTTTGCTTCTGGAGACAATGTTTTATAAAGAACTCCTTTGAGTGCCGCAACACAGATTTCTCCTGCGATATAGAAAAGGATAATGGCTCCAAATAGCACCCACATCCATGGTTTTTCTATAAATATGGACGTGTCTCCGGTGGTTCCTACATAGTCTAGTAATACGTAACCAAAAATGGAAAATCCGAGTATTCTTAAAAATGATGCTGTTGTTCTCATGATTTTACTTCTTTTAAAATGATCGTATCGTCTTCTAACGGGATATTACTTACCGCTTCTATATGCGTCTTTTTTGTGGTGAAAACCCACCAAAACAGCGCTGTAAAGAAGATAAAAAAGATGAGCAATGAGATGATAGGATAGACCTCAACGCCTTCTATGTTTTCTAAATTTCCTTTGATAAATTTTAGCATGACTTTACTCGTTTATATTAAGGGTGGTATCATCACCGTTTTTTATTTTAATATCAGTTCCCATTCGTTGTAGGTAGGCAATTAAGGCAACAACCTCACGATTTCTCATCTCTATAAATTCTTCTCCATTTTCTAAAGCATACTTTTTATCTGCTTCGTAGGTCTTTACAAAATCAGGATCATTGTAGAGATTCTTTTCTATGAGTGTCCCTTGTTCATCCATCCACTCATAGGCACGTTCTATATCTTCTTTGGTATACGGAACGCCTAACGAGACCATGGCTTCCATCTTGTCCTGAGTACTTCCTTTATCAAGTTTATTTCGGATCATCCATTTGTAAGATGGCATGATAGAACCCGATGAGGTACTTTGCGGATCATAGAAGTGATTGAGATGCCAGTTATCACTATACTTCCCGCCGATACGCATCAGATCGGGGCCTGTACGTTTACTACCCCATAAGAAAGGATGATCGTATACATATTCTCCTGCTTTGGAGTACTCTCCATAACGCTCGACTTCACTTCTAAAAGGACGTATCATTTGAGAGTGACAAGAAACACAGCCTTCTCGAATGTAAAGATCACGCCCTTCTAATTCCAGTGGGCTATACGGTTTTACACTGGTAATTACTGGAACATAGTCATCTACAATGAGAGATGGGATGATTTGCACCATACCTCCAATAAGAATAGCGATCGTCGCAAAGATGGTTAGCTTCACAGGACGTCTTTCTAACCAAGTGTGGTATCCTTCTTTTGTCGTACGTTTTTTAGTCACTTTTTGTAGTGGAGCAGCTTCAGCAAGTTCATCGGTGACTTTACTTCCAGCACGTGCTGTCATAATGATGTTATAAACACCTATTAGTGCACCTATGATAAACATGGTTCCACCAATAGCACGCATCCAGTACATAGGGATGATTTCACTAATCGTTTCTAAGAAATTACCGTAGGTTAATGTGCCGTCAGGATTAAATTGTTTCCACATCGACGCTTGAACAAATCCTGCCACATACATTGGTAATGCATAGAGTATAATACCAAGGGTACCTATCCAGAAATGGACATTGGCGAGTTGGGTAGACCAAAGTTTGGTTTTAAATAGTTTGGGTACCATCCAGTAGATCATTCCAAAGGTTAGGAAACCATTCCACGCCAAGGCACCTACGTGTACGTGTGCAATCACCCAATCACTAAAGTGAGCAATCGCATTTACATTTTTAAGCGATAGCATAGGCCCTTCAAAGGTGGCCATCCCGTATCCTGTAATGGCGACTACCATAAATTTAAGAACAGGATCTGTACGTACTTTGTCCCAAGCACCACGCAGGGTGAGTAAGCCATTAATCATCCCGCCCCATGAGGGTGCTATAAGCATAATAGAAAAGGCAACACCTAAGTTTTGAGCCCAATCTGGTAACGCAGAGTATAATAAGTGATGCGGTCCTGCCCAGATATAAATAAAGATCAGTGACCAGAAATGTACAATGGAAAGTCTATAGGAATATACAGGCCTGTTGGCCGCTTTTGGTACAAAGTAGTACATCAGTCCTAGAAAAGGAGTGGTTAGGAAAAATGCCACCGCATTATGCCCATACCACCATTGTACGAGTGCATCTTGTACCCCAGCATACATAGAGTAACTTTTTAAAGCACTCACGGGTAACTCCATACTGTTTACAATATGCAATACGGCTACGGTAACAAACGTCCCTAAGTAAAACCAAATAGCCACATATAAATGGCGCTGACGACGTTTCAAAATCGTTCCGATTAAGTTGGCTCCAAAAGCCACCCAAATCAATGCAATCGCAATATCAAAAGGCCACTCTAGTTCGGCGTATTCTTTTGAAGTTGTAAACCCTAACGGGAGGGTAATTGCAGCACCTACAATAATGGCTTGCCATCCCCAAAAATTAAGATTACTCAGCCAATCTTTCCACATACGGGCTTTTAATAATCGCTGGGTAGAGTAGTAGACACCTGCAAAAATTGCATTTCCGACAAAGGCAAAAATAACAGCATTGGTATGTAATGGACGCAAACGACCAAAACTCAGCCAAGAGATGCCGTCTGTGAGATTAGGGAATAAAAACATAAAAGCGAGGAGCAATCCTACACTCATTCCTATAACCCCCCAAAATAGTGTTGCGACAATGAATTTGCGCACGATCTTATTATCGTAATAAAATTGTTGTACTTCCATAGTTACTTAGGTTGATCTTTTTGTTTGATTGGTTTTTTTGTTGCTTTTGTATTGGGTAGATCGGTTTTCTCTTTGACAATTTCATCTTCAAAAAGCATTCTGACAGACGGTGTATAGACATCGTCATACTGTCCTTTCTTTACAGAAAAGATGAATGCTACAAAAAAGAGGAGTGCCACAACGACACTAATTGCTAAAAGCATATAAATAATACGCATAACCTACCTGAATTATGATGTAAAATTAGGGTTGATGCTTCTCAAAAAAGATGACTTTTGTCAGCTTTCAGAAATATATATTGGATACGCTTTCGCGAAAGCGGACTTTGCATGCGCACGCGTTAATTTTTCACCTATGATATGGGTCGCTATCGTCGTAAAAATGACAATACTAATCGAACTTAATGGCATCAAAATAGCAGCGACTACGGGTGATAGATTCCCAGTGATAGCAAAGCCTAAGCCTATGATGTTGTAGCATAGCGAAAACACAAAAGCGTAGCGAATAATCTGTATTCCTTTTTTAGAAAGCGCTAGAAATTTTGGAATGTCTTTAAACTTGGAAGCATCCAAAATACCATCACAAGCGGGTGAAAATATGTTTACATTTTCTGAAATAGAAATTCCTACATCACTTTGTGCCAATGCCCCCGCATCATTGAGGCCGTCGCCTATCATTAATACGTTTTTTCCTTCTTTTTGTTGATTTTTGATATAACGAAGTTTATCTTCTGGTTTTTGATTAAAAAGTATCGTGGCATTTGTAGGAAGAAGATTTTTTAAATAAGCTTTTTCACCGTCATTATCTCCAGAGAGGATCACAATGTTTACCGTTGATTTTAACTGATCAAATACCTGTTTTACACTGTCGCGATATTCATTATAAAACACATAACACCCTTTGTATTGATTGTCTGTGCTTATGTGTACAGTTGTTTTACGAAGCCCTCTTTCTAAAGAATCTTGTAGTGTATTTACAAAGCCATAGGAGCCTATTTTAATGTTATGATTATTAATAACACCTGTGATTCCGTGTCCTACTTCTTCCTTAAAATCGTCTAGTGTCTGAATATTATTTTTATCTAACATCGCATATAAAGACCTACTCAACGGATGATTGGAGGCCCTGAGTGTACTGGTGAGTAACGATTTTTCCTCCTTTGTCAGGGTTATTCCTTCATAAGTGATGGTATTTTTTGTACTTGTGGTGAGGGTGCCTGTTTTATCAAAAACAACGGTATCGATATGCGCTAGCTGCTCAATGATGGAACTATTTTTTATATATAATTTATGGCGCCCAAAAATGCGTACTAAATTCCCTAAAGTAAAAGGGGCAGCAAGTGCAATCGCACAAGGGCAGGCAACAATGAGAACAGCGGTAAATACATTCAATGCAATAGACGCATCGATAAAGAGCCATCCCATCGAAGCTACGATCGCAATACTAAGAAGGCTTATGGTGAATTTTTTACTAATTTGATTGGTAAGTGACTCAAATACGCTTTGTCTATTTTTAGAAAAAATTTCGTTGGACCACAATTTTGTCAAATAGCTTTGTTCTACAGATTTCAACACCTCTACTTCTATCGGACCGGCTTGTTGTCGTCCTCCTGCGTATAAATAGTCTCCAGATTTTTTTGTGACTGGAGCCGCTTCCCCAGTTACAAAACTGTAGTCTATTAAAGCGTTTCCTTTGATCAGAATCGCATCTACCGGTAGTAATTCACTATTTCTGATGAGAATCCGATCGCCTTTTTTGAGATCATATACCTGTGCTTGTTCTTCGGTTTTTGCTTTCGTACTTCGACGATGCTCAGTATAAACTCCAGCGGTATCAGCATCACTCGAATGTTCAATTAACCGTGTGACTGCGATAGGGAAGTAGGATTTGTAATCACGTTCAAACGACAGATATGCATACGTTTTTTGCTGAAAGAATTTCCCAAGTAATAAAAAGAAAACCAATCCGGCCATGCTGTCAAAAAAGCCTGTTCCTGAATCTGTAGCAATTTCTACTGTTGATCGAATGAATAATACCGAAATTCCGATGGCAATAGGAACATCTATATTTAAGATTTTAGAACGAAGTCCTTTGTAAGCAGCAATAAAATAATCAAGACCTGCATAGAATGCCACGGGGATTGCAAAGGCAAAGATTAACCATCTAAAAACATATTTATATCGTTCTAGCCAAAATTCGTGTACCTCAAAATATTCTGGAAATGAGAGGAACATAATATTTCCAAAAGCAAAACCAGCCACGCCTAATTTATAGAGTAGGCTTCTATCTACATAGGTCTTTTTTTTGGTGGCATCCTCTAGTGATATATAGGGTTCATACCCTATTCTAGCGAGTAAGATGGCGAGGTCTTTAAGGGTAATGAGCGCAGATGAGAACGTAATACTAACGGTCTTCTTTGAGAAGTTCACTTGGGCTGTTTTTACACCTGTATGTATTTTATGTAGGTTTTCTAGTACCCAAATACATGAGCTACAATGAATAGAAGGAATAAGGAGTGTTACAATTTGAGTTTCCTGTTCATTAAACTCAAGAAGTTTAGAGACAATTTGCGCATTATCTAAAAAGTCAAATTTGCCCTCGATACGGCTTGGCGTTGTTCCTGGGGTGTTTTCTAAATCATAATAATAGGAGAGATCATTCTCATTGAGAATATCAAAAACGGTTTTACAACCTTGACAACAAAATGACTTGTCATCGTGTGTGATGATCGCGGTGCTACAAGGGTCACCACAATGGAAACAACTTTCCATACGAATTTAATTTGCTCAGACTTTTTGAAAAATCTTTATTATACCTAGTACAAATTTGAGCAAATACGCTCTTTTAAAAGATGATAAAAGTCATCTTTAGAGTATAGATGAGGAAGTGTTTGTGTTTTGTTAGATCTATACATAGGCAAAGCCCTCTACCGTTTGATAGAAGGCTTGTAGGTTGCGTGAGTTTTCGTATTTCGACAAGCTCCATATAAATTTCACTTTCGTGAAAGCGTATACTTATATCTTAAATGTAATCACGGGAAGTTCAGAATGATTCATGATGTCTTCACTGATACTTCCTGAAAAGAAGTGTGCCAATCCTCTTCGACCATGTGTAGGAATTCCTATAATCCCAGCCTGTATCTTTTTTGCATAATTAAAAACACCTTCTTCTACAGAGTAATCTGCGTAGATCGTTATGTCTTCAGGGTAGATGTCATAACTTTTGTCAAGGTGTACTAGAAATTCGACAATTTGTTGTTCTATTTGTTTGGTGCTCTTATAATATTCTCCAGGAAGGTTGATGTATACGAGCTGTGTATCTATCCCTAATCGTTTGAAAAGGTGTATTGCTTTTTTGAAGACTTCGAGACTTTCTGATTTAAAATCGCAAGCAAATACTCCTTTTGTGGAGGTAAACTCTTGATCATTTTTTATCACAAGTACAGGAACGCTGGCTGTTCTCACCACTTTTTCTGTATTAGAACCTACAAAAACCTCTTGAAGTCCGCTACTACCGTGGGATCCCATGACAATGAGGTCTGCTTGATGTTCTTTGGCCACATCATCAAGTTCACTAAAGATCTTATAATTTTTGACAGCTTGTTGTACCGTAACACCTTCAAGGTAGTCTTTGTCTAAAAATTCTGAAAAACGTTTTTGTGTCAGTTTTATGAAGAACACCCCTTCCATACTGTTCGTTTCTTTGGTGAGATTTGCATCACTTAATCCCATCATGTGTACAGCGACAATCGTTGCATTTTCTTTTTTAGCAATTTGGGCAGCTACTTTTAGTGCATTTTCAGAGTATATGGAAAAGTCTACAGGAACTATAATCGTTTTCATAAGGAAATAATTTAAGATGTTTATAAAACAAAAGTACGAGGGTACTTTTTGTTAAAAGATGATAAAAGTCATCTACAAACGATGTATGCCTTATAGCTTAGAAGTATGATTGTGCGATTGTTTTTGGATATTAAGAATGCGGAGAGTGTAATTTCGCGAAAGCGGATGTTATAAATTTCTAAAACTGATATTCTGGATGCCCAGTTTGTTTAAAAGCAAATGCAATGATATTGGCATACTCTTCAGAAATCTTTGTTTTGGTTTCGTCTATTCCATGTCCTGAATTAGAATCTAGGAGTAATAATTTTGGATTATTAGAAGTGTCATAGACTTGTAATTTGGCCATAAACTTTGCAGAGAACCAAGCGGGAACTCTAGGGTCATTGAGTCCCGCTGTAAGAAAAACAGCAGGATATTTTTCATTTTTTTTAATATGGTGATAAGCATCCATTTCCAATAATGCTTTGAACTCTTCAGGGTCATTTATGGACCCAAATTCTTTTATGTTATTGGCTCCATTATTGCGCATTTCTGATCGTAGCATGTTTAAAGATCCAAATTGGACGATAGCTGCAGCAAATAAATCGGGGCGTTCTGTAATGGCACGTCCTATTAATATACCGCCTGCACTTCCGCTAAAAATAGCTAGGTTTTTTGGAGATGTATATTGATTAGAAATGAGATATTCTGCACAGGAAATAAAATCTTTCCAGGTATTAGGTTTAGATGCTTTATAGCCTCCTTTATGCCAGTCACTTCCTTTTTCTCCGCCCCCACGTATATGGGCAATTGCATATACACCTCCCTCTAGAAGCCATAAAGTCCTATGGATTTTCATTGCTGGTTTCATAGAGATTCCATAAGCACCGTAGCCGTCCATCAATACTTGATTTTTTCCGTTTTTAACCATATCCTTATGATAGAATATAGATAATGGAATTTTTTGACCATCGTGACCCGTAACCTCTATTTCTTCAATAATAATATTTTCTAGGATATCTGAGTTTGATGTATTGTGTATATTTTTTGGAGTAAGCGTATTGTTTGCATATTCGTATCGTTCATTATCTGTCGTCCATCCTTTTGCAGTGATCCAGAGTTTTGGATTTGATTGTCCTTGCGATGCAAGTTGGATAGTTCCATAGGTTTTTGGAAGTATAATCTCTTTACTCAGTTTTGATGTGTGTTTAAATACTTTTGCTTGAACTCCATTTTTACTGCCTACATAATATAATCCTTCTGATGTTAGTGTAAAACTAGTGATTACCTGATCTTCACTTTCAGGAATGATTATTTTTGCTTTTTTAAAATTTGGATTTTTAACAGATGTAATTCCTATTTTATAGTTAGGCGCGTTATAAGATGTTTTAAATAGGATAGAATCTCCTACAATTATGTATTCTTTAATTAATTCTTCTTTTGAAAAGAGCGGTTTCCAATTTGCATGACCTATTTCATTTATGGGTAAATAGTATGCGTTATAATAGGCATTTGCTCCTGAAGCGGTACCTGTTATATATGTATTGGATTGGTTTTCTATGTTAGTGACGGGAAAATCTTCTTCATTAAGACCAAGGTTTGGACAGAATGCCTTTGACAACACTTCTGTATCCTTACTTTGGGGGGTTCCGATTTTGTGTAAGACAGATTTTGCGTTTAGCTGGAAGTTTTTAGAATGATCAGAGGCATTTGGGAAATGCACATATATAAATCCTGAATTGTCAGGTAACCATTCAACACCTCCTACGCTAGAAGGCCAAGTATTTTCAAGTACTTCTGGAGATACTTGAGTCGTGTTAATGTCTAAGGTGATTATTTTAGAAATTTCTTTTCCTTTTTCTGTAAGGCTAATAGCAATTTTAGAGTTTGACCAATCTGGTTGAAAATAATTAATGAGTACGTTTTCATTTTCTGATTGATTAAAAGAAATAGGGTCGAATACTAAATGTTCTTCACCCAGGAAAGATGTTTTATAATATAGTTTTGCTACATTTTCGGTAGGAAGTCTTTTTAAATAAAAATGAAACTCATTATGAGTCACTTTCAGTTTTGAGATTACAAATTCTTTTTTTGTATCAAGTTCAATTTGCTTATCGATAAGGCATTGTTTTTTATCGATATTGTCTAAAAAAGATTGTGCTACTTCATTTTGATAGTCTATCCATTCTTTTACTTTGGGATCGGATAGATTTTCAACATATCTATAAGGGTCTTCGATTTTTTGATTGTGATATTGATCTATAATAAGTTTTGGTTGAAGGATATTATTTTCTTGTGAAGAACAAGGAAATATGATTATAATGAAGAGTAGGAATGTTTGAAAATAAAAATATTTCATAGCCTAATTTTTAAGGAGAAATAGCTATCTATTTCCCCTTGATTACTTATTATTTAATGTCTGAAATACATTATCTAATTATCCTCCAATTGTAGTAGGAAATGTATTGGTAGGTATTGTATACGTTTCATCTTCTTCTGCAGCTTCGTGCTCCCCTTTTTTTCCACCCATAATATTATTAAGGTTGTTTAATTTTGCAATTTGAAATTTCTCAAGGCTTAATGTGTTTCTTTTACTAATTGTTTTCATGGTTATAATTTTTACGATTAATGACACTGCTAAACTACTCGTCATCTGTAAGAATTATGGTGTCTTTTGGGCCATGTCCGTATGGATTCAGGAATACAGATGTCTGTTTTCCTGAAAACAGTGTTTTAACTATTTGACTATCAAATACTTATATTTAGTTTTAAAATACCTGTTTTAAAGGGAGGCTACTTGGTGTAAAACCTTATTCCTCATGGTTTTATGAAAAAAATGAGATAAATACTAGCATATCAAAAGGTAAAGGGAGCAGAAATGTCTTTAGGTTTGCATGTCTTTAATGATAAAGGTCCTTTTTATTACTTATGTAATAACAGATACTTGTCCTCTATACATACTTTTATTTATTTGGCATCAAATTAAAATAGGATACTACTACTAATATGATTTTTTGGTTTTTAGGACCTCTATTTATTTATTGGAATTACGCGTACGAAACCCTTTATATGGGTTTGAGATTTTATGGTATTTATTAGGTTGATTTTTTGAAGTATGTATGGAGACACGATGCTCGTTGTTTTTCTTTTTTATTTAGATAAAATAGTATGTATAGGAAATTAGAATCTATGGGATTAGATGTGTATGTTTTTTCGCTTTAAGCGAAAAAATAACCATCTCTAAAATAATTTTGATTCGATTATTTTTCTTAAAAAAGAAAGAAGTATCATACATACTATAGGATACATTTTTGTAAATGTCCAACTGATGTGATATGAAGGTTGTATACATTGGAGTAATTCTGAACGATTGTATACCTGGGATTATTTTATAGACTTCTTTTGTACTTATGTTTAATTCATATTGCGTCTGGGGGGATATGGCTCATTATTAATACAAACAACCAGAAATAACTAGTTATTTCTGGTTGTTTGTATTAATGGGGTAAATAATTTAAATAATTACCCTCCGTGTGTTGTCGTAGTCCATTCATCAGTAGATTGAGTTCTTTGGGTCTCTTTATTTGAATTACCCAATTTAGATCCTCCTATAACAGTTTGAAGATTATTAAGTTTAGCTACTTGAAATTTCTCAAAATTTAAAATGTTCTTTTTACTAATTGTTTTCATGTTTATAATTTTTACGATTAATGACAGTGCTAAACTACTCATCATTCTTAAAAATTATACGTTGTTTTGGCCTCTGTCCAAACGGTTTCAGGAATGCAGATATCTGTTTTCAGGAAAAACTTATTTAAACAATCTGATTTTCAGTGTTTTATTTGTTTTTTAGATTTTCTTGTTTTTCAAGTTCTTTCATAAAGAAAGAGGGATAAATACCTGTGGTTTTGTAAAAAGATTTAGAAAAAGCTTCTGTCGTATTAAAGCCAATTTCATTTGCGATGGCTCTTATGGTATATCTTCTGAACTTAGAATTGATTTTTAATTCTTCAATCACATAGTTTATACGTAATTCATTTACATAATTACTAAAGCTTTTATTCTTATTGATGTTAATCACCTTTGATAAATACTTTGAATTTGTTTTGAATCGCTTAGACAGACTTGAAACAGAAATATTAGATTGTAAGAAATCATTATTTTCTTCAAATTTATCTAAGTTCTTTAAAATATCATTTACAATAAGTTCTGAGATACCTATATCTTTTGGCTCTTTAGTATTGCTAGATTGTTTTTCTTGTGTTTTAGCAAGTACTGTTTCCTTAGTGTTTTTGTTTTCTAATAATTCTTGAAAACGCTTTTTATAAATTTTTTGTTTTTTGTTATTTCTAATAAGTATGATTATAAGTATAATGACAAAGATGGATAGAGAGATGAGCACAACTATTTTGATAATGTTGTTTTTTTCTAATGACTCAATTATTTGTTGTTTCTCTAAAATTAAATTAGGCTTAGAGTATTTTTCATTGATTTGTCTAGATAAGTATTTTACATCTTTGTCTAGGATACTATCTACAACGAGTAATCTATTTATATAAAACAATTGCTGTTCTATATCTTTTTTGTCTTTGTAATATTTGATTAATAATTCATAATTATCTCTTATAGCGGGGAAATAATAATTTTCAGAAAATGCTACAGAGTCTACTTTTTTAAAGTAGTTTAAGGATTTATCTAGTTTTTTCTGTTCAAAATAGATTTTTCCTAGAAATAGATCTGTTCTAATAGCAGTACCAATACTTGGTTTTTTTAAACTGTTTATCTTTTGAAGTTTTTTTATACTATCAAGACTAGGTAGATATTCTTTCTTGTTATAATGGGCTATGGCAGACGATAATATTAATCTACCATACAATATACTGTCTTTAGATCTTAGGCTTAATTGTATTGCTTTGTTATTAATTTTTTGGACGGAGTCATAGTTTTCTGAATCATTAAAGGCAGCTCCATAGGCGTACAGTGATTGAATATATTTTTTTTCAAATTTTTTATCTTCAGTAAATTTACGCTCATAATAGGTGACCACTTCTTGAAAAATATTCAAGCTGTTTTCATTCTCACCGAGATTATTTTTTAGTACTGCAATAAAGTATTTAATTTGATATTGTTGGTCTACATTACCTGTTTCATTGGCATAGCTATTTGCAGCCGCCAGCTCATTCATAGATTCTTGGAAATTACCTTGAGACCCTAGAATGTTAGCTTTTAGTAGGTGTGCTTTTGCTGGGTAATTATAATCACTCTTATCTTTCGTGATTTTAATAATAGAGTCTGCGTAGAGAAGCGCTTCATTATATTTAGAAACTTTTGCCTCCATGTTGGCGTGCATGAAATACCCTTCTGCCTTTTTGATCGTATTATTTTCTTCTTTTGCTTTTTGTAAAAAAGCGTCAGCATATACTTTGGTCGCTAATACGTCATTTTGATATGTAAAGTCTTGAAAATTTTCGGATAGCTCTTCATAACTTTCTTTTGAGAGGAGTTGTGTTTCTTTATTATCAGATGCCTGTGCGTGTGTGATGCTATAACCCAATATGGTTAATAGACAGGTACTAATGAATTTAATTCTTATCATCTTATGCATATCTAGAAAGATATTTTTTAAATGGGATTTCTTAAGCTTTTAATCCTAGAAATTACAAGAGGGGGGAAGGATAAAGGTTTGTGCTAAATTAGGTTTATATCAGTGTTTTTAATGTTATATATATGTTATTGTTATTTTTTTGAGTGTGTCTATTTTATTTTAAATTGTAATAAACTTTGTAATAATAATCAGATAGTTACACTTTACCAAAATATAATACAGATAATTACTGTCTTAATTCGAACATATAAAGTACCCTTTTATGGGGTAGTCTATATAATAAGGGGTATAAAATTCAATATTGTTACCCATTTATCTCTCATTAAGTTACAAGTTACATTAACTTTTTAAGTTTATACAAATATCTGTTTCTGGATTCTCCTAAGTATCTTCTTTATTTTCCAGTAATCACGTGCTATTTATGTGCGTTTTTTTAATTCGCTACTATTTCGTGTGTGAAATTAAGGTAAATCCTATCGGATTTTATCATCTTTTTGCTTACTCAGGTATTGAAGCGTTGTTTTTTCAGTAATCTTTCCGGTTAATTTTCAAATAACTGAATATCAGTTATTTAAAAAATAGTTACGCACTCTGTTTTCCGCGAAATACGGGCGAACTTTCCTGAAAACGGACAGTCTTCACTTTTTTGAGGGGTTGTTTTGGTATATGTTTGTACCATATTAATAAGTAAAGCAGATTGTTGCACACTTATTATAAACAGTTGAAATTTTGGACCTGGATTAAATGATTACATATACGTAATCTGAAATCAACTCTCAACATATATATAAAGAGAGTTTCTGTATCAAACTACATGATACAATAAAGATCAGTTTCTTTTACAACATAATTTCCTTTTAAGAATGAACGTGATGTAAGTCAAGGAAGCGAAGCTATGTCTTTTTTTAAGATTCTTTATCTACTCTATTTTTTAAACTTCAAACACATAATTACTAACACATAGTAATTGCTCAAATAAAAATCATAGTTATGGGAAAACTTATAAACGCAGGATGGTATGTTCTTTATGTTAAGTCACGCCATGAAAGAAAAGTAGAGAATCTATTGAAAGAAGTGTACTTAGAGACATTTCTGCCTTTGGTAAAGACAATGCGCACATGGAGCGATCGAAAAAAGATGATAGAGTTTCCTCTCTTTCCATCATATGTCTTTGTTAAAATCGAGAATCCGAAAGATTTTTACAAGGCTTTTTCTATAAACGGTGCTTGCACTTTTGTTAAATGTGGGTCGGCTTATGCAACTATAAGAGATAGTGAGATTCAAAAAATTAAATTCTTACTAACTACAGAAGACATCACAAATGTAGAGAGAACTACAGATAGGTTGGAAAAAGGCGAAATCGCATTAATTCAATACGGAGCTTTTACTGGATTAGAATGTGAAATTCTAAATGTCAATAATAATAACAAGATTATTGTTAGGATAGATTCTATAAACCAGAGCATTACAGCAACATTGCCCAGTCACTATTTGTCTAAATTATTAAAAGCAGTCTGATGAAAAATAATGTCACAAACGTACAGAAGTATATCTGGCTAGATCAGATGCTTGAAAGCGAGTCTCCAAAATATAATATTGGGGGGTACGCATTTATAAATGGAAGTATTGATATGGATCGCTTCCGACTTGCTATAGATATTTTAGCAAAGGAAAATGATATTTTCTCTTTTACTTTTGAAGAAAAAAGCGGATTTCCAGCTTATACTATTCAGGATATAGATCCAAATGTAGCTTTAACGTATCTAGAGGAATCTGATCAATCAAAAGCAATAAAAGCAATAGAAGAAGATTTTGTCATTCCTTTTGATCTTAAAAATGATACGCAATTATATAAGATGTGGCTTATACAAATAACGCCTACATCCTATATATGGTACTCAAAACTTCATCATATTATATCAGATGGTTTTTCATTCCAATTATTATATAACAAAGTCAATAGAATCTATAAGCAACTAAGCACAGATGTTTTGTATGATGATGCTTGTATTGAGAAAAATACTTACTCCTATGAGAACTTTATCAATTCGGAAGAGTCATATAGGGCTTCTGATGAGTTTTCTAATGATATGGATTTTTGGTTAGAGCGTTATGCAGCGTTACCTTCTTTGATATATACAGGTACCAACAAAACAACAAGTCACTGTAATATTGAAATCGCTTTATCTGAAGATGAAAATGAAGCTTTTTGGGAATTTGCAAAAACAGAACGATTAGGAATCTTTCATTTGTTATTAGGATGTTTCTCTATTGTGTTATCAAAATATTATAATACAGATGAGGTAAATCTAGGAATGCCTATTTTAAATAGGAAAAATGCAGCAGAAAAACGTACGTTCGGACCTTTTCTGAGCTTATTACCCTTAAAGCTTTCATTAGATACTACCGCGTCTGTCATAGATTTTATAAAAGAAATTAAAAGCACCCTTTTTATGTGCTATAGACATCAGCGTTTTCAACAAGCTGATATATTGCGAAATTTATCTCAAGAAGCTTCAAAATTATATGATGTGCGATTGTCATATGAGCGTATGCAATACGAAGCTGAGTTTTCAGGAAATGCAACAGATATCTATCCTTTATCTAACGATAGTGAAGAAGATCCTATCTCAATACATGTTTTTGAAGGGATGGATAGAAAGATCAGTTTTCGATTTGATATCAATGAACAATATGTGTCTAAGTTTGAGGCAAATCAATTGATCACTTCTTTTAAAAATGTATTAACCCAATTAAAAGATATTAAAGATACCGAGATAGCAGACATTCAAATTTCTAGTGAATCACAATTAGAGGAAGTACACGCTATTTCTAATGGAGTTATCATACAGAGACCCGAAGAGACCTTTTTGGATCTTTGGAATCTTTCAGTGTCTACTCATGCTTCTAGCGTAGCAGTAGCATATCAAGCTACTTCGCTTGAATATGCAACACTTGAAAAACATGCAAATACGGTTGCTTCTTATTTACAGATGAAAGGTGTAAAGAAAGGCGCTAAAGTAGGTGTCATGCTCTCAAGATCAGAAAAAAGTATTATTGGAATTCTTGCAATATTAAAAACAGGCGCTATTTATGTGCCTATTGATGAGGCATATCCAATAGAAAGAAAACAATATATCATAGAAGATGCTCAATTAGACTTTATCTTAACAGATACCTCTTCACAAACAATAGCAGAAGAGATTGAGTGTAATATAGATACCATTATAGATGCATATACATCTTTAGAGCATTATACGCCGGTACCTATTGTACCTAGTGATGAAGCTTATATTATATACACATCAGGTTCTACAGGAAAACCTAAAGGGGTTGTGATTAATCACCAATCTTTATATGATTACACTTTAACATTTAGAGCGTATTTTGCTATTGATAACCAGGATATTGTCTTACAACAAGCGTCTACTGCTTTTGATACATCTATAGAGGAGATTTTCCCTATTCTATCGGTAGGAGGGAAATTGGTTATTGCAAATGATACAAAAGATTTTCATAAGTTGCTTCAAGAATGTGAATATTATAAGGTGACACTATTAAGTACCAACCCTTTTGTGTTACAATATCTCAATGATAATCACACCAAGTATGATGTAAGTTTTAAAACACTCATAAGCGGAGGTGATGTATTAAAAGCACATCAAGTAGACCAACTTATAGCTTCTTATGAGGTTTACAATACCTATGGGCCTACAGAAAGTACGGTATGTGCTACGTATCATAAAGTAACAAAAGCAGATGCGTCACTTCCTATCGGAAAGCCTATTACAAATAGAGGCGTGTATCTCCTAGATGGTACAAAAATATTACCTAAAGGCGCGATCGGAGAGATCGGACTTTCAGGAATAGGGCTGGCTGTTTCTTATTTGAATAAGAAAGAACTTACAGATCAGGCATTTTTAGATATACATGGGAAACGTATTTATAAAACGGGTGATCTTGGAAAATGGGATGTACATAATAACCTTATCTTTTTTGGAAGAAAAGACAATCAGTTAAGTTATAGAGGTTATCGAATAGAAACAGGAGAAATTGAACAAGCTATACAGCTGGTAAATCCATATGTAGTGGATAGTTATGTGTGTATTAGTGAGGTGAAAGGAATGCCTATTTTAATTGCATATTTGGTTGCTAATGAGTCTTTTGTAAATATAAATTCGTTGGTAGTCGATTTAAAAGAAAATCTGCCAGCGTTTATGATTCCTACTCATTTTGTAGTTATAGATGCATTGCCATTGTTACCAAATGGTAAAATAGATATAAAAAGTTTACCAGAGCCTGTTACTATTAATACAAATAAAGTGGTTGAACTTCCTTCTACAAAAGAAGAAAAAGAGATTGCAGCGATCTGGCAAGAATTACTAAAGTTAGATGCGGTAGATGTGACTGTAAGTTTCTTTGAACTAGGAGGGCATTCATTACTTGCAAATCAGTTTATCAGTAGTTTAAGAGATCAGAAAGGAGTAGAGTTATCATTAAAAGATTTCTATAAATCTCCAACAATCAAAGAGATTAGTGAACTTGTTCCTTCTCTTGATAAAAAAGAAATTCAAAATATCATTGCGCCTATTCAAGAATTTTATCCATTGTCTTATGCGCAAGATAGGTTGTGGTTTTTAAATCAATTGGATACTGAGGATACGTCATATCACGTATCTAGAGCCATTAGATTAACAGGGAGTGTTGATGTAGAAGTGTTAGAAAAAACATTTTCTAAATTGATAGAAAAGCATGAGATTTTAAGAACTGTATTTGTGAACCATGAAGGTGCACCTTATCAGAAAATACTATCTCCATTTGCGTATAAAATTCCTGTTGTAAATTGTACAGAGGTTAAAGAGGCAGCAAAAGATGAGGTGATTCATGATCATCTTGATCAACTAGAGAGTGCTTCTTTTGAAATCGAAGAAGGGCCTTTGTTTAGAGTCGAGTTACTCAAATTTTCGGCTCAAGAAAATGTGCTTTTATTTTGTGAACACCACTTAATTTTAGATGGATGGACACAGGGTATTTTATTTAGAGATTTTGTAGATATTTATAACGAATTAAAAAGAAACCCAGCGTTTGAGGTAAAAAAACCTAAGGTCACTTTTAAGGATTACGCCTACTGGGAAAAAGAAAGCTTTCGCGAAAGCGTACTCAACCAAAAATTAGATTTTTGGGAAGAAAAATTCACAGGATTCTCTAATGAGCAATTACTGCCGCTAGATTTTAATAGACCAGATACGTCAAGTAAAAATGGGGGAACCATCTCTCACGTATTTTCATCCGAATTTTCTGAAAAATTAAGACGGTTTTCTGAAAAGCAGCAGGTATCATTATTTATTACAATGATGACGGCCTTTAAAGTAACACTTTCTAAATTTAGTAACCAGACAGATATCTGTGTGGGAACTGCAGTAGCCAACAGACGTTACAAAGAGTTTCAGGAAGTATTGGGAATGATCGTAAATACCATTGCTTTACGAACAACATTTTCAAGTGATCATACATTGATCGAAGTGCTTCAGGAAGTAAAAGAAACATGCTTAGATGCGTATTCTCACGAAGACACTCCTTTTGGAAAAGTTGTGGAGAGAATCAACCCAGAAAGAGGACTACACACGCATCCGCTTTTTCAATATATGTTTAGTTTTATAAATGTTCCTATACAAAGTATGTCATTGCTAGATGCGGAGATAGAAATTATAAAAGGACATAATAAAGCGACGCAATTTGATATAAGCGTTGTTATCAATACCATTTATGAGCAAATAGATTATACAGTTGGAAACCAACAGGACAGAAGAATTTCTATTGATTGGGATTACAATGCAGATATCTTCATGCATAGTACTATGGAGCGTATTTTGGTCGCTTATTTGAATGTTCTTGAGAGTCTTATCTCAAATCCAATGCAGTCTTTAAGTGCTGTAGATTATATTCCGGAATCAGAAAAAGAGATGTTGTTGCAGGATTTTAATGCGACAAGAGTCGCTTATCCATCTGAGAAGACTATCGTAGATCTATTTGTAGCACAGGTAGAGAATACGCCAGATGCTATTGCATTGGTGTTTGATGATAAGGAGTTTACGTATAGCGAACTTGATACGATTTCAAATCAGTTTGCCAATTATTTATTGACTGGCTTTACTATTGAAAAAGAAGATTTAGTTACGGTAAAATTAGAGCGTAGCGAGTGGTTATATATTTCATTGTTAGCCATTTTAAAAACAGGAGGTGCCTATGTGCCGGTTGATCCTAATTATCCACAACAACGCATTGATTATATAGAAAATGATAGTAATAGTAAGGTGACTATAAATGATATGATTGTATCTGATTTTGTTACAAAACAAGACCGATACAGCACACAGTTACCTAAGATTTCTTTGGAAGCAAACAACCTAGCATATATTATATATACATCAGGGTCTACAGGAAATCCTAAAGGGGTGATGATTGAGCATAAAAGTTTGGTCAACTATATTATAGGACAAGGAAAGGCTTTTGATTTTTCAAGTTCAGAGCGTGTCTTACAATTTTCAAACCCTGCTTTTGATGCTTCGATGGAGCAAATATTTTTAGCATTATTACATGGTGCTACCCTTGTAGGTGTATCTAAAGATCGTATGATAGATCCGGTAGATTTTACGAACGTGTTAAAAGAATACGCTATCACACATATACATGCAACACCAAGTTATTTAGCACATTTGAATGATCTTGGTTCTTGTAACGATTTACGTAGAATTATTGCAGGAGGAGAGGCTTGCCCAAAAAGTTTAGCGGAAAAGCTATGTGCTGTTGCCGATTTTTATAATGAATATGGTCCTACAGAAACCACGATAAGCTCTACCATGTGTAAAGTGAATGAAAGCCATTTAGAAAGAGATGTTATTTCTATAGGGACACCTGTTACGAATACAGAAGTGTATATTTTATCTGATGATTTATCACTACAACCTATAGGTGTTTTTGGAGAATTATGTATCTCTGGAGATGGGCTATCAAGAGGATATTTACATCAAGAAGAATTAACGAAAGAGAAATTTGTTGCGCACCCTTTTATAGAAGGCGCAAAACTTTATAAAACTGGAGATATTGCCAGATGGGAATCAGACGGGACGATCGCCTTTTTAGGTCGTAAAGATGATCAGGTGAAACTAAGAGGGTACCGTATAGAGTTAGGAGAAATAGCCTATGCACTATCCTCACAAGAAATGATTAATCAATGCGTCGTAGTTACTAAAGAAGTTGAAGGTGACCAAGCTATTGTGGCTTATATAGTAGGAAATACGCCTATAGATAAGCAAGAATTACGCTTACAACTAAGTGAGCAATTACCAGATTATATGTTACCTAATTACTATGTAGAATTAGAGGCAATCCCTTTAACGTCTAATGGTAAAATAGATAAGAAGGCGTTACCTTCTATTCAGTCTAAAGATAGAATTCAGCGTGCTTATGTAGCACCTACAACACCCTTAGAAAGACAGCTTGTTACGATATGGCAAGAAGTATTAGGGATAGAAAAAATAGGGCTTACAGATAATTTCTTTGAGCTAGGAGGTCATAGTCTTACCTTGATATTAGTCGTTAATAAGGTTAAAAGTAGATTAGGATATGATATCACGATCAAAGAAATGTTTCTTAATCCTACTATAGCGGGAATGATTCCTAAATTAGGAAATCGTGCTTATGGTATTATTCCAAAAGCACCTGTGCAGGAAGATTATGTATTAACTTCTTCACAACATCGCTTATGGATTTTAAGTCAGTTTGAAGGCGGTAATAAAGCCTACAATATTCCAGGCTCATTTGAGCTAGAAGGAACGCTAGATGTCGCAAATTTAAAAGAAGCATTTCATATGGTTATTGCTAGGCATGAAGTGTTGAGAACATTTTTTAAACGAAATGAAGAAGGAGAAGTACGTCAATATATTGTAGATGCGTTGGCTGTTGAGTTTGATATTGATTGTTATGATTATAGTGATGTTGAGAATCAAGAGGAAGCTTTAGAAAGAAGAGTGATCAATAGCTATAAATATCAATTTGATCTTGGCGAAGCACCCTTAGTACGTGTAACCCTTGTAAGAGTATCAGAAGATAAGCATATTTTGCTTTTTAATATGCATCATATTATAAGTGATGGTTGGTCTATGGAAATATTAAGTAAAGAGTTTATCACCATTTACGATCATTTGGTGCAAGCAAAAGAGATAGACTTACCAGAACTAACGGTACAGTATAAAGATTATGCTTCTTGGATGCGAAGTGAAGCCCAAACAGCTTCTTTAAAAATATCAGAGGAATATTGGTTGAATACTTTTAGTGGAGACTTACCTGTGTTGCAGCTTCCTACAAATAAGATGAGACCAAAAATTAAAACGTATGTAGGGGATTCATTTACCTATGACTTCTCAAAAGATGCAAGTGCCCACTTGAGAATGTTTTCAGAAAAGCAAAGTGCCAGTCTGTTTATGATTTTGATGGCAGGTGTTAATGGGATTCTATCGAGATATACCAACACAACCGATATTATTGTAGGGACTCCAATGGCAGGGAGAGAGCATAGTGATTTAGAAAACCAAGTAGGATTATACCTAAATACATTAGCTGTTAGAACTACTTTTGAAAAAGAGGCGACTTTTGAAGAGTTAGTAAGCGTTCAAAAAGAAACCCTATTAAATGCATATTCACACCAAGGATATCCTTTGGATCAATTGGTAGAAAAATTAGGTTTAGGAAGAGATACAAGTAGATCTGCATTATTTGATGTACTGGTTGTATTCCAAAATCAGCAAGATATATTTGATGCCGATCATTTGGATATAGATGGATTAAGTATCCGTCCTTATACAGGGTATCAAAGAAAAGTAAGTCAATTTGATTTGAGTTTTATATTCTCAGAGAAAAAAGGACAATTATCATTACAGATAGAATACAACACAGATATTTATGAGGTAGACTTTATAGAGCGTTTATGTTATCATTTTAATAATTTTTTAGTAGAAGGAATACAGACACCAAGTCAAAACGTTACACGACTTAATTATTTAGGATCTTCAGAAGAATCTCAACTATTGTATGATTTTAATGATACAACGGTTGCATATCCAGAGACGACCATGGTAGATTTATTTGTAGCTCAAGCTACAAAAACACCAGAGGCTACGGCACTTGTTTTTGAAGATCAGAGATTTACCTATAGAGAATTAGATGAACGATCCAATGCGTTAGCTCATTATCTTTTAGTACATCATGATCTAGCAGTAGAAGATCTCGTAGGGGTCAAGTTAGATCGTAATGAGTGGTTATTGATTACATTACTAGCTGTTTTAAAAGCGGGATGTGCATATGTTCCGTTAGATACTAATTATCCTGCACAACGTATTGCCTATATAGAGCAAGATAGTCAGTGTAAAGTAACCATAGACGAGACCGTTTTAGCTGCTTTTAAGAACGCAGATCCTATTTCAAATACACTTCCAAAAGTACCTTTTAATGCAGATCATTTAGCATATATTATTTATACCTCAGGATCTACAGGAAAACCAAAGGGCGTTATGATCACTCATAAAAATGCTTCTTCTATGTTGCATTGGTCTATGGGAGAATTTAGGGATACGAATTTTGATATGTTATATGCAGGAACATCGCATTGTTTTGATTTATCGGTATATGAGTTATTTTATCCACTAAGTATTGGAAAGCAACTTCGATTATTACCTAATGGATTGTCTATTGGAGATTATATAGAGACAGATAAGAATGTATTGATTAATACGGTTCCATCGGTGATACAAACACTTATAGAAAAGGAAGTTTCTTTTGAAAATACAGTAGGAATCAATCTTGCGGGAGAAGCTTTTCCTGTGTCTATTGCCAATTATTTTGAAGACTCAGGCATTGCGATACGAAATTTATATGGCCCATCTGAAGATACTACGTATAGTAGTTATTATCGAGTAGAGGGATCTTATGACGGAAGTGTTCCTATAGGTAATGCGATCGACAATACTCAATTTTATATTGTATCTGAGGAGTTGTCAATACAACCTGTAGGAATTATAGGAGAAATATGTATTTCTGGGGATGGGTTATCAAGAGGATACTTAAATCAACCAGGATTAACCGCAGAGAAATTTGTAGCAAACCGCTTTCGCGAAAGCGGAACCTTATATAAGACAGGAGATCTAGGGAAGAGATTACCGGATGGTACTATCGTATATCTAGGTAGAAAAGACAGTCAGGTGAAAATAAGAGGACACCGTATTGAATTAGGAGAGATCGAACATGTGTTAGAACAACAAACTACTATTGATAAAGCAGTTGTTGTGATAAGCAATACAGATGGTAATCATACAATTGTAAGCTATTTAGTAAGTTCTTCGCCTGTAGATAAACAACAATTACGTGTATCCCTAAGTCTGGAATTACCAGAATATATGGTGCCAAGTTATTATGTGTTTTTAGATGAATTACCATTAACACCTAATGGTAAGATCGATAAAGATGCATTACCTGAGGTACGTACAGAAGATATTATTCAACAAGAGCACATAGTACCTACAAATGCGGTAGAAGAGCAGTTGGTAGCTCTTTGGGAAGAAGTATTAGGCGTTGATGGCATAGGTATTACTGATAATTTCTTTGAATTAGGAGGTAATAGTTTAAAAGCTACTGTCTTAGTGAATAAAATCAATAAGGCTTTTGATACTAGATTTTCGATTCAAGACTTGTATGAAACCCAGGAGATTATAGGCGTTTCTAAGAAACTACAATTTATTGTTTTTCAAAATCAATTAAACGTAGATAGTGTAGATGAACTCACTATTTAATATATACAGAGGTTCTATATACCCATACTATTTACATCCATTTTAAGTATTCTCTATTGTGGTTTTAGTTCATAATAGTGATGCTGTGACCTTGGAAACCATTTATACATTTCAAATTAACTTTAAAAACTTACGTCGTGATAGAACATTTAATACATACGCTACAGTCGTCAAAAATAGGACTCAAGGTTGTAAACGGAAGCCTTAAGATTAATGCTCCAAAGGATGCTCTGACTCCGGAAATCATAGATGAGATTAAAGTGCATAAGAGTGCGTTAATCGCATTGCTTTCTTCTTCAGAGTCTATTCCGAAAGCAAAAAAGAAAGCCTATTATTCGCTTACTTCTTCTCAGCAACAATTATGGACATTGAGTCAGTTTGATGCAGGAAATTCTGCCTACAATATATTTGAGGCATTTGACTTTAAAGGAACACTATCTTTTGATAAGCTATCAATCGCTTTTAATAAAATAGTGGCGAGACATGAGAGTCTGCGTACTGTTTTTAAAGAAGATGAACAAGGAAATCTTGGGCAGTATATCATTCCGATGCAGGAATATAAAGGTAAGTTAGCATTTGTAGATTTAAGCAATGCTACAAATCAAGAGCTAAAAGATCACTCAGATGCTATTCAAAGACATGCTTTTGATCTAGAAAAAGGGCCTTTATTCCTTGGAGAGATTGTCAAAGTATCTGAAGAGCAACATATCTTAATGCTTAACATGCATCATATTATTGGAGATGGATGGTCTATGGGTGTATTGAGTACAGAATTTATGGCCATTTATAATGGATTGTGTAAAGGAGAAGAAGTGGTATTACCGGAGTTATCTATTCAATATACAGATTATTCAGAATGGCAAAACAGTGATGCTAGACAAGAAGTTTTAGAAAAATCCAAAGCATTTTGGTTGGATACATTCTCTGGAGATTTACCTATTTTAGAATTACCTTCTAATACTATCAGACCTAAGCTTAAGACGTATAATGGTTCTAGTATAGACTATACATTTTCTAAAGAATCTACGTCCCAACTAAATACGTATGCGCAACAAAGCGGTATGACCTTATTTATGGTATTGATGGCAGGGCTTAATGGGTTACTATCTAGATACGCAAATACGACAGATATTATTTTAGGAACTCCGGTAGCAGGAAGAGAACATGCAGATTTAGAGAATCAAGTAGGGCTATACTTAAATACATTAGCTATTAGAACCTCCTTTGAAAAAGAGGTCACTTTTGAAGCCTTGCTGGCCATACAAAAAGAGACCTTATTAAAGGCTTATTCTCACCAAGAATATCCTTTTGGAAGTATGGTTGAGGCACTAGATATCCAAAGAGACTTAAGTCGGTCTGTGTTGTTTGATGCCCTCGTTGTATTTCAAAACCAACAAGGATTATTAGTATCTGGAGGATTGGTTTTGGATGGTGTTGAGGTATCTCCATATCAAAATATGGATAAGTCATTCAGTAAATATGATCTGAGTTTTATCTTTTCAGAAGAAAAAGGAGCGCTATCATTACACATAGAGTATAATACAGATATTTATGAGTTAGACTTTATAGAAAGTTTGAATGTTCATTTTGAAAATTTCTTATCTAAAGCTATTGAAAAACCAGAAGCTAAAGTGTCTACTATTAATTATTTAACCCCAGAAGAGGAATCAAAATTACTCATCGATTTTAATGCGACTACTGTTGCATATCCAGATACGACCATGGTAGATTTGTTTGTAAATCAAGCAAAAAAGACACCAGATGCAACTGCTTTGATGTCTGGTGATATGAGTTTTACGTACAAAGAGTTAGATGAGTTATCAAATCAATTATCACATTATTTATTAAGTACCTATGGCTTAGAACAAGAAAATCTGGTCGGGGTAAAATTAGATCGTAGTGAGTGGTTACTTATTTCGTTATTGGCGGTACTTAAAGCGGGATGTGCTTATGTCCCTTTAGATACAAAGTATCCAGTACAACGTATTGCTTATATCGAGCAAGACAGTCAATGTAAAGTAACGATAGATGAAGAGGTGATTGCCTCTTTCAAAACAGCCGAGCCTATTTCTAAAGAATTGCCTAAACTAACTTTTGGGTCAGAAAGCTTAGCCTATATTATTTATACGTCTGGGTCTACAGGGAAGCCTAAGGGAGTCATGATTACCCATAAGAATGCATCTTCAATGTTACATTGGTCTGCAAGTGAATTTAGCGATACTCCTTTTGATGTATTATATGCAGTAACCTCTCATTGTTTTGATTTGTCTGTATATGAGTTTTTCTATCCTTTAAGTATAGGAAAGCCTATCCGATTATTGGATAGCGGATTATCCATTAGTGATTATATAGATACAGATAGTCATATTTTGATTAATACAGTTCCTTCTGTATTAAAGATGCTCATAGAAAAGGAAGTTGATTTTTCTAATGTAGTAGGTATTAACCTAGCAGGAGAGCCATTTCCAGTAAGCATTACATCCCACTTTAAGGATACAAGAATTGCCTTACGTAATTTATATGGTCCATCAGAAGATACGACCTATAGTAGTATCTATCGTGTAGAAAAAGAGTATGATCGTTCTGTTCCTATTGGAAAGGGGATTCACAACACCCAGTTTTATATACTCTCAGATGCTTTAGCGTTACAACCTATAGGTGTTATTGGAGAGATTTGTATCTCTGGTGATGGAATTTCTAGAGGGTATTTACATCAACCAACATTAACAAAAGAAAAATTTGTTGCTAACCGCTTTCGCGAAAGCGGCACCTTATATAAGACCGGAGATCTTGGGAAATGGTTACCTAATGGCACCATAGAATATGTAGGTAGAAAAGATAGTCAAGTGAAGATACGTGGTCACCGTATAGAATTAGGAGAGATTGAGCATGTATTACAAGCACAAGAAGGCATTGATCAATGTGTTGTGATTACTTCAAAAGTACAAGGCGAGTTAGTCATTGTGAGTTACTTAGTAAGTGAGTCTCTCGTAGATAAACAAACACTTCGTTTGTCATTAGGGCAAGAATTGCCTGAATATATGTTACCGAGTTATTATGTATTTCTAGAGGAGATGCCATTAACACCAAACGGTAAGATAGACAAGAAAGCACTACCACCAGTGAGTTCTGAAGACGTTATAAAACGAGAGTATGTAGCCCCAACAAATGAGATAGAAGAAACGCTAGCTCAATTATGGGAAGAAGTATTAGGCATAGAAAAAATAGGAGTGACCGATAACTTTTTTGAGTTAGGAGGTAATAGTCTAAAAGCGACCGTCCTCATTAATAAAATTAATAAGACCTATAATACGCGGTTTTCCATTCAAGACTTATACGAAACCCAGGAGATTACTGGGGTTTCTAAGAAGTTACAATTCATTGTTTTTCAAAATCAATTAGAGCTAGAAACAGCTGATAATTTGGATGAAATAACAATTTAGAAATTCTCATTTTCAGTACTAAAAGTGTACTGCTTTTTAAAAGTATGACAACGTATAGTCGTCATGCTTATTAATACCTTTCTCATGTCGTTTTTAATAGTATTCACTGATAATCAGTGGGTAGTGGTGACGCCTTGATTCCAGAAACCATTCTAGTGTTTCAATTTAACCTGAAAAAATTATATCGTGATAGCACATTTAATACATACGTTACAGTCATTGAAAATCGGACTTAAGGTGGTAGATGGAAGTCTTAAAATCAATGCTCCTAAGGGAACATTGACTCCTGAGATTATCGATCAAATCAAAGTACATAAGAGTGAGCTAGTTGCATTACTTTCTTCTTCGGAGTCTATTCCTAAAGCAGCAAAGAAGGACACTTATAACCTTACTTCTTCTCAGCAACGTTTGTGGGCATTAAGTCAATTTGAGTCAGGTAATACAGCCTATAATATATTCAATGCGTTTGAATTTAAAGGAGCGATAGATGTTGATGCCTTATCGTTAGCATATACTAGAGTGATAGGGAGACATGAGAGTCTTCGTACTGTTTTTAAAGAAGATACAGATGGCGTGTTGGGACAATTTATTATTCCTGAAGATAGGTATCCGAGTGCGTTGCGATATACAGATATGAGTACTTCTGATGCTACTTTTTCAGAAGCATATATAGAAGACTTTAAGGAGCATGTTTTTGATTTACAAGCAGGACCCTTATTTATAGGTGAGCTAGTAAAGATGTCTGACAATAGACACATATTGATGTTTAATATGCATCACATTATAGGTGATGGATGGTCTATGGAAGTTTTGAATAAAGAATTTATGACCATCTATAATGGATTGTCTTTAGGACAGGAAGTAAAATTACCTGAACTCCCTATTCAATACAAGGATTATTCAGAATGGCAACATACCGAAGCCAGGCAAGATAAATTAGAAAAATCTAAAGCATTTTGGTTAGATACATTTTCGGGCGAATTACCCGTGTTAGAACTACCTTCTAATAAGGCAAGACCCAAAATAAAAACCTATAACGGTTCAGGACTAGATTACTCCTTTTCTAAGGAGTTTACCTCTAAGCTTAATACCTATACTCAAGAAAATGGAGTCACTCTATTTATGACGTTAATGGCTGGTGTTAATGGGTTGCTTTCTAGATATACTAATACAAGAGATATTATTTTAGGCACGCCTGTAGCGGGTAGAGCGCATAGCGATTTAGAAAGTCAAATAGGACTGTATTTAAACACCCTAGCTATTAGAACAAAATTTGAAGAAACATCAACCTTTGAAGAATTATTAGCTATAGAAAAAGAAACACTATTAAATGCATACTCACATCAAGAGTATCCTTTTGATAGTTTAATTGAAGTACTTGAGATAAAAAGAGATCTAAGTAGATCGGCACTTTTTGATGCATTAGTTGTTTTTCAAAATCAAAGAGAATTACTAGCCTCAAGTGAGTTACAGGTAGCTGGTGTAGATATTACTTCCTATGAAGGCACAAAGAAGTCATTTAGTAAGTTTGATCTCAGTTTTGCTTTTTTAGAAGTAGAGGATCAACTACTACTTCATATAGAATATAATACAGATATTTATGAACTAGACTTTATAGAACGCCTAAGTGTTCATTTTGAGAATTTTTTGGCGAAAGCGATCCAAAACCCACAGCAAAGAATAGCATTGATTTCATTTATAACTTCTTCTGAAGAATCACAGTTATTGAATGATTTTAATAGGACTACCGTTGATTTACCAACGACAACTATTGTGGATGTTTTTGTAAAACAAGTAATAAAGACTCCAGAGGCTATCGCCATTGTATATAAAGATAAAAAGCTTACATATAAAGAATTAGATGAGCGCTCTAATGAGTTGGCTCATTACCTTTTATCTAATTATGAGTTAGGTGTAGAAGACCTTGTAGGTGTGAAATTAGACAGAAATGAATGGTTACCCATAACAGTACTAGCCATTTTAAAAACAGGATGTGCTTATGTTCCTATAGATCTTAATTATCCTGAGCAACGCATCACGTATATAGAAGAAGATAGCGGTTGTGAAATTATTGTAGACAAAGAATTTTTGACAGTGTTTGAGGGTACAGCCTCTATTTCTAAAGAATTACCAAAAGTCTCCTATACTTCAGACAACTTAGCATATGTGATCTATACTTCGGGATCTACGGGTAAACCTAAAGGGGTTATGATAGCGCATAAAAGTTTATTGAATTTATGTTTTTGGCATATCGAAACATATGGTTTAGATACTTCTAGTAGAGGGAGTTTATATGCTGGTATTGGGTTTGATGCTTCTGTTTGGGAAATTTACCCCTATTTAGTATCAGGAGGTACATTATACCCAATTTCTGATTCAGAAGTACGATATGATGTCCAGCTTCTCACAAAATTCTTACAGGATAATAAGATAACTCATGCGTATTTACCTACAAAAATTTGTGAAGAATTAGCAGCACAAAAAATAGCATTAGATACCGTTAAAATTTTAACTGGAGGAGAAGCACTTAAATTACCCAATGAGGCACAGGGATTACAGATTTATAATAATTATGGTCCTACCGAAAATACGGTAGTTACGACCAGTTTTGATCTTAAAAACCGAGTGAGTGATATGATCCCTATTGGGACCCCAATATTTAATACTCAACTATATATTCTTTCTAAAGATGTATGCTTACAACCTATCGGTGTTGTTGGAGAAATATGTATAGCTGGTGTTGGGTTGTCAAGAGGATATCTTAATCAACCTGAATTAACCGCAGAGAAGTTTGTAAAAAACCGCTTTCGCGAAAGCGGAAACCTATATAAAACCGGAGATTTAGGAAAATGGCTTCCAAACGGAGATATAGAATTTGTAGGCAGAATAGATAATCAAATAAAAATAAGGGGATATAGAGTAGAGCTAGGTGAAATAGAAAATGTATTAATAGAATTAAAATCTATAGAGCAAGCCGTTGTTGTTGATTGTGATATTGAAAATGATAAAGTGCTTGTGGCTTATTATGTATGTAATGAAGAAATAGATAAGAAATCTTTAAGAATAGCATTAGAAGCTGAGCTGCCAGAATATATGATACCAAGTTATTATATAGAGGTCGCTAATATTGCTTTAACGGCTAATGGTAAAGTAGACAAGGCATTATTGCCACAGATCGCTGAAGAAGATCTTATAAGAAATGAATATGTAGCTCCTGTAACAGAAATTGAAAAGCAATTGGTTACTATTTGGGAAGATGTTCTTGGGATGAATCATATAGGAATCACAGACAACTTTTTTGAGTTGGGAGGTCATAGTCTTAAAGTCACTTTAATCGTCAATAAAATTAAAAAAGAATTAGGGCTAGAACTCTCTGTAAAAGATGTCTTTTTACATCCGACTATTTCAGAAATAATTAGATGTACAAAAGAAAGTACACATGTTGCTATTCCTAAGGCTGAAGATCAAAATAATTATGTAGTAACATCATCACAACGAAGAATATGGGCATTAAGTCAATTTAAAGCAGGAAGCGTTGCCTATAATATTCCTGTTGTTTTTCACTTAGAAGGAAGTGTTAATCATCATTTGTTTACAGAAGCATTCAGGTATTTGATGATGAGACATGAAAGTTTAAGAACGTACTTTAAAAATGATGATCAAGGAGAAGTAAGACAATATATTCTTCCAATAGAAGAGGTACAAGCAACCATCACTGTACATGATCTTACACAAGAGATGAATAAAGATGAAAGGGCGTCTTCTATTATTAATGATAGCTATTCACATTGTTTTGACTTAACAAAAGCACCCCTTATTACTTCAAGTTTGATCAAATTAGAAGAGAAGCGTCATTTACTACTATTAAATATGCATCATATTATTAGTGATGGTTGGTCAATGGAAGTGATCAGTAGAGAGTTTATGATTATATATGACGCTTTATTGAAAAATGAAGATGTTGTACTACCAAAACTTACGATACAATATAAAGATTACTCAGAGTGGTTACATAGTGAACAAAAGCAGTCTAGCTTATCTACATCAAAGAAATATTGGGAAGATACCTTCCAAGGAGACTTACCCATCATAGAATTGTCTAGAGAAAAGGTAAGACCGCAAATAAAAACATATCATGGAGACCATGTTAGACACACTTTTTCTAAAAAAATCAGTAAAGCGATTACGTCATTTTCAGAAAAGAACGGAGTAAGTGAGTTTATGGTTTTAATGACAGCGGTTAATGGCATTATTTCGCGTTATACAAATACAAGTGATATCATAGTAGGAACGCCAATAGCAGGAAGAAAGCACCAGGATTTAGAAAATCAAGTCGGCTTATTCCTTAATACATTAGCGATTCGAACTTCTTTTGATAAACACATATCTTTTGAATCTTTAGTAGCTATTCAAAAGGCAACATTACTAGATGTATATGAGCATCAAGAATACCCATTTGATAATTTAATAGATGCTTTAAATATCCCTAGAGATACAAGCCGTTCTGCATTATTTGATATTATGGTGGTATACCAAAACCAGCAAGATATACTTGGAGAACAAACGGTAGCGGTTGAGGGGTTAGAAATTAATAGATATAAAAAAGACAGTCGTAAAGTAAGTCAATTTGATATAAGCTTTGTGTTTTCTAAACATGATGAAGCATTTTTATTGCAATTAGAGTATAATATTGACATTTATGAACTTCATTTTATTGAAAAGCTATGTGCTCATTTGGAAAACTTTTTGGAACAAGGTATTTCAAATCCGAAGATTGATATCCAGGAGATTCATTATTTAACTGTAGCAGAAGAAACTCAACTATTAATTGATTTCAATAAAACACATACGGATCATCCAAAGACTACACTCGTAGACTTATTTATAGCACAGACTAAAAAAACACCAGAAAATATTGCGATGGTGGTTGGTTCCAAGTCTTTTACATATAGGGAATTAGATGAAATGTCTAATCAGCTAGCAAACTTCCTATTAGATCGATATGATATAGCGTCAGAAAGTTTGATAGGTGTAAAGCTTGACCGTGATGAATGGTTACTTATATCACTCTTAGCTGTTTTAAAAACAGGAAGTGCTTATGTCCCTCTTGATAAAAATTATCCAGAAGAACGTATTAAGTATATAGAAAATGATAGTCAGTGTAAAGTAACAATAGATAGTGAGCTTATTAGTTCTTTTATCAAAGAAAAGGATACGACTAGCGAACAGCTATCTATTTCTTTACAACCAGAGAATTTAGCTTATGTAATTTATACGTCAGGATCTACTGGAAAACCTAAAGGCGTTATGATTACGCATGCCAATGCTTCTGAAATGTTGCAGTGGTCCATAAAAGAATTTAAGGATACAGATTTTGAAATAGCATATGCAGTAACCTCCCATTGTTTTGATTTATCAGTATATGAGTTTTTCTATCCTTTAAGTATAGGTAAAAAGATTCGCTTACTAGATAATGGCCTGTCAATTAGTGATTACATCGCAAATGATCATAAAATATTACTGAATACAGTTCCTTCTGTAGTACAAACATTACTAGATAGAAATGTGTCATTTAATCAGGTGATTGGAATGAATCTAGCAGGAGAAGCATTTCCGGTAAAGTTGGCTAACTATTTTCAAAATCACGAGATAAAAATCAGGAACTTATATGGTCCTTCTGAAGATACGACGTATAGTAGTTGCCAGATAGTTACTGGCGCATATGATGCTTCAGTACCTATTGGAAAACCTATAACGAATACGCAATTTTATATTCTTTCAGATGCTATGACGATACAACCTGTAGGGGTTGTTGGAGAAATCTGCATTTCTGGTAAAGGGCTGTCAAAAGGATATTTGAATCAGCCAGCATTGACTAATGACAGTTTTGTAAGTCACCCTTTTATGAAAGGAGAACGCTTATATAAGACGGGAGATTTAGGGAGATGGTTATCAGATGGCACGATAATATATGCAGGACGTAAAGATAGTCAAGTAAAGATACGAGGACATCGTATAGAACTAGGCGAAATAGAACATGCATTACAAGGAGAAGAGGGTATTGAACAAGCCGTTGTATTGGTCAAAAAAGAAGATGACAACCAAGTACTTGTAGCATATATCGTAGGGAGTGATATAGACAGATCTACGATACGTATGTCACTAGGGAATCGTCTTCCAGAATATATGGTACCCACCTATTTTGTGACATTAGATTCACTTCCCTTAACGCCTAATGGTAAAATAGATAAGAAATCGCTACCAGAGGTAAAAGAAAAAGATCTCATCAGAAATGAATATGTAGCTCCCGTCACAGAAATTGAAAAGCAATTAGTTGCTATTTGGGAAGATGTTCTTGGAATGAGTCGTGTAGGAATCACAGATAACTTTTTTGAGTTGGGAGGCCATAGCCTTAAAGCCACTAAACTCCTGTCGATAGTGTATCAAACCTTTAACACTAAGGTGGATATAGAGAAAATATTTGCCAATCCTACGGTTAAATTTCTAGCTATAGAAATAGAAAATTCAATGTGGTTAAGAGAAATTCAAACCACATCTACAGTAAAAAGAATTGTTATTTAATATCATCTAAGATCAATAATCAACGCTTATAAGAAGCCACAGATTAGTAATAAAAATATAGAATCATGGAGAATATCGCTTATTTAATAAAAGACTTGAGGGAGCGCGGCATTGGTGTCGCATTATCTGGAGATGATTTAGAAATTTCACAATTAAGAGAAGATATAGATGCCGAAACGATTACTCTTATCAGAGATAATAAAGATAGAATAGTAACATATTTGCGCTCATTTTCACTTCAAGATTCATATACAGAAATACCAAAAGCGTCGGCTTCTCTTAGTTATCCTATCTCTGATGCGCAACGCAGATTGTGGGTCTTGAGTCAATTTGAGGAAGGAACAGTCGCTTATAATATGCCATCTAGAATTGTATTACACGGTGATTATGATATAGAAAAATTTAAGCAAGCCATACAAGCAACGATAGATCGTCATGAGATATTACGAACTGTTTTTAAAGAAAATAATTCAGGCATTGTACATCAATATATACTCACACAAAATGAATTAGATTTTAAAGTAGATTATAAAGATTTTAGAGATTTAGGAGAGCAATCAACGAGTGCAATAGATGCTTATATAGAAGACGATATGCATTCACAATTTGACCTTGAGAATGGCCCTTTAATTAGAGCGTCATTGTTACATATGGCAGACAATAGTTATACCTTCTATTATAATATGCATCATATTATAAGTGATGGATGGTCTATGCAAGTACTTTCTAATGATGTGTTTGCTTTCTATAATCATTATGTAAATAATACACCGTTAGAATTACCTACATTAAGAGTACAGTATAAAGATTATGCCGCCTGGCAACTTTCGCAGTTAGAGACATCATCTTATCAAGAAAATAAAGCGTACTGGGAAAATCTTCTTGCAGGAAGTATCCCAACAATTAATTTACCAAGTACCCAAAAACGTCCCTTATTTAAAACTAATAATGGACAAAGCATCAGTACCTATATTTCTAAAGAAACGACAACGAGTCTTATAAATTACTGTAATCAACAAGGAGGTACGCCATTTATGGGGTTACTCGCTGCTTTAAACGTACTTATTTATAGATATACAAATACAGATGATATCGTTATAGGATCTCCCATTGCTGGAAGAGAACACGTAGAATTAAAGAATCAGATAGGGTTTTACACAAATACATTAGCATTAAGAAACAAGCTAACACCTCTTGATAGTTTTACTACTTTTTTTGCCAAAGTAAAACAAAATACACTTGATGCTTATAAGCATCAAGCATATCCATTTGATCGACTTGTTGAAGATGTACAAATAAAGCACAATACTTCTCGTAATGCATTTTTTGATATTATGATGGTATTTCAGAATTTCAATAATGATACCAGTGAACTCAAACTAGGAGAAGAAGAACTTTTAGCAATCACAGATTTAGGTGCATCAAACCCAAAATTTGATATTGATATTACGTTTGAAATCCTAGGCGGTTACCTGAAAGTACATATAGAGTATAATACAGATGTGTATGAGTATAAGGTTATTGAAAGCTTTATACGTAATTATAAACAACTACTTGAGAGTGTTTTAAATACTCCAGAACAAGAAGTGTCCAAAATTCAATTTCTTTCTGAAGATGAGAAGATGAGGTTATTAGATGGGTCTAACAATACAAAAGTAGCCTATCCTAAAGGAAAAGATATTATACGTTTATTTGACGCTCAAGTACAAAAAACGCCTCATCACACTGCTGTTATTTATAAAGATCATACACTTTCTTATGCAGAGTTAGATGAAAAATCAAATACCTATGCAGTGTACCTGTCTTCTGTGTTTAATGTAAATTACGGAGATAGAATAGTGGTCACACTGCCTCATAATGAGCATCTTTTGGCCGTTTTATTAGCCATCAAAAAAATAGGTGCTATTTATGTTCCTATTGATCCAGAAACACCACAAGATAGAATTGATTTTATAAAAGAAGATAGTAACAGTGCCTTTAGCATTAATCAGGATTTCCTGATAGAGATGAATACGTATAATAATAAAGACGGAAGCGTTGTAAAACTACAACCTACCTACGATAATGACATAGAGTTTATTATTTATACGTCAGGTTCTACAGGAATTCCTAAAGGCATACTCATAAAATCAGATAGTGTGATCAACAGATTACACTGGATGTGGAACAATTATCCATTTCAAGAATCAGAAGTCTGTTGTGCAAAGACATCTATAAGTTTTGTAGATCATATTTGGGAAATATATGGGCCTTTATTAAGAGGAATTCCTTCTGTATTCTTTAAAAAATCAGAAATTCTTGATATTCCTAATTTTATTAAAAGCTTACGCGAAAATCATATTACCCGTATTGTATTAGTGCCTTCGTTACTAAGAGCATTATTAGCCCATCCAGTGCTTTGCAAAGAGCATCTTGATCAACTTAATATATGGATAAGTAGTGGCGCTTCACTAAAGAAAAGTGATGTACAACATTTTTATGCAGTACAACAACGAAGCAATGTGAGGTTATTAAATATTTATGGATCTACCGAAGTAACCGCAGACGCTACCTATTACGATACCTATGATACGTATAATCTCTATAAAGATTTTGAACTGTTTGAGTATACATCTCAAAACAAAATAGAGACATTAATTACAAAACATCAGGTGTCTAAAAAAATTGTGTCAGACGACTTTCAAGCGCTTTTAGAACTTAACGATTTTAAGGATGTAAGTCTAGATGCTCAATATGATGCAGATGCGTATTTAAAATTTGTAGAAAACAAGGTGCTTCCCAATATAGTAAATGTGAGCACCCCTTCATATATAGGACATATGACAAGTCCTATTCCAAATATTATCAGAGAAATGAATGCTCTGATCGTTGCTTTAAATCAAAATCAAGTCAAAATAGAAACCTCTATGGTAGCGACTTTGATTGAAAAGCAAGTAATAGGCATATTTCATAATTTAGTGTATGCCAATCATCAAAATTTCTATGCTGACTTTGTTCAAAATGCAGATCAAGCGCTAGGTGTTATAACTAATGGAGGTACGATGTCTAATATGATGGCATTAAGTTACTCCTTAAATAATTTATTACAACCTAAAGAAGGATTTGGAGGGATTAAAAAAGAAGGACTTCTAAGTGCCTTGAAAGCGTATGATTATGATCGCGTTGTTTTATTAGGATCAGATTGGTGCCATTACTCATTTGGTAAAACACTAAAATTACTAGGCCTAGGTACAGATGCTTTTATCTCTCTTGACTTTGAAGGAAAAGACACCAGTACTATACAACGAGAAGTCGTCTCTTTGATTACAGAATTACGTAATGAAAAAGCACTTATCCTTGGCATGGTAGGAATTGCTGGAGCTACTGAATCTGGTAATATTGATCCGCTGGAAGTGCTAGGAGAAATAGCAAATACTCACAATATTCATTACCATGTAGATGCCGCTTTTGGTGGAAGTTTCTTAACAGATGATGCCATCAGAGTCAAGATGAAAGGGATAGAATTAGCAGATTCTGTTTCGATATGTGCACACAAACAATTATACATTCCTATCGGATTAAGTGTGTGTGTATTTAAAGATCCAAATTTTGCAAATTCCTCAGAAAATAACACACATTATCAGGCTAGAAAAGGAAGCTACGATCTCGGAAAGTTTACGATAGAAGGATCTAAGAATTTCATGAGTTTTGCTTTGCACGCTGTGTTCAAAATTTTCGGGAAAGAAGGTTTTGCCCAAGTGGTAAGGCATAATTATAACACTGCACAGTTTTTTGCAAAAGAAATTGCGCAGCATCCAGAGTTTGATCTCGTGTTTAAGCCAGACTTAAATATTGTACTCTACAGATATGTGCCTGAAAAATATAGAGGTAAAGAAACCTTGAGTGATCAAGAACTAGTGGAAATTAATGAAGTGAATGTTAAGATTCAAAAAGAACAATTTAAAAGAGGAAACACGTTTGTGTCGTATACACAAATAAAAAAGAAAGAAAATGAAGTGAGACACCTTTTATTTCGAACTGTTTTTATGAATCCTTATACCACAAAAGAAGATTTAAAATTAGTGCTAGAAGAGCAAGTAAAAATAGCGGCTTCTATAGAAAATAGACCGTACCAATCTCAAGAAATTATTCAAAATGAAAATATTCTTATTGGTAAGCCTATAGAAAATGTAAAAGTATATATACTAGATGAGTTTTTAAATGTCTTACCCACAGGCGCTATAGGTGAAATTTGTGTAAGTGGAGACTGCGTGTCTGCTGGATATACAAATACATCACAAGAGTTTGCGGTGAAGTTTATTGACAATCCGTTTCTAAATGGCGAACGGATATTTAGAACAGGAGATTTAGGTAGAAAATGGGAAGATGGCAATATTGAGTTTGTAGGAAGAAAAGATCATCAGGTAAAAATAAGAGGGAATCGTGTTGAGCTAGGGGAGATCGAAAACTGTTTATTGAAAATTAATAAAATCAGTCAAGCCATAGTAACTGTTATAGAAAGTAATGTATCTCAAGAAAACGAACTTGCTGCTTATTTTATTTCTTCCCAAGAGGAAGAGGTAAAGCATCTTAAGGGAACCCTTAAAAAGAGCCTTCCTGAGTATATGATCCCTTCTTATTTTGTACAGCTAGAAAAGTTTCCAGTACATACGAATGGAAAGGTAGATTTTAAATCATTACCAGATCCTTTAATTGCAGGTATTTCAAGTAAGGTAACATACATACCACCACGCAATAGTATTGAAGAAAAATTAGTCGCTATTTGGCAAGAAGTTCTTGAGATAGAAAAAGTAGGTGTATTAGATGATTTCTTCGAATTAGGAGGTCATAGTATAAAAGGAACCAAAGTACTTTCAAAGGTTAATAGGACTTTTAATGTAGAGATAAATATTAAAAATTTATTTATGTCTCCTACCATAGAATACCTAGCCTCCCAAATACAATTTATAGAAAACCAAGAGCAAATTAAATCAGAAAGAGAATCACTTAAAGAGATAGAGTTATGATTGATTTATTACATAAAATAACAGAAGCAGGAATTGCTCTAGAAGTGGTAGATGGTCAATTAAAGCTTTTCGCGAAAGCAAAAGAAATAGATCCACAACTGTTATCAGAAATTAAGGAAAATAAAGAGCGTATAACAACTTATTTATTAGATACAGGCGCATTAAATTCTCATAATGAAGGAGCACAGGAAATTATTCCTGTAGCGGAAGCAGATAGTTATGCATTATCTCCTGGCCAGCAAAGATTATGGACATTGAGCCAGTTTGAATCTGGTGCTAGTGTCTATAATATGCCTTATGATATTGAGCTAAAAGGATCCTATAATGTCACTTATTTTAATAAAGCAATACAGGCCGTGATAGCACGTCACGAGATATTACGTACCGTATTTAAAACAAATGAACTAGGAGAAGTACGCCAATATGTAATTCCGCAAGAAGATTTTGTTTTTGATTTAGCGTATGTAGATTATAGAAGTATTGCTAAAAAAGAAGAAAAAGTACAAGCGTATATAGCAAAGGATGTTTATGCACCTTTTGATTTAGAAAAGGGCCCTTTATTAAGAGCTAGTTTATTACATATAGAAGATAATCGCTATGTGTTTTATTACAACTTACATCATATTATTAGTGATGGATGGTCTATGAATATCTTATCTCAAGATGTACTCCGTTATTATGATGGATTTGTCAATGAAACATCGGTACAACTTGAGCCACTAAAAATTCAGTATAAAGACTTTGCTAACTGGCAATTAGAACAATTAAATAGTGAGTCTAGCGCTGTGTCTAAAGAATACTGGATTCAAAAACTATCAGGAGCTCTACCACTGTTAGACTTACCTTCTGAGATAGCGCGTCCGCCTGTAAAATCATATGAAGGTCATGGGTATAGAACCTATTTTTCGAAAGAATTGACCTCACGTATTAAAGGTTTTTCTAAAGAAAATGGAGGGAGTTTATTCATAGGACTTTTAGCAACTTGGAACATATTATTTCATAAATATTCATCAGAGCAAGATATTATTATAGGAAGCCCTACCGCAGGTAGAGATCATGCAGATTTATTAAATCAGATTGGCTTTTATATAAATACATTGGCTTTACGTAATACAGTAGCTCCAGAAATGACTTTTAGAGCGCTTTATGCGCAAGTAAAAGAAAGTACACTAGCTTCTTATAATCATCAAATGTATCCTTTTGATCGTATAATGGAAGATTTAGATATTCAAAGAAATGTGGGTAGAAATGCCATTTTTGATGTCTTATTGGCTTTACAAAATGCGGGAGCTCAAATTTCAGATGCTGATGCGGCACATATCACTACGGGAGAGATTGAAGATTTGGGAAGAAAAGCAGCTAAGCTTGATATTGAATTAAGCTTTGCAGAAGTAGGGAGTTATCTAGCGTTTGATATGACCTATAATACGGCAGTTTATGACGAGGTTAGTATGAAAAGAATGATGTGTCATTACCAACAGTTATGGGATACATTGTTAGATAATCTTGACACTCCTATAAAGGAGATTTCTTATATCTCTGAAAAAGAAGAACATCAATTACTTGTTGATTTTAATAAAACAACAGCGCCGTATCCAAACAACTTAACAATACCAGAAGTATTTGAAAAACGAGTACAGGAATCGCCCAATGCAATAGCAGTTGTGTATGAAGATAAGCAACTTACATATAAAGAATTGCAGGACTTGTCAAATAAGTTTGCTCAATTTATTAAGCAAACGTATAAAATAAAGCCTAATGATACTGTAGGAATTCAGTTAGACCGTAATGAGTGGTTTATTGTTGCTTTTTTAGGCGTATTAAAACTAGGAGGTATCTATGTACCTATAGATCCAGAGTTCCCAGAAGATAAGATCAACTTTATTAAAGAAGATGCAGGCTGTGTTTGTTGTATAACAAAAGAGGGATTAGATGCTTTTATAGCTGTAAAAGATGAAATAGATCTTTTGGATTTAACGATAACCCGTGTAGAGAATCCATTGGCGTATATCATGTATACTTCGGGATCTACAGGAACACCAAAAGGCGTGATCATCAACCAAAAATCGATTTTACGATTGGTGATGAACACAAACTATATAGATGTTACTTCTCAAGATACCATTTTAGGGCTTTCTAATTTTTCTTTTGATGGATCTACATTTGACATATTTATGCCTTTATTAAATGGGGCTAAACTCGTCATTTCAGAGAAAAATATATTTCTTGATCTTCAAAAGTTTAATGAACTAATCATCACAGAAAATATCAGTTGCTTTTTTATAACAACAGCACTTTTTAATACGATAGTCGAAGCAGAATTACCTGCATTAGCACAATTAAAATATATTCTATTTGGAGGCGAACAAGTCTCTGTAAAACACGTAAAAAGGTTTAAAGATGTGCATCCTTTGGTGAATTTGCATCATGTGTATGGTCCGACAGAGAATACCACATTCTCTACGTTTTATGAAATCGATACGATTAATGACAATCATAAAACAATACCCATTGGGCGTTCCATCACAAACAGTACAAGCTATATAATAGATGTTACTAATCGTTTGGTTCCTATTGGAGTTCCTGGAGAGATATGTCTTAGCGGTGAAGGTATCGCAGAAGGCTATCTCAATAGACCAGATCTTACGACAGCTAAGTTTGTGCCGCATCCATTCATCGAAGGATCACTTATCTATAAAACAGGAGATATAGGAAAATGGCTGTCATCGGGTAATATCGAGTTTATTGGTCGCAAAGATGATCAGATCAAAATAAGAGGACATCGTATCGAGCTAGGTGAAATTGAAAATGCATTATTGAAAATAGACGCCATAGACGATGCCATTGTAATTGCAAGAAAAAACAACAACCAAGAAAAAGAGATTGTTGCCTATATGATGTCTGCTATTGAGTTAAATACGTCAGAATTAAGAAACCAACTCAAGAAAAGTCTAGCCGTTTATATGATCCCTTCTTATTTTGTGCAATTGGATGAATTTCCTTTAAATACAAACGGGAAGGTCAATAAAAAACAACTCCCTAATCCTGAAATAACACATCTTTCTAATGCCTCAGACTATGTGGCACCAAGAAATAGTAAAGAAGAAGTTGTAGTGGGTATTTGGAGTACTGTTTTACAAAAAGATAAAATAGGGGTTACTGATAACTTTTTTGAATTAGGAGGGCATAGTCTAAAAGTAGCCCGATTAATTGAAGAGTATCGTAATGCCTTTAAAATAAAACTAAGTTTAGAAGCTATTTTTTCAAACCCCATTTTGGAAGATCATGTGCAACTTATAGAGGAAAGTGCGTATTCTGAATACAACACCATCCCAGTGATTGCTACTGATGTTAGTTATGCACTTTCTGCTGGACAGCGAAGACTATGGACGTTAAGTCAGTTAGAAGGTGGAGCGAGTATGTATAATATGCCATTTCAGGTTACATTAAGTGAACATTATGATGTAGATATATTTAAAAAAGCGATTCGTGCGACCATAGCGCGTCACGAAATATTACGTACGGTTTTTAAAATAGACACTACTGGAGATCTTCGTCAATATATCATTCCTAGTGATTCATTTACCCTAGACATTCCTTTTCTAGATGTTACAGATAAAGAGGATAAAGAGAAACGTGTAGCTTCTCATATTATAGAAGATTCATATATTCCTTTTGATTTAGAGCAAGGACCGTTGTTACGGGTATGTTTATTTCAATTGGAAGATGATCAATATGTTTTTTATTATAACATGCATCATATTATAAGTGATGGTTGGTCAATGGAGGTGTTGTCTAAAGATGTATTGGCTTTTTATGAAGCCTATAAAAATAATACAGCAGTTGCTATTGATCCGTTAAGAATACAATATAAAGAATACGCTAACTGGCAACAACTACAATTAGAAGAAGTATCTAGTCAACAAGATAAAGAATTTTGGAAAGAGCAACTTAACGGAGCGTTACCCGTACTTGATTTACCGTCTCAAAACATGAGACCTACCGTAAATACATCAGAAGGACGTCTTTTTAGAACGTATTTTTCAGCAGAGGAAACGACTGCGATTAAAGCAATCACCAAAGAACATGGAGGTAGTTTATTTATAGCACTACTCACTACGTGGAATATATTACTCCATAAGTACACAGGAGAACGTGACATTATTATTGGCACTCCTGTAGCAGGAAGAAATCATATTGATCTTTTAGATCAAATAGGGTTCTATGTAAATACAATAGCACTGAGAAACGAAGTTTCTCCAGAACTATCTTTTGTGTCTTTTTACAAAAAAATAAAAGAACAAACATTAAAGGTATATAACCATCAAATGTATCCCTTTGATCAGTTGATAGATGATCTAGATGTACAACATCAAACAGGTCGAAATGCTATTTTTGATGTGATACTTTCGTTACAAAATATAGTATCTAATACAGAAGATGTTAGTCTGCCAAATGATGCTTTTACAACAATTACAGATGTTGGTGAAGCTGTCGCGAAATTTGATTTAGAATTAAATTTTCAAGAAGTAGGATCCTGTATGGTATTTGATATTGCATACAATACCAATGTATATGACGCCTCGATGATTGAGGGACTTATGAATCACTATAAGCAATTATGGTCAGCGCTTATTGCACAGCCAAATGAATTAATTGCAGATATATCATACATCTCAAAAGCGGAAGAATCCCAATTGATAGATACATTTAATAATCATACGATACCTTATCCAGAAGAGGCAACGATTGTAGCGTTATTTCAACAACAAGTAGAAAAAACACCAGATGCTTTGGCGGTGGTATATGGAGAAAGACACATAACGTTTGCTCAGTTAGATGCATTGTCAAGTGCCATGTCTCAGTATATAATAAATACGCATGATATAGCGCTAGAAGATCGTATTTGTGTACAATTAGAGAGAAGTGACTGGTATGTAATCTCATTGATTGCGATACTCAAAACAGGTGCTGCTTATGTGCCTATAGATCCTAATTATCCTGAAGATCGTATTGCATTTATACAAAGTGATAGCAATTGTGTCGTCACGATAGATGATGTGTTTATATCAAAATTTGAAAATAATATACCCGTATCAGATTACAATAACCAAGCATTACAATCATCTCACTTAGCCTATGTCATATATACATCTGGGTCTACAGGAAAACCTAAAGGCGTGATGGTAGAACATAGCTCATTAAGTAACTTGTGTCATTGGCATAAAGAAGTATATGACCTTACAACAGAGAGTAAGTGTACCTTATATGCAGGTGTAGGTTTTGACGCATCCACCTGGGAATTATTTCCAACCTTATTAAGTGGAGGGTGTATATATCCTATTCCTGATGAAATTCGATTAAAAACAGATGATTTAGTTACTTTTTTCAATACACATAAAATAACACAAGCTTTTTTACCTACCGTATTGTACAATGATATAATACAAGAAAGTGTACAATTACAACATCCTTTAAAACTTTTGGTAGGAGGGGAAGCCCTTATCGTAACAGGAGTGCATGAACAACTTGAGATTTATAATAATTATGGACCTACAGAAAATGCAGTCGTCAGTACCTATTATAAAGTAACTCCAGAGTCTACAGGATTAGTGCCTATTGGAAAGCCTATCGGAAATGTGAAAATTTATATCCTTGATAAAAATGGATATTTGGTACCGCCTGGTGTTACGGGTGAGCTTTGCTTGGCAGGAAAGAGTTTAGCCAGAGGGTATCTAAACAGTCCTTCACTAACACAAGAAAAATTTATATCACATCCTTTAGTAGCTGAAGGGAAACTTTATAAAACAGGGGATTTAGCAAAGTGGCTTCCTGATGGAAATATCCAGTTTATGGGCCGCCAAGACAGCCAGATTAAACTAAGAGGTTACCGTATAGAATTAGGAGAAATAGAAGTTGCTTTGCGAGAAATAAACGCTGTTAAAGAAGCTGTTGTTCTTGTAAAAGAAATTCAAGAAGAAAAGTATATAACTGCTTATGTGGTTTGTGATACGATGATAGAACGAGCAATGCTCAAAAAAGAAGTAAGTAAAACCCTAGCAGATTATATGGTGCCTACTTATTTTATTTATTTAGACGCCATGCCATTAACGGCAAACGGAAAAGTAGATACAAAGTCACTACCAGATATAGATGATGCACAATTTAGTGAGGAAGCAGTATATGTAGCCCCTAGAAATGAGCTAGAAAAACAACTTGTGACTATATGGCAAGAAGTGTTACAAAGAGATAAAATAGGCGTAGAGGATAGTTTCTTTGCTCTTGGGGGCCATAGTCTAAAAGCAATTCAAGTGATTACTAAAATCCAAAAATTGTCAAATATAAAAATCGAACTTAAAGAAATGTATAGTGAACCTACCATAGCTAATTTAGCAAGCTATATAGAGTCTATTCAAATCTTACATAACCAGAAAATGGTGACCGCCACTTCAGGTGAGGAGTTGGTTTTTTAAACCCAATACATACGCGTACTCAAGTCTCTTTTACTAGAAAGAGAGTGACTGTCTATGACCGTTATTTTTCTAGAGGAAAGCTGCTTTTTTATGCTTTCGCGAAAGCGTAAAAATACCTAAAACCATAGAAATTTAAAGATATCCTAATGAGATCTTATCATCTGTAAAAGTGATAAGGTGACATTTTTAAGTAACGTAATTAATTTTTTGATGAACACCAACATGACTAAAATAAAAGACATCAAATCAATACTTAAAGGTTTGTCTACTAAGGATATTCTGGTTTTTCTAGATGATTTAGAAGAAAATATCAGAGTGGTGGGGAATGTTGCTTCTCTAACAGAGGAAGATAAGCAGGATATTTCAACCAATAAGCAAGAACTTATTGCATTACTTAAGAGGAGTAATAGCAGTATGGATACTACTTTTGAGGTGATTGAGCCTGTTGCTATATCTGAGAGTTATG
>CAYGQJ010000028.1:22891-50502 GCA_964351845.1 uncultured Flavobacteriaceae bacterium | reverse complement strand
ACCGTTTATTAAAAACATTTAACACAATAATCACGCAACTAAATCATCGTTTTAAAGTCTATTTATAAAACAGTCCATTTATGAAGCCGCTACATAGATTCATTTTTATTTTTATAGTTTCACAAACATTATTTCTACCATTATCTTGCAATAACGATGATGATAATTGTACTGGGGTAGCCTGTACTCTAGAGTTTGTGACGATTAATATAACTATACAGGATACAAATCAAATGCCTGTGGCATTAGATACTTTTGAAGTCATCAATCTAGAAAACGGAGAAAACATAGCGCTTACTTTTTTTGATATAGATTTTGAAACAGCACAAGAAACAGGAATGTACCCAATAGCGACAGATGGTATTTTCTTATCAAATCAAGAAGTAGAAATTCAATTCAGAGGATTCATTACTAATCAAGAAGTCATCAGAAGTAATTTCGTTGTTGCTACAGATTGCTGCCATATAGGTGTAGTGTCTGGAGAAACAACATTAATACTTGAATAACCTTTACGAGTGTTTAGTAAACAGATAGAAACATAAGAAAGCTATGTATTTGGCTTTTTTGTCAGTATTCAACATTTATTTCCATAATACGAAGGGTGGTTTTATAACTCACTGATCGTACATTGAAAATTAAATCCGTAAAGGATTTGCTACCTTACCTACATGATCTGAACGATATATAGCTACCTAGGTAACTGTATACAATTGTTGTAATTAATACAGTAACGAATAACTCTTTAGCTAGTTTTTAATTTACTATTTATACTTTCTAGAATAGAAATTAAAACTATATTCTAATTAATGTCATTAGAATGTAACTGTTACAATAATGGTAAGTCTTTAATTAAAAATCACTTTTTATGTAACCTTTTTGTTTTTTTAAGTATTACATATGTAAGCGATTAAAAATTTCACTATTGGAAAATTTAACTGACGAAGAATTGATGGAACTCATTACAGGAGGAAATCTAGACATGATGCGCCATTTATTTCAACGATATCATATCAAGATATACAATTTCTGTTTCCAAATGATTAAAGACAAAGACCTTAGTAAAGATATAACTCAAGAGGTATTTTATAAAGTTATAAAACATAGGGAGACTTATAGACAAAATAAATTTTCATCTTGGATCTATGCTATAGCTAGAAATCTTTGTAAAGATCATTACAAAATCCTACACAAAACACAACCACTAAATCATAAAGATTTAAAAGATCTATCTAAAATAAATGACACAAGATCAAAACCCTTAGGTAACATCAGACAATTAAATTTTGCATTGGAACAGTTAAATAATAGTGATAGAGAACTAATTGTTATGGGTAAATACCAAGGCTTGAAATATAACGAAATAGCCGAAATAACGAACTCTACTGTGGGAGCGGTTAAAACAAAAATGCATAGAGCTATGCAAAAATTAAAGGATTCTTATTTTTTAAAGACAAAACACCATGAATTGTAAAGACATAGGACACCTTATTGCTGATTATCAAGGAAATAATTTGAATCAAGCAAGTAAAACATTAGTTGAAGTACATCTTAAGAATTGCTCAAGTTGTACTCAAGTACACCAAGAATATATTCATTTGATTGATACTATAAATCAGGTTCAAGAAGAACTTCCTGATAAGGATTTAGAATTGGCTTTTAACGACATGTTAGCCAAAGAAAAAGAGGTTTTAAACAGTTCTAAATCTATAGTTCTAAAACCAACAAATAAACTGTTTAAGTCAATCCTAAAAGTTGCTGCAGCCGTATTATTAATGATTTCTAGCTACTTATTTGGCAGTTACAAAAGCAATACATCCCAAATAAGTGAAATAGCTACTTTAAAGGAAGAAAAAACGGAAATGCTAACTATAGCTGCGTTGTCTCTTATGGAAAACGAATCTGCTAGTAAACGCATACAGGCTGTTAAATATTCTCAAGAATTAGAAAATCCAGACGATGAGATTTTAAATGCTTTAATTAATGAAATGCTCAATGACAAATTAGTTAATGTACGGTTAGCCGCTGCGAGAGCACTAGAAAGATTTTCAGAATACAACCATGTTAAAGATGCCTATATAGAATCCTTAAAAACCGAAGAAAATACGAGTATGCAATTAGAATTAATTGAAATACTAGCACATATAAAGGAAAAGCGAGCCATTCCAAAAATGCAAGAGTTACTTAATGATGAGCATACACCTATTTTCATTAAAGATCAACTCAAATCAGAATTACAAAATTTAATATAAATAGTATGAAATTAGAAAAACTAATAGCATTAATTGTAATTACATTTTCAATTTTTAAAGGCTTTTCACAAGATTATGTACATTCCACAAAAGATATCAATAAAGTTGAGATTATAGCTAATACCACCATAATTTTAAAAACACATGATAATCCTAGTCTACTCATATCTAGTGCAGAAAACAAGCCTATCAAGAAAGATGCTTTAGGATTACATCCCACCTTTGGCAAGGACAATACAGGCTTTAATGTGTTTGTAGAACATAACAGTAGCACACTTAAAGTTGAGAGTTTTCAACCAAGAATAGCAGACCCTCTAGTGATCTATCTACCAGAAACAATGAAGGTTGCTGTAGAAAGTCGTATTAATAATAATATTTATATTTCTGATTTTAAAAACGAAATTGAAGCAAAGGCCAATAGAGGTGATATTCAAATTATTAATGTAAATGGCCCCGTAATTATAGAAAACACTAGAGGTAATACTTTTATAATATTTGAAGAGGTCAATCAAAATTCTCCAATATCTATCATAAATTCTCATGGAGATATAGATATAACAATATCTGAAAATACAAAAGCAAGTATTGAGGTATCAGTTCCAAGAGGCGAATTATATACAGATCTTGAATTTGTTTCTGTTGAAAATCGTAAAGAAGCGAATGAAAAAATGAGATCTACCAGAACCATTAAAAGCAAACTCAATGGTGGAGGTGTTAGCATAATGATAATATCCTCATTAGGAAATGTTTATCTAAGAAAAAAAATAATCTAAAATCATTTTAACCAACACTATTTATAAAGAATACTCTCGTATTCTCAGGATTCTATATTCAAATTTTAACCAAAAAGATATATCATGAAACCAATTTTTAGCATCAATTTTCCGTTCATAATTAGATTTTGCTTGAGTTTTTCTAAAGGCTTTGATCGTATTACTAGTAAAATAGTATTCTTTTTTATAATACTATTTCAATGTACCTACGCTCAAACTAATAATGAAGTAGATGCACTTTTTGAAAAATATAATAATAGTGATACCCCTGGTATTGCAGTTTCGGTAATTAAAGACAGTAAGGTTATTTATCAAAAAGGGTTTGGAATGGCAAATTTAGAATATGGAATTCCTATTACAACCAAAACCAAATTTCATGCAGCATCTTTATCAAAACAGTTTACGGCTTTTCTAATTTTAAAACTTGAAGAGAAAGGCCTATTGTCTATTAATGACGATGTAAGAACATATATTCCCGAGTTACCTGATTACGGTAAGAAAATAACAATCAATCATTTACTAACACATTCTAGCGGAATAAGAGATCAATGGAGACTACTAGAAATGGCAGGTTGGCGATTGGATGATGTCATTAAAACTGAACAAATTTTTAGGTTAATCACAAACCAAAAAGAATTGAATTTTTCACCTGGAGAAAGTTTTGGCTACTCTAATTCTGGATATACCTTATTGGCTATTATTGTCGAAAGGCTAACTAAAATGTCATTTGCTAATTACGCGAAACAAACCATATTTGAGCCGTTGCAAATGAATGATAGCTTTTTTTATGATGACCATGAAGAAATGATCCCCAACAGAGCATATTCCTATAAAAATGTTAATGATAGGCTTAAAAAAAGCAATTTAAATTTTGCAACTGTAGGCCCTACAAGTTTATTTACAACGGCGGAAGACATTAGCAAATGGGCGATCAATTTCCAAAACATGACCATTGGCAATGAACGTATTTTTCAGATTATGAATCAGAAAGCACAAAAAAACAATGGATCGGTTTCGAGCTATGCTAAAGGTCAATTCATAGGAAATCATTATGGTTATGAAAATATATATCACTCAGGATCTGATGCAGGATATCGCTCTTATTTTGTAAGATTCCCTGATCTTGGGTATCAATTTGTTCTTTTGGCCAATGCATCTTATGTTAATTCGTCTAAAGAAACATTTCAACTTGTCAACTACTACCTTAAAGACAAAAAACCCAACAATGAAACCAAGGATACCAATGACCAAATCTTTCAATATGATAAAGATCTCTTTATACATCTTTCAAATGCTGCATTGAAAAAGTTTGAAGGCACTTATTTTAATCGCGAAACCAAAGGGTATACAGAAGTAAAACTCGAAAATGATACGCTCTATGTAAAAGGAAGCGTTTTATCAGAAACCCTCAAATTATTTCCTGTTGGGGGTCGCAATTTTAAAGTTAAAGGAAGTAAATATGATATCTCTGTAAATTTTAGAGAAAATGATCATAACGAGCCAGTGCTTGAGATTAGAATACCAGACATCATGTGGTATTGGAATGTGAAAGTTGATAAAACTAACTCTTCAAATTATTTAGGAAGCTATTATAATGATGAATTAAAAACGCAATATGACCTGGTAAAAAAAGAGAATGAACTGTATTTAACACATCAAAAGCTAGACGATATAAAGATTGAGCAGATCAATGAAGCGTATTTTAGTTCTAATAATAGAAATTTTTCAAATATGAGGTTTAAACGAAATAATTCAGGTAAGGTTATTGAATTTACAGTATCGAACGGCGGTGCAAAAAATATGATTTTTAAAAGAAAATAAATGATGCATCTATTTTTCGTTTATAATAGATCGTAACACGAACACATTGTAGCCTTCCCAAAAAAGGGGAAGGCTACATTTTTAGGAAAGACTACACGTATAACAAAACATAAAATATTCAGTACCTTAGGTTTTTAAATAAACCAAACTTCCATACCATGCGCTTACAAAGATTCATATTCCTGCCTTTGCTATGTATCCTCTTTTTTCAAATCAGTTCGTGTAAAACATCTCAATCCGTAGTTTCTACATCCAGTCAAGGGATTCAACCACTCAAATTAAGTGGAGGTTCCAGTGGTATGGAACAACTAAGTGATCAGTCGTATCTTGTGGTCTATGACATAAAAAACTTTAAAGAAGGCACTCGACTCGCCATGATCAATGTCACCGATGAGACCATTCAAGTGTCTCCCATTCCTATTTCAGGCTGGGATAAAGAAGGAAAGTCAAGTGATTTGGAAAGTATATGTAAAATCCCAGGGACAGCTGATGAATATTTTATAGCTGAATCAGGAAATTGGGAAGGAAAACTGGGTAGAATCTTTCACCTTAAAGTAAATACGACAACCCTATCTGCTAACGTTTTAGGAACCACCAAACTCCCATATCAAAACATCAATAATCCCCAAGTAGTTGGTGATCAGTACGAATCTATGGCGTGCTTGCCGTATAGCGAGTCTGAAAGACTATTGATTTTAGGAGAACGAGGAGGCTCTGATATCAACCCTAGAGGGAATATCAAATGGGGGATATACAATCTGACTACACATGAACTAACATTCAGTGATGCAGGCTTGAAAGGAATCACCATCAATGCGCCGGGTGCATGGACCAATGAAAAGAATAAACGGGATATTACCGATCTTCATATCGATACGGAAGGTGGCTTATGGGCGGCGGCGTCTGAAGACACAGGAGATGTGGGACCTTTCTATTCTGTGATTTATAAACTAGGGCAACTCGACACTTCAAATAAAGAACGTCCCGTAACTGTTTATAGTGATTTCACACAGTGGACGCCTGTTGCTGGATTCAAAATCGAAGCACTTTCTGGGCCTTCTAAAAACATCAACGCAACGCTTTCGTTTGGTACCGAAGATGAAATTTTTGGAGGTGTTTGGAGAGCTATATCTGTGGAATAAGCTGATTTATTCATAAAATGCGAATTTATAATCTGTTGTCTGTTTAGTACCGTAAAATCTAATGTAGTTCAGAGATAAACAGTTCTCGACTGCGATCGAACGGACAACCATCTAAAACAAAACACCCATGAAAAATATCTCATACACTTCCCTGCTCCTACTCACCTTCACTTTTTTTATCACAACTTCTTGTGAAGAAAAAACACCGTCTATTCAAGAGGTTGGAATTTCAAAAGAACAAAATGAAGCCCTTTTTCATGCGACGCTTTCAAAACATTTAAAAGCTGTTGCCAATAAAGACTATGCGACCTTACAATCAACCCTGTCACCTAAAAGCACTATGGAATTGATTCAGCCAAGTGCTGAAATTGTCTACACAGCTGATGGGTTTATGGAATTTCACAAAGAATGGTTTGCAGTCCCCAACTGGACGGTAAGCACCAAAGTATTAAGTACACATATCGGCGATAAAATAGGCGTTGCCACCACTGAATTTCTATACCAAGAACCAGAGCGAAATGGGAAGCCTTACTTTAATAGATTGATTGTGAGTTATACCTTAGAGAAGGTAGACGGTAATTGGTACTTCATTAAAGACCACGCGAGCTCGATTGAGAAAACTGCTAATTAATACTGCATCGTTACACGAATCATCGTCTTAAACATGTATAATACTTGAGAAAGCTACTTCGACAAGTGCTACACTGAGTTTATCGAAGTGCTCAGCATGACATTTCGCGAAAGCATAAAAAAACACCCTAACCATAAACAGTTAGGGTGTTTTAATTTTCTAAAACTAGCCCTTATTCAGAAGAGCCTGCGTTTTCTGTTACCTTTTTTCTATTATCATTGCCACGGCGATCAATGAGTTTATTAAAAGGATCAACGCCAGCTTCTACCGGTTTTTCATCTACAATGATATCAAAACTGTTGTTGATATCTGTTACTTTTAGCTTCTTGAGATACAATACAGTTTCATTGCCTGTCGTCTCATCTTTTTCTCCAAAGACACCTACCTCTATATAATCGGCAAGTGGCATGGATACAATCGCATCTTTTTTGCCTTCTGGAGTAAAGGTTAAGCTATCGCCTTGGGCCGATGTATAGTCTTTCTTCCCTTTCTCATACGATCTGTACTTACTCACAATTGCTTTTATGTTCACAGCATACGTTCCATCAGGTAACGTGGTATACATCGCATCTTCTACCCTATTATCGTATAAAGTGATATTCTCAAACATATCGGTAATCAGATATTGTAAAGAGTCTGGCGTCGCTTTTTTAAGATCCGCTACAAATTCTGTCGCAACAGGATAGGGACTTCCCTTAAATTGATATTTCTCTGCAAAATTCTTGGCGACTGCATTGAAATTTTCTTCCCCTATATAATCACTGGTCGCATATAAGACGAGAGAACCTTTTTGATAATGGATGTACTGTTGATTTTCGTTGTACATCAGTGGTTGTTCTTTGATGCTTTCTGCTGTTCTCCCAGTTAAATATCCATTCATAGCATCTTTTAGGAATCTACGCATTTGATTTTTCCCGTATACTTTTTCAAGTACTTTCAAAGAGCTGTATTCAGACATACTTTCTGAGAGAAGGGTGGCGCCTTTGGCTTGTGCTCCTATCACTTGATGTGCCCACCATTGGTGTGCCAATTCGTGTGCTGTAATTGCCAGCGGATAATCAACAGCATCTTGATCTTCGTCATCTACATCTGCAATAAATCCTACACCTTCACTAAAAGGGATGGTATTTGCAAATGCCTGTGCAAAACCTCCTTTTTGCTTTGGAAATTCAATAATACGCACTTGCCTATGCTGATAAGGCGTATAATTGGCATTGTAATAATCAAGCCCTTCTTTCATCCCTTTCATCATACGATCCAAGTTATACGTATGATCAGGATGGTGATAAATCTCTAGGTTAATCCCTTTGTAATTTTCTCGCATGACCTCATATTTCCCGCTTAAGAAGGAATAAAAATTCAACATCTTAGAATCCATCTTATAGTGAAAATACTTTCGTCCGTCTTCTTCCCATTCTTTAATGAGATAGCCTGGTGCGATGGCTATCTGATCGGGAGAAGTACTTAAGGTCACTTCAAAATCAATCCAATCGCTATATCCCCCTACATAATTACGATCGCGAGCGCCAGGCGCATCTGGATCTGGGAGTCGGTCTTTAGGTGGTAAATTATACTTTTCGCGTACTTGTACATTTCTGATTTCAAAACCGTCATTATACCCAACAGACGGAAACATCTCAAATGAATTCACAAACGTTCCGTTGGTCGAAACAGGAGAATTATTATCTAGAAATTGATTCGGTTTATTTTCTGTAGTAAACTTGAAAACTAGTGTATCACCCGGAAGCATTGGTTTTTCAAATTGATACATTCTATAATCATAGTCCTCATTATCGTACACTATTTTTGCCTCTCGATCTAACGTAATTTCTATAGGGTATTCTGTTAAATTGACGTGTAATGTATCGATAGCCACACTATCACGATTGACCATAACAAAGGTCGCTCCGGCTTTAAAATCACGTTCTTTTGTAAACATATCCATAAAGGTGTTTACTGAGACAAGTCGTGGTTGCGGTATCCCAGCAAATTTTCCTAATTCACGTTCGGCATTTACCCGTAGTTCTTCACGTTCTTTTCCAGAGAGCATTTCGTTCTCTACGTTATTCATATACCAAGAGTAGCTTCCTATGCCTAAAAATATGACAAGACTAACGCTCGCTATAACAATGATGGGGGTGTTGAGTCTCGCTTTCGCGAAAGCAAAACGACTCTTCACATTCATACCCGTACCGCGTCTATAAAATAGAATCGCAAGCATCAACAGAATGAGACCAAAAGAAATCCAATAGGCCCTAAACGTGTAAAATCTAGGTAAACTCGTCCCGTATCCATTAAAATCTGAAGGGCTTGGTGTCCCTCCTGAATTGAAATCATAAATAGCCTGCTCTACCCCTATGGCGTCTTGTATCAAAGGAACAGCAATCGCAATAATTAATAATACGACAAGCCCAATCCATTTATTTTTAATGAGTGTATGTACTAACAATGCGAGCAAGATCCAAGGGATATATCGCAACACATTGATAAAAAACGCTTGAAATAAGTAGATATCTATCTGGTAATCATGAAAGCCTTTTACGGTTTGAAAAGCGATCCCACAAAGGATCAACACCAACTGTAAAAAAGCGGTCATGATAAAAAGAGAACCTCCTTTTGACGCTAAAAATATCCAATTTTTTGTAGGTGTTACATCTACAATCTGATTGAGATGTGCCATACGCGCACGATCCATTAAAAACCCTGCATACAAGTGAATTAACAAAAAGGAAAACAACACCATGTAGGTAGATGGCTGGGCAAGCATTGTCCACGTTTTAGGTAAAATAGCTGTGTTAAATATGAGCTGAGAAAAACTCATCATGACAAACGTCAATACAATTGCTAAAAATGTAATAATGATAAATGGCCATCCCGTTATGATGTAACGGGTCTCATTTTTAATAAGGTGCCAGAGCGTTTTTAACATTCCTGAAAAGGAAAAATCGGTGGCAACTTCTGGAATGACCACACGCTCTACCTTGCTGACATTATTTTTGACAGCTTTGACAGCTTTCTTTTTAAAGAGGTTAAGAGAGGCTGCATTTTGAGCGAAATTAAAACGACCTATGATTCCAAATAAGATGAGAAATGAAATACCTCCCCAAAGAAGACGGTTATACAATAACGTTCCTGAGATAGGAATGGTTCTTTCATTTTGTTCTACTGGTGTCCAGAACTCTGTTGCATCTGCTAATGCTACGTTTGCCATTGGATCAAATAAAGCATAGAAGAATTTATCATCTACACTATCTGAAGCACTTGTCGCAATCAGCTGTATAATAATCATCGTAAGTACGGCCATAAAACCTATGTTTAGGTTTCGGCTAAAAACGACAATAGCAAATACAATTGCGCTATAAAAAAGGACATTAGGAAATATGATAAAGGCAAACGGCTGAATATAGTTCCAAAGCTTAAATGGCCCTAGTAGTGACTCATTCACCCCTGGTAAAATAGACCCAACAAGAAGTCCTAAAATGATGGCGATAATAATCCCAAGGTTAATGGTAATCCCTGCTGCAAATTTTGCAAGCAAGTACTTGAACTTGGTCAAAGGATAGGAATACAATACGTTGTGCATATTGTTTTTAAAATCTCGATATATCGTCCCTCCTGTGATGGAAGGGATTAATAGATACGTAAGTAAGGCTAGTTGTGATAATATCCCCGTAATCGCCAGCGGACTATTGAGGTATACATTACTGGTAACCGTTACATTATCACTACTAAAAACTCCTAGCCCTAAAGCCATAATAAGGAGCCCTAGCAGAAACATAATAGCGGCAAATATGTAAAACATAGGTTTCTTAAACCACGTTTTTATTTCGTGTATGTAGATGGTGCTAAACATAATGACTAAAGGATCTCTGCTAGATTATTTTGATTAAGCGTCGTGAAGTACACATCTTCTAGTGTGGCTTCTACAGGCTGAAATGCTGTACCAGGAGATACATCACTATATACGCGTACATCAAGATCATTTGCATCATTAAAACTTGAAGAAATTACATTGTGTTCTGATTGTAAGCTCTCCATCGCTTCACGTGTTGTACTGGTCTTCCAGATGTTGCCTTTTAATTTGTTTACGAGTTCTTTAGGCGTACTCTGAGCAAGCAATGTTCCGCCATTAAGAATGGCCATATCTGTACATAATTCTTTTACATCATCTACAATATGCGTTGAGAAAATAACAATATGATTGGTTCCGATTTCTCTCAATACATTTAAAAACCGATGACGCTCTGCGGGATCAAGACCCGCCGTTGGCTCATCTACAATAATCAATTTAGGGTTATTAAGAAGTAATTGTGCAATCCCAAAACGCTGCTTCATACCGCCAGAATATCCAGCTACATGTTTTGTACGGACGTCACTTAGGTTGGTTACCTCCAATGCCTTATCTACAATTAAATTTCGTTCACTTTTGTTTGTAATTCCTTTTAAACTAGCAAAGTAATGTAACAAATCACTAGCACTCATTTTTGGGTATACTCCAAATTCTTGTGGGAGATATCCTAATTGTTTTCTAAACTCAATTTTATTATTGAGAATATCTAGACCATTAAAATGTATTTCTCCAGTATCGGGTGCTTGTAATGTAGCAATCGTACGCATTAATGAAGATTTTCCTGCGCCATTAGGCCCTAGAAGTCCAAACATTCCTGCTTTGATATCAATAGTGACATCATCCAGCGCTTTTACTCCATTACTGTATGTTTTTGAAACATTTTTTAAACTAAGAATCATAAAGGGAATTTTAAAGTTGTACCATTAGTATACGATCAATTTGGCTTGTTACAGATTTTAGCGTAAATAATGATCATTACTATTTATTTTATTTTAAAAGTGCGTCTATATTATTATAAAATAGCTGTCTTGGCAAAATACTACTAATTATTATTTAAAATACCCTGTTTTGACAGATTCTATGTACGCTTTCGCGAAAGCGCATAAAAAAACACCCTAACCAAAAAAGTGAGGGTGTTTGTTACATATAATTGACATAAAAACTTAGGCTACATCAAAACGATCTGCATTCATCACTTTTACAAAAGCTTTTACAAAATCGCGAACAAATAATGGTTCTCCATCATTCGCTCCATATACCTCTGCAATCGCTCTTAGCTCTGTATTAGAACCAAAAATAAGGTCTACACGAGATCCTGTAAATTTCATATCTCCTGTACGACGATCTGTACCTGAGAATAAGGTATCATCAGATGAAAGTGCTTTCCATGTATATGTGAAATCTAATATATTCTCAAAGAAATCATTGGTCAATGCGCCTACTTTATCTGTAAACACCCCAACTTTAGATCCGTTGTAGTTGGCTCCTAATACACGAAGACCTCCTACAAGTGCCGTCATTTCTGGGATCGAAAGCCCTAATAACTGTGCTTTGTCAATCAACAGTTCTTCTGGAGACGTTTTCATTCCCTTTTTGATATAGTTTCTAAAACCATCGGCTCTAGGCTCTAAATAGCCAAAAGAATCAATATCTGTTTGCTCTGGAGTCGCATCCGTACGTCCTGGTGTGAAAGGAACTGTAATGTCATGACCTGCATTTTTTGCTGCACGCTCTACCCCTACAGAACCTGCAAGGACGATTAAGTCAGCCATAGATACGTCAAAACCTGCGTTGTTTTGTACTTCTTTTAAAGCATTGAGTACTTTTCTAAGCTGTGTTGGATTGTTGACTTCCCAGTTATTTTGAGGTGCCAGACGGATACGTCCTCCGTTTGCGCCACCACGCTTATCAGAATCTCTATACGTTGACGCAGATGCCCAAGCGACTGAGACCATTTCTGTTGCAGAAAGATCCGTAGCGTCTATCGCTCCTTTTAATGTGTTTACTTGGCTATCAGACAATGTGTATCCGTTTGCTGCTGGAATCGGATCTTGCCAAAGTAATTCTTCTGTAGGTACTTCAGGCCCTAAATAACGAGAAACAGGTCCCATATCACGGTGTGTCAACTTATACCAAGCTCTAGCAAACGCATCTTCAAACGCTTTATGATCTTTATGGAATTTTTCAGAGATCTTACGATATGCAGGATCCATTTTAAGCGCCATATCTGCTGTCGTCATCATTAAGGCTTGTGTTCCTTTTCCTCCTGCTGCTGGTGCTTGTGGTGCATTTGAAGCTGCTGTAGGCGTCCACTGGTGTGCGCCTGCAGGGCTCTTTGTTAGCTCCCACTCATTGTTTAATAATACATCAAAGTACTCAGCATCCCAACGTGTAGGGTTTGGTGTCCAAGCCCCTTCGATACCTGAAGTAATCGTATCATCTAAAACACCTGTGCCAAAGTTGTTTTTCCAACCCGTACTCATTTCTTCTATAGAAGCTCCGTGTGGCTCTGCTCCTACATATTTGTCTGGATCTGCAGCTCCGTGTGCTTTTCCAAAGGTATGTCCCCCTGCAACAAGCGCTACAGTTTCTTCATCGTTCATTGCCATACGACCAAACGTCTCTCTGATATCATACCCAGAACCTATTGGGTCTGGATTTCCGCTAGGTCCTTCTGGATTTACATAAATCAGTCCCATGTGGGTAGCACCTAAAAAGCCTTTTAACTCTCTATCGCCTTCGTGACGTTCCTGCTCTCCTAACCATTCATTCTCATATCCCCAGTTAATGTCTTGCTCTGGCTCCCATATATCCTCACGGCCTCCTGCAAATCCAAAGGTTTTGAATCCCATCGATTCTAAGGCTGCATTACCTGCAAGGATAAATAAATCTGCCCATGATAATTTCTTACCATATTTCTTTTTGATAGGCCATAATAATAAGCGTGCCTTGTCTAAGTTTCCGTTATCTGGCCAACTATTTAAAGGAGCAAAACGCTGAGATCCCGAACTTGATCCCCCACGTCCATCACCTATTCTGTAGGTACCTGCACTGTGCCATGCCATACGGATCATAAAAGGCCCGTAGTGCCCATAATCTGCTGGCCACCAATCTTGAGAATCGGTCATAAGGTCAATAACCTCTTGCTTTAACGTTGGATAGTCAATACTTTTGAAAGCTTCTGCATAGTTAAAATCCTTACCAATTGGATCGTTATCCATCCCATTCTGGCGCATGATATTTAACTTTAATTCGTTAGGCCACCATTCTCTATTGGTCGTTCCTAAACCCGCAACAATTTGATCAGGGTTTCCTAAAAAAGGACACTTGGCAACTGCTTCTGGGTCATTAATGTCCCAGACATTGGTATGTTTATTATCCATAATATATATATTTTGATTTTTTTCTGAATAGATTCTCCCAAAATTACAGCTATTCTACGTGAATTACTCATAAGATTTATCTATTTGATTTATCAACGCATTGTCAAAGCTTATAGTTTATGTAGAATCTTAGTATCATAAAGCTGAGTCCGCTCCTGCCTGCCAGCAGGCAGGTTCGCGAAATTTGCCCTGTGCGTAGTCGAAGTAGCATCTAAACACTAAAAAATAAGGAAATCCGTTTATCAAATTCGCAACAGCATCAAGAAAATAAATATCTTGTACCTATTATGAAGAATACGTTTATAAAGATTGCAGGGATTGTCATTATTGTAGGGGTACTTATTTGGGGGGGACTCCGACTGCTTATCAATGCAAAATCAAGCATCCCTGATTTGGTTATCACTGCATCTATCACCGAAGCAGAAGGCAAAAAAGAAGTGGAGGCTTGGTTCACGACGCTGGAATCTGAAGGGAAATTTAATGGCGGTGTTTTGATCGTGAAAGAAGGAGTCCCTGTTTTTATGAATACCTATGGCTACACCAACCATCTTCGTACAGAACGATTAACGACACAGTCTTCATTTAGATTAGCATCCGTATCTAAGCAGTTTACCGCTTTTGGGATCATGCTTCTAGAAAACAAAGGGTTACTTGATTATGATGCGCCCGTGACAACCTATATTCCAGAATTCCCATATCCAAATGTTAGCGTGAGGCATTTACTGAATATGACGTCTGGTATTCCTGATGGTTATTTACAACTGGCCGAAAAATATAAAAGCACACTAGGAAGTGAATTAAGTATTCAGGAAGCCGTACAGTTACTGTGTGACTATCCCACCAAAGCAGCCCCGCCTAATAGTTGGTTCAAATATTCGAATTCGAATTATATTTTGCTCGCTGGGATTGTAGAGAATGTTTCTGGACAGTCTTTTGAGACCTATATGCAAGAAGCTATTTTTGATCCACTTGACATGAAAAATGCACGGGTTTGGAATCTGCTTTCTGAAGATAAAACATTCCCGAATAAGACACTGGGTTTTGACAAACAAGACGAGGACTATATTCCGGTGCATCCTACGTTTATAGATGGTGTTTCTGGTGACGGAGGTGTCTTTGCTAGTTTAGAAGATTTTGTGATTTGGGATACTGCACTCTATAACACATCGCTCCTACCCCAAGAAAAACTACAAGAAGCCTTTACAACGCCAACGCTTACTAACGGTACGGTTTCTACCTATGGTTTTGGGTGGACCATTAATGATGAGATCATGCAACATTCTGGGGGTTGGTTGGCTGCGCGAACGTATATCTATAGAAATACAAAAACAAAAACCTGTTTGGTTATTTTGGATAACTCAGCTAATAATTGGCATTTTGTGAGTATTCAGGAACGACTACTTAGCCTTATAGAAAAATTATAGTAGTTATAAATTACATCAAATCAAAAAGACTATCCACTGCGGGATAGCGCTCTACGGTATAGCCTTCGGCATAGTCCGTACCTATGAGTCTACCTAAATCTCTCGCTCTATAATTGATACTTTCTTTAAAGGTAAGACTTGAAATCGGCGTATTGTCATCTGGAGAATTTGGATCAAAAAACTGTGTTTTATAGGCAAAGACCGCCTCACATTTTTTATCGATAAAACCGCTGACATCCACCACAATATCCGGCGTGATATTTTCCCATTGTACATAATGATATACGGTTTTTGGGCGCCATTTATCTTGGATCACACCATCTCGCTTTGTTTCAATTTTAACAAGACCACTTAAAAAACAAGCATCACTCGCCAGCTTACTCCCTTTTCCATGATCTATATGCCGATCTCGGATCGCATTGCAAAGCACCATTTCGGGTTGGTATGCACGTATGACTTCTATAATCTTCAGCTGACTTTCTTTATCATTTTGAAAAAAGCCATCGGCGAGTCCGATATTTTCACGAACGCTCACCCCCAGTATTTCTGCCGCATTCGCGGCTTCTTCCTTTCGGGTTTCTGCAGTTCCGCGGGTGCCTAATTCGCCTCTTGTTAAATCAAGGATGCCTACTTTTTTTCCTCTGGCAATTTCTTTGGCGATGGTCGCACCACATCCTAGTTCTACATCATCGGGGTGTGCGCCTATGGCAAGTATGTCTAATTTCATGAATGGTTTTTTGTTCTTTGTGTACTGTGTCGTGTATTTCCTGATGTTATAACACAGGCTCCTCCAATTGGGCCATCACCGTCAGTAAGGCTTGCTGAATATCTTCGATGAGGTCTTCTTTATCTTCAATCCCTACAGAAAAACGGATGAGTCCTTCTGCAATACCCTGATTGGCTCTTTCTTCTTCGCCTAATAAGAAATGAGAGGTTTGTGCTGGCGAAAGCATGGTACTCTCCACACCCGCAAGACTCATCGATGGTTTAATCAGTTGTAAGGATTTCTGAAACAGTTCTGGATCTAATCCTTCTCCAAGTTCAAAAGAGAGCATTCCGCCGTAGCCACGCATCTGCGCTTTAGCCAATAAATGATCTGGATGTGACTTTAACCCCGGATAATACACACGGGTAATCGCTTCATTTTTATCAAGCCATTTGGCTAGCTTCTTCGCATTTTTATTTTGTGCTTTGACACGTAAGGCCATCGTTTTCATACTTCGCTCTAGTAACCATACCGTCATATCACTCAAGCTTCCGCCTAGATTTTTTCCTAAATTCCAGATTCGGTCAATATGTGCTTCGCTGGCAGCGACGGCACCTGCACAAATATCACTGTGCCCTCCCATATATTTGGTCGCACTATGAATGATGATATCAATGCCAAATTTCAACGGATTTTGATTAATCGGTGACGCAAAGGTGTTATCGATCATGGTGATAATTCCTTTTTCTTTGGCTAGGTCTGAGACCATCTGCATATCGGTAATGGTCATCAACGGGTTGGAAGGCGTCTCAATGTATAAAACTTTGGTTTGGGGTGTGATCGCTTTCGCGAAAGCGGCCTCATCCAAACCATCTGTAAATGTATAATCGATTCCGTATTTTGTAAACTCCTCAACCACGAGATTATACGTCCCACCATACAAGGTTTTCTGCAAGACAATGTGATCTCCTTTTTGTAAAAAAGCGAGTAAGGTGGTACTCACGGCAGCCATCCCACTTCCAAAAATCATCGCAGCTTCTGTCCCTTCTAATGCTGCAATTTTCTTACATAATGCCTCTTGATTTGGCGTGTTAAAATAGCGAGGATAACGCTTCACATCCACATCCATAAAGGCATAGGACGATGACATAAAGATAGGTGAAACAGCGCCTTGGAACTGCTCATCTTTGACTTCACCTACATGCGTACAAATGGTATTAACTCCTTTTTTATGATTATTCATGACCTCATTTTTTATCCCATAAAAATACAAAAAACAATCCCTTAGTTTATAATATAAGCGATAAAGTACCTACCTTTATTTTTATGAAACTTATTACCAACATACACCAGTTACTAGTTACAGGAGAGTTTACTGGACCTGTCTGTGGGAAAGCCATGTCTCAAATGCCCTATATCAATAATGCGTATCTTATGATTGATGAAGACCGTATTTATGACTTTGGTCCTATGGATGATCTTCCTCCCGTGGCTGCTGCTGAGATTATAGATGCAACTGGAAAAATCATACTGCCCATGTGGTGTGATTCTCATACCCATCTCGTCTATGCGACAGGAAGGGAAGATGAGTTTGTAGATCGGATCAATGGCTTATCCTATGAAGAGATTGCCAATCGCGGGGGCGGTATTTTAAACTCCGTAGCACGCTTGCGATCTATGTCTGAAGATGCCTTGTATGAAGATGCTTTAGAACGTTTACACCACTTGATTTCACTAGGCACTGGTGCTATCGAAATCAAGAGTGGCTACGGTCTTTCGGTAGAAGCCGAAAAGAAAATGCTTCGTGTGATTGCCCGATTAAAAGCAGCCGTTGACATTCCCATCAAAGCCACCCTACTCGCCGCACACGCCATTCCTACGGAGTATAAAGAGGATAGAGCCGGCTATATCCAACTGATTATAGAGGAGATGATTCCCGCTTTCGCGAAAGCAAAATTATGCGATTTTATAGATGTGTTTTGTGAATCAGGCTACTTTACCGTCGCAGAAATGGAAGCGATTCTAACCGCTGGAAAACAACACGGTTTACGCCCTAAAGTGCATGTCAATCAATTTAATGCCATTGGTGGCATTGCATCGGCTGTCCATCATGACGCTCTTTCTGTAGATCACCTTGAAGAATTGACCCAAGAAGATATTGAAGCCTTACAAGGAAGCAATACTATTCCCGTGGCATTACCGGGATGCTCCTTCTTTCTTAGTATTCCTTACACCCCTGCACGACGCCTCATAGACGCAGGACTCCCACTTGCCATCGCCACTGATTATAATCCAGGGTCGGCACCAAGCGGAAATATGAATTTTGTGGTCGCGCAAGCAAGCATTCAACTGCGTATGACGCCAGAAGAAGCGATCATTGCCGCCACAATTAACGGAGCTTTTGCCATGAATGTCGCTTCAGAAACAGGAAGCATTACTAAAGGAAAGAAAGCCAACCTCATCATCACCACTCCCCAAAAATCATATAATACCATTCCATACCGGTTTGGACATCATCAAATTGACCAACTCATCTTAAACGGAGAAATATTATGAGTTTACCCAACTTTAATTTAACTGAGGGATCACCCGTCTCTGATGCATTTTTAAAAAAAGACATCAAGACATTTCACGATGCGGTACGCTATATACATAACCTCCCGTATGGCCGTAATAAAGATCCCAAAAACATAGCCAGTATCATCCAAGAAGGCGTAGGTACGTGCTCTACCAAACACGCCTGTTTAAAAACACTTGCCGAAGAAAATGAGATTCATAGCATCGGATTGAATCTTTGTATTTTTTCCATGAATGAAAAAAACTCACCGGGCATTGGAGATGTTTTAAGTGCTCACAAATTATCCTATATACTCGAAGCGCATACCTGCTTAAGTTATGATAATGAGCGATATGATTTTACATTTCCAGGACTTTCAAAAAAGTTATGGGAACCCGATATTCTTATAGAAACCACCATAGATGCTGACCAAGTATTCGATTATAAAATTTCTTATCATAAATCTATTCTTGAAGATTGGATACAACGTGATAATTTCCCATACAGCCTAGACAAAGTATGGGAAATTCGAGAGGAATGTATTCAAGCTTTAACAAACCAGTACCAATGATACAGCTTCATATCCAATCGCAAGAGACACTAGATGACCTTATTTCCAAAAGAAATGGCGAGACTAAAATGGGAGAAATATTTCAGTATTGCCATAGTCTTGAAGGGATTGAAGAAAGTAGTGCTCAGTATGTCATTTTTGGTATTGCCGAAGATTTTGGTGTACGTGCTAATTATGGGAGACGTGGGACTGCCCAAGCCTGGAATGCATTCTTACATACCTTTGTCAATATTCAAGAAAACGAATACAATAAAGGTGAAAACATCTTATTATTAGGATATATTTCTGTCACTCCAGATGACATCAAGTACACATCGCCTAAAGAAACCCTTGGCGAGATTGTGAACCGTATTGATAAAAAAGTGGCACTTATTGTAAAAACGATTGTCGCTACGGGTAAAATACCGATCATCATTGGAGGGGGTCATAACAATGCCTATGGCAATATAAAAGGGGCTTCACAAGCTATAAATGATACGATTAATGTCGTTAATATAGATGCCCATACCGATTTGCGAGCCACAGACTATAGACATAGCGGTAACGGGTTTTCTTACGCGCTTTCTTTAGATCACCCTGAAGAAGCTTCACTAGATAAATACGCCGTTTTTGGATTGCATAAAAACTACACCCCTCAATATATTTTTGACCTTTTCAAAAAGCATAAAGACCGATTGCAATACGATCTTCTTGAAGATATGTGGCAACACCAAACTTCATTACCAGAGCAGTTTGAAACTGCACTGGGTTTTGTCTCTCAAAAACCGTTTGGACTCGAATTAGATTGCGACGCGATCACCAATTTCCCAAGCAGCGCGCAGACGCCTAGTGGATTTGATATGAATAGCGTACGAAAGTTTGTAATACATGCTGCCTCAAAAAAACAATGCTGCTATTTTCATATTTGTGAGGCATCGCCTGGAAGGAAAAAAGCAGGACAGGTAGGAAAAGCAATCAGTTATTTTGTGACCGATTTTATACGAACACACCATGCAAATTAGACCTTACACACCTCAATATGCACCCGATTTTAAAGCACTAAACATAGAGTGGTTAGAGACTTTTTTCTATGTAGAACCTTATGACAATGAGGTGCTAAGTAACCCAGAAACCTACATTATTTCTAAAGGAGGGCATATCTTTTTTGCGATCCTTGATGCCAAAGTGGTGGGTACGGTTGCTTTGATGCCTATGTCAGAACCTCAGGTGTATGAACTGACTAAAATGGCGGTAGATACGTCGATACGAGGGCAAGGAATTGGACAGAAATTAATGGCGCATTGTATCGCTTTCGCGAAAGCGGAAAAAGCACCAAAACTTGTTTTATACTCAAACACGCTTCTTGAAAATGCGATCTATATCTACAGAAAATGGGGATTTATTGAAGTCCCCGTAGAAAAAGAGGTGCATTACGATAGAGCCAATATAAAAATGGAATTACTACTAAACTAAACATGATGAAAAAGATCTTACTCCCGATACTAGCTTGTATCATTGTACTAAGTTGTAAAGAAAAACAAGTCGAAACAGCCGCAGCCACTCCAGAAGAAGCCTCCACTACCGAGACGAAAAAACAACTTCCTTTTGACGTGAATCCGATAAGTCATGCGACCATGGTATTGCAATGGGATGATACCACCCTATACATTGATCCTGTGGGAGGCGCCGAAGCATTTGCGGAGTACCCAACACCTGACCTCATCTTGATTACAGATATTCACGGCGATCATTTGAATGTCGAAACGTTGGAAGGTCTTGATACTTCAAAAGCAAAAATAATGGTTCCACAAGCTGTGGCAGATAAAATGCCAGAAGCGTTTGTACCACAACTCGATGTACTGAATAATGGCGATAGCAAAGAACGTTTTGGCTTTGTTGTAGAAGCGATACCTATGTATAATTTACGGGAAGAAGCGCTAAAATTTCACACCAAAGGACGTGGTAACGGCTATGTGATCGAAAAAGAGGGTACCCGTGTATACATCTCAGGGGATACCGAAGACATTCCTGAAATGCGCGCACTTAAAAATATTGATGCTGCTTTTGTATGCATGAATCTTCCGTATACCATGACTGAAGTCAGCGCCGCCGATGCTGTCTTAGCATTTGCCCCTGCCAATATCTACCCGTATCACTATCGTGGTACTGGAGGATTGAGTGATGTGGCTACTTTTAAAACGATTGTTAATAAAGGAAATCCTGACATCAATGTAGTGCAATTGGATTGGTATGGGAAGGAGGAGTAGTTGAGAGGTATATAAAACTATCATTAAAAATCATACGCTACTGAGACATAAGACCTGATTATTAATGATTTGAAAACTAATCATACTATGTGTATGTAAATTTTAATCGGTTACTAGTGATTAAAAAATAAAAATATGATTGATAAAAATATCCTATTAGGCATTCTTACTGTGGTTATTCTGGGTTGTACCTCAAAAACAAAAGAAACCTCTGCGCCTGAAACCTATCCTGATATTACCATTGTTGGTGCTATGAAAAACGTCATGTGGAAAGGAGCATTAGAGGGTACAATTCACTTAGATACCATTTCAAACAAAAAAGGACTGTACGGACTCGGCCCTGAAAGTTTCCTGACGGGGGAACTGCTTATTCATAACGGAAAGAGCTATGTATCGAGAGTCACTTCAGATTCGACGATGGTGGTGGAAAAAACCTTTGATGTTTCAGCGCCATTTTTTGTGCATGCAACCGTTCACGAATGGGATACGATACCCTTGCCCAATATCATTAAAACGATGAAAGACTTAGAAACTTTTATAGATACAAAAACCACAGACTACAAACGCCCTTTTGCCTTTAGGCTAAACGGGAATGTAACACAGGCAAGCTTACATGTTCAAAATCTTCCCAAAGGTAGTACCGTGTCTTCTCCTGATGAAGCACATCAAGGACAAGTGAATTATACCCTAGAAAACGAAACCGTGGATATTGTTGGGTTTTTCTCTACTGAACATAAAGGTGTTTTTACCCATCATGATTCCTTTGCGCACATGCACATCATCACAAAAGAAGAACGTATGATGGGGCACTTGGATGCTATAGCGATAGAGAAAATGACACTGTATTTGCCGAGAAAATAATCTATGTAATCTAAATACTAATAACACATTATTAGAAGCCAAATGAAAAAAATCATCTATTACGTAGCAACTTCTTTAGACGGTTTTATATCAGGGCCCAATAATGATATTAGTCATTTTGTAAGTGAAGGGAATGGTGTCGAAAAGTATCTACATGATCTAAAAGAATTTAGCACAGTAATCATGGGTAGGAAAACATACGAATTTGGTTATCTATATGGACTTAAGCCTGGTCAACTTGCGTATCCACACATGGAACATTATATCTTTTCAGATTCGTTACACTTAGAAAATACACATGATCAATTACATATTGAAAAACTAAACATAGAGCGCATACAAGAAATTAGAGAACGCTCTTCAACAGATGTGTATCTATGTGGCGGCGGACAATTTGCAGGTTGGCTTTTGGATCATGGGCTTATTGATATCCTAAAACTAAAAATCAACCCGATTGTTCTAGGTGATGGCGTTACACTATTTGGAGATTCTAAAACGAATATCAACATGAAGCTATCAGAAAGCGCTTTATATGACAACGGATTGCAAATTACTACGTACGAATTGATAAAATAAAGGCATAAAAGCCTATGAAAGATAAACTACATTGGTTTTTGAAAAACATACATTTGATTGTCTCTTTGGTTATTGTGATACCTACGGCAATCATCTACGGGTCGCCTAGTATTCTTCCAGAACATCTAGATATTCAAGTAAACACCATTGATCTCTCAAATATGTTGAGCGCTATGATGTGTTTATATCTAGGCGTTTCATTCGTTTGGTTCTTGGGTATTTGGAAAAACAGGTATTGGAAAAGTGCTACACAGTTGAATATCCTCTTTATGCTCACGCTTGCCGCAGGTCGTTTACTAAGTATGTTCCTAGACGGACTACCCACAGGAGGCTATATTTTTGGGGTCATTGCAGAATTAGCTATCGGATTGTATGCTGTGTATCAATTGAGAAAGTATGGTGTGAAGGAGTTGAGGAGTTGAGGAGTTGAGGAGTTGAGGAGTTGAGGAGTTGAGGAGTTTAGGAGTTTAGGAGTTTAGGAGTTTAGGAGTTTAATATAAATATCTAAAATTCATTATATTGTAATTAAGTCTAAAATTATTTAAATAAAACCCTTAAAATATCAATGTGTAAAGAAGATTTTGAAATTGGCAAAATAAAAATGTTAAACACTAAAAGCTAAAACCAGAAAAACATCAATATCATTGAATACATGTTGAGTCATTTTTTGCTTTCGCGAAATCAAAAGACCCCTACAACAACAAAGATACATGCCCAATCACCACACGGTCATTGGTAGTGATCTCATACCAATAATCATCGGGAGGTAATAATTGACCTCTGTAGGTCCCATCCCACCTAAACGTAAGACCATTGCCACTGATGAGCAGCTTCCCAAAACGATCAAAAACCCGCACAAAACTGGAAGAGAAAAAGGTCGCGTCTGGGAGTGCAAAAAAGTCATTGATCCCATCATTATTCGGCGTGAAATAGGTCGGGATATTAAAATGGTAAAAAGAAATAATCACAGGAAGACACCCGTTGGTTGTTCTCACAAAGATAGTTTTTAAACCGCCTGGTACGTTTCTAAAAACAGGAGAACTTGTATAGGAAATACCATTAAGGGAATATTCAAAATCACCTTCGCCGACAATCTCTATGACAATATTTTCACCCTGAGACGTAATGCTCGCAATTTCTGGAATAGCAATCCCTTCTACTTGAAATGTTTTGGTAGCACTACACCCATTAGCATTGGTGACAGTCACCGAATAGACACCTCCCGTAGTAATCACAATAGAAGATGTTGTCTCTCCTGTTGACCATGCATAATCAACATTGGGTATACCTGCAGAAAGCGTCCTGCTTTCTTGATCATTGCAAATGTCTAAAGTCTCCAATGGATTGACAAACGCGGGAGACGACACTTGGCTAATCGTCACTGCGGTTCTCGCGGTACTTCCACAATCGGTTCCTGTAGCAAAAGCCTGGGCATAAAAAGTGCCGACCGTTTCGGGGGTAAAATTAACCCCTGTTGCCAATACCTCCGTACTCGTCGCAGTGGCATACCAACGCACTTCAGCCCCTTGCGGTGTACTCACAGAAATGCTAGGTAACGCAATATTATCACAGGCAACCACATCGCCGTTGCTAACAGGCGGATCGGGTCCCTCAACAAAATCAATCAAAAACGAATCTGAAAAAAAGGAGCAAAATACATCACCCAAATTATCAGGATCTGTCGCAGTATTCACTCGATAAAATGTAGTCGTTGTAATCCCATCTGTCGTATATTCATTTGTATTTGCCCCCGTGATATTAGTCCAATTTTCATCATCATCACTTTGTTGCCATTGTATAAAAACATCAGGCGTTGTCGTAACCGTAAGGATTGTATTCAAAGACGATTGACTGTTGCACAGAATCAAATCCTCTTCCCCAGAAATCTCTGAGGTGATGGTCGTAATATCACCACAGGCTCTAAACACAATATCGTCTATCGCAAGATCATTGCCACACCCACCATTTCCGTTATTAATCATTTTTAGGATCACTTCTGTCTGCCCTACGCCTGTTTCAAAAACAAGTCCGTAGCGATTCCAAATAGGTGTGGGTGTCCCATTAATATCGCCTGTATCTCCCGAAGCGAGCAATATCGTATCTGTACTGTCCCATATTTGAAAACGTACGTTTACAGGAATTCCTGTATTGTCACATACATTGGTGGCGCTATTGTATAAATTGAGAAGGAAGGCAGAAAACTCATAGGAGGTATTTTCACAAAGCCCTTCTATGGTTCGATTGTAGAATTGATCGGCTGTAAAGCTTGCATTTACGATAAAAGCCCGTCCATTGACATCATCAGGTGTGCTGTCAAGTCCTGAGTGGAAGGCGCCTAGTTGTTGTAAATTTGAAGAAATAGTATAAAAACCATCTTCTGGTTCACTATCAACATAGATATAGGTAGTCACAGAAGGGTCTAATGCAGGTCCATTGGTCGTTCCCGTTCCAAAATCTTCTGTAAATATCGGATCGCCTAGATCGCCTTCACAAAACCCCAACTGCCCATACACTGCACCAAACGAAATGATACAGCACAAGAAAGCAAGTACTTTTTTCTTGGTTCTAGGCATTTCTTTCAAAGATAGGGCTGCACACAGGTCCCCTCCAAAAAAATAAATCTAAGGGTATCATAAAATTTTAGAAGCTCCTGAGATCGGAACTTCTAAAACTAAAAAATTCCGCGAGGACTGTAATGTCACATCGCGGAATCTTCCTTCAAAAGTGTACTTTCTTCACTAATATATAAGGTCTACTTTAGTGTAAACGTTGTTTGAGCAATCAATGCTCCTTGGTCAAATACATTTACTTTGTACACGCCTTCTGCAAAATTCTCGCCTTTAGGCGCTATATTTTCGCAAATATCTAGTGCTGTATTTTCATAGTAGAATTTAGAAATTTTACTATAAGTAATCGTTTCTTCTGCTTCTTCATCTCCAAAGGTGATGGTTTCATTAGCTCCTAATATCGCATTTGTTGGATCTATAACCTGTACATACAGAATTCTATCTCCTGCCTCAGCAAGTCTGTTCTGAGGAACGGTGAAGCAAGCGCGTACTTTATCAACTCTACGCGCGCGTTCATTTTCAACTAGTTTTCCAGAGGAACGTTCTATAACTCCTACTGCTTTTAATTTATTGGCTGCAAGTGCTGCCCCTAACTCTACCCGTTCTGCTAGTTTATTATTCTCAAGGGATAAAGAATCTCCTACCCCACGTTGTACTTCTAGTTCATAGCTTGTACTATCAACTCGCATAGCCAGAAGTTTGTTGGTGCCACGTAAAGAATCGTTTTGTGCAAATAAGAAATCGCGTTCTTTACGAAGTTTAAAAACCTCTGCTCTGTATTTTCCTAAACTAGAAATAGTCACTTCTTTCGTATTGATATCATCAATAAGCGTTTGTATTCTATCGCGTGCATCATTGAGTTCTGTATCTTTTAGATTGTTTTCTTCAATCACGACATCATACTTATCATTCATCTCGCGTAAGTTGGCAAGTACTACCGACTTTTCTTTGGTAAGCTCTGCTTTTGTTTGTTTTTCTTGATTATAGAATTTATAAGCAATTGCACCCGCAACAACTAAAAGCACAGCGAGAATTCCTGTAATGATTTTTATTCCGATACTATTCTTTTGGTTTTCCATGGTTTTACTAATTTATGTTTAATGGTTATACGTACAACGACTGTATTTGGATTATGGTGTTTTTGTTTTCACGAAAGTAAACACATTTAAAATACAATTAACATAGTTTGCTAAAGTTTCCCTAAAATTGACTAGTTGCTAAACTTTTTGAACCAAGCCAACGTATGGTTCACTTTTGTGATCAAATTACTTGGTCTTGCAGCAATCCCGTGCGATGCTTCAGGGATCTCCACCAATACCGTTTCTTTTTTCCGAATCTTCAATGCGTGATATAATTGTTTGGCCTCACTGGGCGGCGTACGTAAATCATTCATTCCTACCATGACCATGGTAGGGGTTTCTATATTGCCAACCAATGATAAGGGCGAAAACTTCCAATAACCTTCAAAATTCTCCCACGGTTGTCCTGGATATCGGGAGTTTGCATATCCATAATAATTATCTGCCACCAGTGTTTTAGAAATCCAATTCATCACCGGTTTGGCTACCACAGCAGCTTCAAATCTATTATTCTTGCCTATCATCCAAGCGGTCATAATCCCACCAGCACTTCCGCCAGTGACATATAATTGATCTTCAGAAGTGATTCCTTTGGCAATACAAGCATCTACGCCATCCATGACATCTATATAATCTTGTCCAGGATAATTGTTGTAAAGTAAGTTACCAAATTCTTCTCCATAACTGGTACTTCCTCTTGGGTTTGGATAAAAAACAACATATCCAGCTGCTGCATACAATTGAATTTCGGCAGAAAAGCGATCTCCATAATTCAGAATAGGCCCTCCGTGATTCTCTACCAATAAAGGATATTTCTTCCCTTTTTCATAAAAAGGCGGATACACGATCCAACCCTGTATGTCACGTCCATCAAAAGATGATTTGTACCAGATCTCTTCGACGTTTCCTAACGTACGATACCCAAGTAGGTCTTCGTTTAATTGCGTACGAATGGTAGGTTGTTTGTCTTTTTTCGCCAAGATACCTAGATCCGCTGGGCGATCGGGCTGTGAGTAGGTAAAGGCAATGGTTCCGTTATTCGAGACGCTATAACTACCACTCGCGTAGGGACGTCCCAAGGTAGTACCTCCAAGATCATCAGCAAGTTTCGTTACGTTTCCCGAAAGGGTAATTTGTGCTATTTTAGAATTCCCTTTGTCATCATACGTACCATA
>CAYGQJ010000028.1:6571-22791 GCA_964351845.1 uncultured Flavobacteriaceae bacterium | reverse complement strand
TCCTGTTTGTGTATGAACGCTATATATTTCGCTGTTGCGAAAATCATATTCCCATGCTTCCGTTCGGTTTCCTGAAAAGTAAATATGTTGTGCATCACGGGACCAACTTAACGATCCGCCATGATTAAAATCGCCCGAAGTAATTTTACGAGCGGTACCGCCTTCTGCTGAAATGACATAGATATGACGAAAACCTGGTTTTAAATACCCTTGCCCATCGGCTTCATGTTTAAAACGGTCTGTGATTCTAGGAGCTGGTGCCCACTTTGCGCCTTTTGGTTTTTTGGGCATACTCGCAATCACAGGCGGTGCGACGTATTCCATAGCACTAAAAGAAAGCCACTTCCCATCGGGAGACCAGCTCAGTCCCGAAGGACTATTTTCTAACTGACTTAACCGTGCACTCACGCCAGATGCTATCCAATACATAAAAAGTTCGTTTCCCTGTTCAGTACTTGAGATATAAGCAATTTTAGTTCCATCGGGAGACCATCGCGCTTGTGACTCATTCCCATCAAAGGAGGTCAGTTTACGATGGTTTGTGCCATCTGCGTGAATCATCCATAAATTTCCTTTACTTCGATCTTTCATAATATCAAAACCGGTGCGCCTGTAGACCACTGTGGTTCCATCGGGTGATATTTGAGGGTCACCCGCATATTCTAATTCAAAAACATCCAGCGCTTCAAACGCTTTAGGTTGCTGTGCAAAGAGAGTGCTGCTTAACAACAACACAAGACAAAGTATAGTGTATTTCATGAATTGGATTTACTGATTGTATCTATTAGAAAGCTCTAAAATAATAAATCTAATATAGCCACGACCATTCCTTATGAGAATAGCGAACGATTATAAATAGTCAATTTTGCTAAAAACAAAAAAAAATTGGTGCCATTCTTTGTAAATAGTGCAGTCTAAACATACAAAATAGTTGAGAAAAAAGTCAAACATCGGAACTTTCGGATCACTCATCGAATTTATTCAAATCATATAGGTAAAGTGTGGGTATACTATTTTAAATAGTATACTTTTATAATAGACTATACGCCCATATAGTAATAAAAATTAGTAAAATCCAACTTAATATGTACGATGATGATGATGATGACAAACACAATTATGATATAGAGTCTTGGAGAGAACTCCCTGTTTTTATACAGGCTGAGGTGATCTTAAAGCTCGTAGAACATATCGTAGATTGTATTCCTAAAGAAGACAGTAATGCCTCTTCTGACTATGAGTATGCCCTTTTTGACCACCATACAAGTAGTATGATGGAAAACGCGCTGATTATTCCTGCTAAAATCGCAGGGATTCATGGGGTAGAACTATATGACATAAAAATGGAAAATGCGGTGATGATCCGTAAAGCAGCACATGAAATTATTATTAATCTACGAGGACTTCAAATTGCAGGCTTTAGAGAAATAGAATATTTAGAATTACTACGCAGAGAGATTGAAATTTTACGACCTCTATTTGCCGAGTGGGTGAAAACCTTTGATCCTTACGATTACATTATAGACCGCTGGGGATTATTCAATCCACCCGGTGTAGCGTATAATGATAAGGTACCTGGAGACGATTTACCGTATGACAACAATCACTCCCATGACGATTTTGATATGGAAGAAGATTAATTTTTATCTTTAAAAGGGATCGATGAGATATACGCTTTCGCGAAAGCGTAAAAAACTTACTTTAACCTAAGAATAGGATTATAGCGTACTACCTGAGAAAGCACAATCTGTGTTTTAGACTCCCCATAGCTTATGATCTGATCTATGAATCTTTCTAGATGTTGTTGGTTATGTAAAACAACTTCCATGACTATGTTTTCATTTCCTGTAATACGATAGCAATTTACCACCTCATCCCAGGTTTTCACAATTTCCAAAAAAGGCTTTAATTTCCCCATAAAAGCGCGCAATGTGATAATAGCTTTAAACTGATAGCCTAATTCAAAAGGAGATACAATGGCTTTAAATCCAGTAATAACCCCCATGTCCTCCATCTTTTTAATTCGCTCAGAAACGGCAGGAGAGCTAATACCCACCTGTCTTCCAATCGCCGCATTAGACTGCCTTGCGTTTTGCTGTAAACACTTTAGAATTTTAAGGTTTAACTCGTCTACCATAGATTTTAAATTTAAAAGCTAAAAATACATTATTTTTAAAGACAAAATGCATTTTTACTTTAAAATCAAAAGTTAGATTATCTTTTATGATTGTAAATTTGTGTGTATAAAAGATGGCAAAAGCACCTCATTTCATATCGCAAAACGAGATCTCACTTAGAGATACACTACTCTATAACAAAGCGTTAGACATTTACACACTGTCTAGATCTATCACCTCACACTTGACAGATGACAAAACGACAAAGGCTTTGTATCACTCTGAAGATGCGTCTGAAAATACACTAGAAGAAATTGTCATCAGTGCCGTCACATTACCTTCTAAAATTGCGATAGCGCAAACCACAAAAAATGTACGTCTCCGACTAGATTCTACAAACAGTATCATACACCATATAGATAAGATACGAGAGAATTGTAAAAAGTTAAGAAAAGCATCAAAGCGCAATAGAGAACATATGCGTGTTTTATCTTCCGAAATTTTAAAATTTAAGAAGATGTACAGACAGTGGAATATTGCCATCACCCAACAAAACTAAATCTGAAATTCCTTATCAAAGAAGCGAAGTTTCCTGTAATTTTAAAAAAATAGTCCTTTCATTTTACTAATTATCCACTAAAAATTATTTTTACTGTAAGTTCTTGAAAGAAAAATAGACCATTGTTTTTATGAAGAAACAATTTTCAGAATTTACCACCAGTGCCATTTTTTATTATGGGGATGAAGAATTACTAATTCCGTACTCTGAAACAAAGCCTTTAACACTGTATACGTTTATCTGGGCTCAGAATAGTAGTGTTTCCTTAAAGTTGGATCAAGTTCATTTTACACTTCAACCCGGTCAAATTATTGCACTTACGCCTTTACATCATTTAGAGTATATTGAAGGAAGTGCGATTGTATATCAATTTAATAGAGAATTTTACTGTATTAAAGACCATGACAAAGAAGTAGGCTGTGTAGGCATTCTATTCTACGGAAACTCAGAACTACCTGTGGTCACCCTTGAAGAAGATCAAAAACGAAAACTCCATGCCTTACACGAAGTATTCTTAGAAGAGTTAGAAACTAAGGATAGTATTCAAGCAGAAATGTTGCGTTTATTAATGGCTCGTTTTATTATTAAAATCACACGTCTTATAAAATCACAAGGGAATTATGGACAAGTACATGATGAAAAACTTGAAATCATACGTATGTTCACATTCCTAGTCGAATGGCATTTTAGAAAAGAACATTCAGTTTCTTTTTATGCAGCCGAATTAAATAAATCTCCTAAAACAATATCAAATTATTTTTCAAAATTTGACAAAACGCCTTTACAGATTATTCATGACAGGATAGTTCTTGAAGCAAAAAGACTACTTATCTACACAGATAAATCTGCCAAAGAAATTGCCTTTGAAGTTGGCTTTAACGATGCTTCTCACCTAAGTAGACTCTTTAAAAAGCAAACTGGGGAATCTCCATCTACCTTTAAAAATAAATCAAAACAACTTATCACTTCTTAATTTAGAGCTCAAGACATTCTTATTATCTAAATTTCTTTGTATTTTTCTAGTACAGAACTCACAAAGAAATACCTACTAGTATGTCAAATACGGGATTAATTATAGAAGAACGGAGTCGAGATATAGGAGACTTCTTAGTAGGACGTTTGATTCCTTTTCGAAAAAAAAGGATGGTAGGCCCTTTTATTTTTATAGATCATATGGGTCCCACTACCTTAGGCCCTGATCATTATATGGATGTAGACCAGCATCCCCATATAGGAATTGCGACTCTTACCTATTTATTAGAAGGCAAGTTAACCCATGAAGACAGTATAGGAACCCATCAGGTCATACATCCAGGTTCTGTGAATTGGATGGTAGCTGGAAAAGGATGCACCCATACAGAACGCGCACCACAAGAAGCCAGAGATCGCAAAGAGGTTTTTACCATGCATGGGTATCAAATTTGGGTGGCGCTTCCCAAAGATCTTGAAGATATGGAGCCTGAATTTCACCACATAGAAGCCAGTGCATTACCTCGATGGTCTGTTCAAGGGGCAACATACACGTTGGTCGCTGGTCAGGCATTTCATAAAATAGCACCTGTACCTGTACATTCTGATTTATTTATGATCGCTATTACGACCACAGAGGCGCATACTTTTGATGCCAAAGGAGCGCTAAAAGGAGAAATAGGCATTTGTATTGTAAGCGGTAGTATTGCCGCCTGTGATCAAACCATAACCGCTGGTAATATGCTGGTAAGTAAAGTTGAAGATGTTTGCACTATTGAGATTCATGCGGGGAGCCACATACTCCTCTTTGGAGGCGAACCTTTTCCTGAAGAACGTCATATTTTCTGGAATTTTGTAAGTCATTCTCAAGAGAAAATTGAGCGTGCCAAAGAAAACTGGAAAGCAAGACGATTCCCAAAAGTTGCAAATGATACTTCGTATGTACCGTTACCTGAACCTCCCAATTTCAAAAAATAACATATATTGCATACACCGAATAGTATAAACCATAATTAGGAATACCCTTGAAAAATATCCTCCTCCTTACGTGCTGCTTTTTTACACTTGTATGCTATAGTCAAAAAAATGCGCTTACATCAAAACAACAAGACACGCTAAACATTTGGCAACTTGCCAAATATGACGGAGCCTCTGCTTTTGGCGGATTAAAACATGCGTACACTCGTCCCTTGCATTGGGATGGAGAAGATTGGGCCAATTTTGGTTTTGTCGTTGGAGGCACCGCCTTATTATACTTTGTAGATGATGAAACCAGTGAGTTTTTTAGAAACCAAGAAGGGAGTTCTCCCACAGTTTTAAAAGAATTTGGAGAACGTTTTGGAAGCCCGCAAGTGGCCTATGGAATCACAGGCTCTGTTTATCTCTTCGGACTCCTTACAAAAAATGAACGCGTCCGAGAAACAGGTGTTTTGTTAATCTCGTCAGCTACCGCTGTTGGGCTAATTCAAACAATATTAAAAACAACCGTTGGAAGATCTAGACCTCAAAATGGAGAAGGCAAATTTGCCTTTAAACCTTTTAGTGGTGAAGCTGGTTTTAGATCATTTCCATCTGGCCATACCATTTTATCCTTTACCACTGCCTACGCCATTTCAAAACAGTTTAAAAACCCTTGGGTTAAAGCAGGTATCTATACGGTAGGAATGATTTCTCCTATATCAAGAATTGTCAATGGTGCCCATTGGCTTACTGATGTTGTTTTAAGTCTTGCCATAAGTGTCGCTACGGTAGATGCTATAGATAATTATTTAAATGGTAAAAACCGATATCCAAATGATAGACACCAAAAAGGAATCACCTGGAACGTCAATTTTGGAGTTGGTAGCATGGGCATTGTAGGACGATTCTAAAAAAGTGATCAAATATGCCGTATGACTTTTTTATAGAATGGTTATATCCACTCCCACTTGAACATAAAAAAATGTTTGGTACAGACGCATTCTATCTTGAAGGCAAAATTGTTTTTGCAGTATGTAAAAACCCTAAATATCCTCTTGATCACGGCATTTGGATTGCGACCAAAAAACAACACCATCAACAATTAAAACACCAACTCAAAAGCATCAGACCACTCATTTCCATTGGCATTAAAACGTGGCTTATTCTACCCGAAGATGACGATAACTTTGAAGAAGATGCAAACACCTTAGTATCTTTATTAAAATCCGGAAGCCCACTCATAGGGAACATCCCAAAAAAAAGAAAACCCTAAAAATAACTTCCTAGGGTTTTCAGCATCAAATTGGGGGATAGACATATCAAGAGCAATATGTACATATGCAGACCTGTCATTAATACTTAACCATTCAGTAATAAAATCTGCATATTAAGATATACGTATGAACAGTCGTTTTTAGATGTCGGCCTATATTATTTTCGTTCACTTTCGTAAAAAAAATCCTCTTTTCTACCCCATATAGGTACTATTGACAATCATTCGGGAATTAATGACTAGTCAATCGCTGTAAGACTCTCTGTACTCCCTAGACCAAGTCATCAAATAAAAATAACGATGGCAATAAAACACATATCCGTATTAAATCTTATTACTGTTTTCACAAAAGGGAAAGCTAAGATTAAAGAAGCATTGAACGCTAAAATGTATTGTTCAGAAAAACACCTACACGATTATTATTGTGATCATGAAGCTTCTTAAGAATTAAAAAACACGTACAACACGTACACCTAATATAAAATCAATACACCAAATAATTAAAAATAGAAATTATGAGCACATTTAATGTTCCAACAAAAGACCAAGTAAACGATACTAACAAAGCAATATTCGAAAAATTAGAAGGCGCTTTAGGATTTGTACCGAACCTGTATGCAACCTATGCACACTCTAACAATGCACTCGCAAATTACTTAACCTTTGCAAATGCCCCTACTTCGCTTAAAGCGAAAGAAAAAGAAGTAGTCAACCTTGCTGTAAGTGAAGTAAATGCCTGTAACTATTGCCTTTCTGCACACACGGCGATTGGTAAAATGAATGGATTTACAGACGAACAAATCTTAGCATTAAGAGCTGGAAATGCTCCTTTTGACTCAAAACTAGATGCCCTTGCTAAATTGGCTAAGAATATCACAGAAAATAGAGGTCGCGCTGAGGCTACTGTTGTAGACACTTTCCTAAATGAAGGATGGTCTAATGAAAACTTAATCGATACGATTGTATTAGTAGGAGAAAAAACAATCTCAAACTACATACACAATACCACTCAAGTGCCTATCGATTTTCCTGTAGCACAACCATTAAACGCCGTAACAGCTTAATCAAAACAATTATATACACACTAAAAATTTAAACAATGAAAAAAGTAATCGCATTATTCGTATTGGTATTTACTGTATCATTTGCTGCACAAGCGCAGGATAAAATGACAAAAGATACCACAGCAAAAAAAATCACTTTAGAACAAACGAAAGGAGAATTTACACAAAAGCAATTAACGGTATCTGCTGGAACCTACGTTTTTGAAATCGACAATAACAATGTAGGACACAAAGTAGGCTTTGTTCTTGTACCAAAAGGAAAAGACCTTTCTAATCCTGAAAACCATATCAAAACGGCTTATGTAACTGCTGCTGTAGAAAATAACACGACAGGAAACTCTAAGCCAACAACCTTAACAAAAGGAGAATATGTGTATTTCTGTCCGTTGAATCCAACATCTACAGATAATATTCTTATTGTAAAGTAAGAACACACAATAGCATAACACTTCAAAAAGACCGCCTCTAGAGGCGGTCTTTTTATATATACATACTAACCTTATTCTTTATATTCCTATTCTTTCTGTACTTTTGAAACAAAATCAAAACTATGAAAACCATCTATCTCGTTGCTTGTTTATGTACATTGATTGTAAGTTGCAAAAATGACACTACCCAGGCAAAAGAAACTGAAACAGAAAACGTAACTGAAGTACAAAAAGAGCTTTCTGAAGCAGAAAAAATTGCGTACAAAAATGGCTTTGAAAACTGGAAAGAGGTCTCTCAGATAGATTTTACATTCAATGTAGATCGCGGAGGAAAAACGGTTGCCAATCGTTCTTGGTCTTGGAAACCTAAAACCAATGATGTTACAATGACCGCTGGAGATCAAGTTGTTTCTTATAACAGAGCCTCTTTAGATAGTATTTCTAGACAAGCAGATCAAGGGTTTATCAATGATAAGTTTTGGTTATTAGCTCCGTATCAATTAGTGTGGGATGAAGGCACCAATATCACTGTTCAGGATACGGCGACAGCACCACTTTCGCAAAAGCGAACCAAAAAACTAACCATTGTTTATGGTAGTGAAGGTGGATATACACCTGGCGATGCTTATGATTTTTATTACAATGAAGATTATATTGTAGAAGAGTGGGTTTTCAGAAAAAGCAATGCACCAACACCTTCTATGATCACCACATTTTCTGACTACCAAGATTTTGGCGGACTTAACATCGCCACTTCGCACTCAGATGGACAAGGAAACTTAAAATTATACTTTACTGATATAAAAGTGGTCAAGTAATACACGTATAAAAATATAAAAGAGGCTTTTAAAAAGTATCATAAACTTGTCAAACTAAGCACTTCGATAAACTCAGTATGACACCTGTCAAAGTTTATACGTTTAAGCATCAAAAGCCTCCGACAAAGGCTGCATTGAGCTTGTTGAAAGGTTCAAAAATAACACACTGGAGATCTATTTAGTATAGCTTATTCATATGAGAAAACTATGTACACTTATTTTATTTTTTGTAATTACAGCATCAATTGCTCAACATGATGCTATTTTTGAAAGATTACAAGCAATCAACAGTAACGACGTAGTTTTCTACAATATAGATGGATACACGATTACAAGTCAAACTTTCAACTATACATTTACAGAAAAAAACCTCAAAAAAATATACAGAAAGTATTCGATAAAAAATAAAGCCTCTAAAATCAAAGACGAGCAATTACCCTACAATAATTACTATGTGAATACTGATGATATTCTCACTACGAATTTAGTCCAAAACAACTCTATTTATTTTGTAGAAGATCAAGAAAAACGAATCACAATTATTCAATTTAGTGCTATTAATAAAAGGAATAAAGTGTTTGAACGTACCCTCGTAAAACCTATCATTGAACATAGAATTCCAAAAGAAAACTTTGCATCAATGACTGTTGACAGCATCAATTTTGCGGGTAGAAAAATTAAAGTAGGAATAGATTGTGGCTGGACAAATATAAATACCATTCAATGTCCATATAATGGAGAAATGAATTGGTCTGTTCATAAAGAACTACAAGACGCAAGAAACACTATAGAACAGCAACTCGAAATAACAAAATCACGAAAAAACGGAAAAGTAATTTCAGAAGAAATCATTAATATCGTGTTTGAAGGAACAGATACCAAAGCCAAAAAGGTAGTCTATGATTTTACAGGACTAACGTCATTATTAGCAAGTATGTCTGGAGGGAAGACATTAACAATCTACTATGTAGCTACAAAAGTAAGAGGCAATTACATTAGTTGTGTTTTAAGTTTTTGGAATAACGACACAATTACAGAAAACGGGCTAGCGCCTCTTTTGGAAAAAGTAATGACATTAAAAAAATAACTTTATTTGCTTTACTAGAAAAATCAAAATTACTGCTTCACCGCAATGACTTCAATCTCAATTTTGGCACCTGCGGCAAGTGCTTCGGCAGCGAATGTCGTACGTGCGGGTTTTTGAGGCAAGTAGGTTTTGTAAATAGCATTAAACGCCGCAAAATCCTCGATATCATCTAGGATTACTAAAGACTTCACCACATGACTCATATCCATGCCGTGTTGTGCTAACACCGCTTTGATATTTTCTAAGGTTTGTTTGGTCTCTGCTTCGATTCCACCTTCTACTAATGTTCTCGTACTTTGATCCATTCCTATTTGCCCAGATAAAAAATACATATCCCCTACTTGTACAGCATCAGAAAATGGTGCATTTACCTTTTTAGGTTCGTGAGATGCGTGATAGGTTACTGTTGTTTTGGCTTTAGTCGTTGTTTTTTCATCGTCGGTTGTTACGGAAGTAGTAACTTTTGTTTCGCATGAAAGAAAGAAAACTGCAAGTAAAAGTGTAGATAAAAGGTTCGTTTTCATAGATACATTGTTTTTGATGAGATAAATGTAACAGATAATTATCGCTTTTTTATGGGATTGTTTATTTTTATGCTTTCGCGAAAGCGTATACAAGTAAACACCCAACACAATACATACGCTTTACAATCAACACACTATGGATACTAAACAAGAATTTTTTGATTTTATAAATGCTGGAAATACGTTTAAAGGCGACTTTATTACGATGGGAGCAGCGATGCTAGAAGGAGAAACAATCACAAATGCACACGTAAAAGTACCTTTAAAGACCTTAAATCGTCACGGATTGATTGCCGGAGCGACAGGAACTGGAAAAACAAAAACACTACAGGTTCTTGCTGAAAATTTATCAGATCAAGGCATTCCTGTCTTAATGATGGATATGAAAGGGGATCTTTCGGGTATTGCCAAAGCGAGTCCGGGACATCCTAAAATTGATGAACGCCACGAGAAAATTGGCGTCCCTTTTGAAGCTAAAGATTTTCCTGTTGAAATTTTAACCCTATCCGAACAAAATGGGGTACGCCTTCGAGCAACGGTCAGTGAATTTGGTCCTGTACTATTTTCTCGAATTATAGATGCAACAGTGGCACAATCTGGGATTATCTCTATCCTATTCAAATATAGTGATGACAACAAATTACCGTTGTTAGACCTGAAGGATTTTAAAAAAATCTTACAATATGCGACTCAAGAAGGAAAAGACGAAATCGCAGAGAATTATGGCCGCATCTCCCCTGCCTCTTCTGGATCTATCCTTCGTAAAATTGTAGAGTTAGAACAACAAGGTGCTGATATTTTCTTTGGAGAAAAATCATTTGAAACCGATGACTTAACACGTATTACACGCGATGGTCGTGGGATCATTAATATTGTTAGACTTACCGACATTCAGGATCGTCCGGGCTTATTCTCTACGTTTATGTTAAGCCTTTTGGCAGAGATTTACGCCACCTTTCCTGAGCAAGGAGATAGCGATCGTCCAGAGCTTGTCATCTTTATAGATGAGGCGCATTTAATTTTTAAAGAAGCGTCCAAAGCACTGCATAGCCAAATAGAAAGTATTGTAAAACTCATCCGCTCTAAAGGGGTTGGACTGTATTTTGTCACACAAAACCCTACTGATATTCCAGAAGGTGTTTTAAGTCAGTTAGGATTGAAGATCCAACATGCCCTTCGTGCGTTTACAGCAAAGGATCGTAAAGCCATCAAACTAACAGCTGAAAATTATCCAGATTCGCCTTATTATGATACCAAAACGGTACTGACTTCGTTAGGAATAGGAGAAGCACTCATTTCTGCGCTTGATGAAAAAGGACGTCCTACACCACTCGCAGCCACCATGCTCCGAGCACCTATGTCACGTATGGACATTCTCTCACAAGAGGAACTAGATGAGATCAATACCAATTCAAAATTGGTAAAAAAATACAGCGAAACTATAGACCGAGATAGCGCCTATGAACTTTTAAATAAAAAAATTGAAAAGGCAAATGAAGCCGAAGCAAAAGCCAAAGCAAAAGAAGAGCGTGCTAAAGCTTCAAAACCGTCTTCTCGATCTTCGAGACGTTCTTCGAGACAGCCTGCACAAAGCGCTACCTCAAAAGCGATCATTAAAGTGCTGACTAGTGCAACCGTGATCCGTAGTGTTTTTGGAATTTTAGGAAAAATGCTTAAATAAATTTATTAAAAATATACCCATGAATCGTATTTATATTCTATTACTTATTCTCACCATTTCTATCGTGTCTTGCTCAAAAACAGACACCTCATTTTCTGTGACTAATGAAGCGGTAGGCCCCGTTACAAAAGCAACCAAAATGAGTGATCTTGAAACTATTTTTACAGGACCTACTGACAGTCTTTCTAAAACAGAAGCTGGTAACTTTATCCTTCATGAAAAAGGAGGCAAAAATTTAATGAAGCTGTCTGCCAAAAAGAATGACAAAGAAGTAATTGATCACATTCAGTTTTATGATGATCGATATACAACGGATAAAGGGATCTCCTTAAAAAGTACGTATAAAGATATTCAGAACGCCTATACGATCAAGAAGATCAATAATATGATAGACTTTGTGATTGTCCTTGTCGAGGAGAGTGAGATGTACTTTATCATAGACAAAAAGCATTTGGCTTCTGAGGTTCGTTTTAGTACTAGTAACACATTAGAACCTATACAAATACCAGGAGAAGCACCTATTAAACATTTTATGTTTGCGTGGCCTTTGTAGAAAACAGCGCTTTTTCATGATATAAAATTATTATACAAAAATAAAAAGATGTACTATATAAGTTCTAATATTCAAAAGTATAGTGGTTTTTTAAAAAAAGAAGCAAAAAGATTTATAGAATTTTCTAAATCAAAAACTAAAAATCAAAAAGTTACATTTTTATATGAGTATATCATTTTCATCAACGAAATTAAATCTCATAATGGGGATTTTTGGTCAATGGGTGGAGGATCAAACGATATTCAAGGACTATTAAATGAATTTGAAAGTAAAGATTGGGAAGACCTAACTATGGATACATTAAATTGGGATGTAGACGACACTTTACTCCTAATAGAATCCGTAGGCTTTGGTTTTGATGGCGCATTTACCCCTAGTTTAAATGAAAATAAACTAGGTGATGCGGGTGATTTTTACCTCAATCTTTTTACTAATACATCTGATATTGAAATACAAACTGAAATCATTTATTATTCATTCTTGATAAATAAAAGTGGTTCTAATCAATTAAGTAAACTTTTAATAATGAAGAATTGGTTGATTCAATATAAATATGATTCAGATATTTGGATTAATTCAACATTAAATCCACTAGGGAATATTGAAGACTCAATAGAAAAATTATCGCATAATATATAAATGTAATAGCTATTAAATGAAAAAATCATATCAGATTCAAAATGCGCCCTTTGTAGTCCCGACGACCGATGGTAAGGTGATCGAAGAACATTGGGGACGTGCTACCGACGGCAATAGTGCTATAAGCATCGCACACATGATTGCCCCTCCAGGCTGGAGCGAGCCTTTCCAAACACCTGAATTTGACGAATACACCTATATCATAAAAGGGAAAAAACAATTTATTATTGAAGGAGAAACGGTCATTCTTGAAGCAGGTCAATCCATAAAAATTGACAAGAATACAAGAATCCGATATAGCAATCCGTTTGAGGAAGCCTGCGAATACATCGCTATTTGTACGCCTGCATTTTCACCAGATACGGTACATAGAGAAGAAGAAACATCTTGAAAAAACTACTCATCAAAATACTACCTAAGATCCTAGGGGCTCAAATCAATGTGATGTCACTATGGTCTAAAAAAGCAGCTGCCCGTAAAGCTTTTCATATCTTTTGTACCCCAAGAGCGGGTCGCGTTAAAGAAGATCAAATAGCGTTTTTAAACGCTGCCAAAGACACACAAATTCGTGTAAATAATACCGTTAACGTACAGACCTACAAATGGGAAGGAACGGGGCCTACGGTATTACTCATACACGGATGGGAAAGTAATGCCCACAGATGGTGGCGACTCATTGAGGTGTTACAGAAACTCGACTATAACATTATTAGTTTTGATGCCCCTGCCCACGGAAACTCCTCGGGAAAAATATTGAATGTACCACTGTATACAGAAAGCCTTGAGATGGTAACACAACACTACCAACCGGCTATCCACATAGGACATTCTGTAGGCGGACTGACGACTATTTTTCATTACTACAAGCATCAACCTGCGCATATAAAAAAATTGGTGGTTTTAGGAGCTCCCTCAGAACTTTCTGAAATTATGAAAGATTACCAACGTATTCTAAGCATGAATACTACCGTCATGAAAGGCTTGGATCTATTGATTCAAAAACGTTTTGGATTTTCTATTGACGATTTTTCTGGGTATCAGTTTGCAAAATCCATTACTATTCCCGGACTGATTATACATGATACTTATGACAACGTAACACCTGTAGAGGCTTCTAGAGGCATTCATAAAAACTGGAAAAAAAGCACCTACATAGAGACTTCTGGTCTTGGGCATTCCTTATACCAAGACGAAGTTCGCAATCATATTGTTAAATTTATACAATGAGATTCAACGTAATCATATATGCGATTATTCTTTTATCATTATTCTCATGTAGATACGATTCTGCTGAGTATGCAAATAGAACTATCCAAAAAAAATATTACGATAAAGAAAATACTATTCTTAAAGAAGAAATAACAGTATATACCGCAGGTCCTATAAAAAGAGGTAATGCTAAAACTTATTTTAAAAATGGAAACTTAAAAGGTGAAGGCTCCTATAATAACGATAAGCAGAATGGAGAATGGAAATTCTATCATGAGACTGGTGAATTACTTTCTAAAGGAGAATTTCTAAATGATAAAAAAAGTGGATACTGGGAACAATATTTCGCTGACGGTAAATCAGCGTCAAAAGGCACGTATATTCAGGGAAAAGAAAATGGGACTTGGTTTTATTATTATGAGTCTGGTCAACTAGAACAAGAAGTTAATTTTGTGCTAGGCATTACAAATGGACTCGTTAAAAACTATTATCCCAATGGCCAATTAATGAATAAAGGAAGTGCTTTGCATGGAGTAAAACATGGTTTTATGACTACATATTGGGAAAATGGCGCTAGAGCTGGTCAAAACAATTTTGAACATGGCGAAATGAAAGGTCTGTATAAAGAATTTCATAAAAACGGCAAATTATCTGTAGAAGGTCAATGGAATATTAATCATCCTATAGGCGAAATGAAAACCTATACAGAAAAAGGAGAATTACAAGCTATTATTGTAATTGACAGTTTAGGAGAAATCGTTTCTCAAAAAATACTTATTGAATAAAACTTAAACATATGAGTACTCTAAGACCATTTCATCTTGCCATCCCCGTAGATCACGTAGAAAAAGCGAGAGTTTTTTACCGTGACATTTTACAATTAGAAGAAGGAAGAAGTAGCGATCATTGGGTGGATTTCAACTTTTTCGGACACCAGTTGGTGATTCATTATAAAGAAAAATCTGAAACCGAATCACATCATAACGAAGTCGATGGTAAAGCGGTGCCTGTACCTCATTTTGGCGTCGTCCTTGGGTGGGAGGATTTCCACGCTTTCGCGAAAGCGATCACACCCCACATCACCTTTGTTATTGAGCCCTACATACGATTTGAAGGATTGGTAGGAGAGCAAGCGACCATGTTTTTTTATGACCCATGCGGAAATGCACTTGAATTCAAAGCCTTTAAAGACGATAGTCAACTATTTGCCAAATAAGAATAGTCATCTCTGACTAAGACCCTACCATGTGTAGCCCTAATAAGGCTCTATAATTTTTTAATAGGACACTAATAAAATAAAAAGGTCGCCAATTTCTTGACGACCTTTTTCCCAACCAATCTAAACAAGGGTCTTATGAGAAACCCTATCTTTTTATAATTCTTCTCACTGTTCTTGTGTTTGTGTTTTCATCAATTACTTCTAGTAAATAGATTCCATTTGTCAAATCTGATACTTGTAATCTATTTTCTTGACCTGTATAGGTCTCACGCTTTACAACCTGTCCTGTAATTGAATATAAGTTCACCGAATATCCACTGTTTACTCCCGTTAAAGAGATATTGACAAAATCTGTTGTAGGGTTCGGGAATACAGATAACTCAAGATTTATTTGATTATCCTCTACCGCTAGTACATCTGTACGAATCACTTCTACAAAATCTTCTGAAATATCAGAACAATCTTCGTCTCTTAGTACTTGTAATGGTTGTCCGATAAAGTCTGGAATACTAGCTCCCAATCCTCTATACGACCATCCCCAAATCGCACAAGTACCTAGACCAGCTCCTTCAAGATCAATCTCGCTTGAGCTTGTTATTCCAAGAATAGTCTCTGCATCATCTGTATCTGTAATTACATATTGGAACGTTAAGTTTGGAGAATCGTTCTCGTGTTGTACAACTACTGGATTTGGAATACCGTCTCCAACTAGGATCGTTACAGAGTTACTTCCTGTCACGATTGTAGTTTCTTCTCCTATAGCATCTGTCGCATCCTCATCGAGGCTTACAATACCTCCGTCTGCTGCTTCTCTAATCACAGTAATCGCATTATCAGAAATATCAGAACAATCTAAATCATCTAAGGATGAAAGTGGCTCACCGATTTGATCTAATCCGTTACCAGGAACACCTCTGTATGACCATCCCCAAATCTCGCACGTACCAGGACCTGCAGGATCAAGACTAATAGCATTGGTCGCCACTACATTAAGAATAAGACCTGTAGCCGCATCGGTAATTACATAACGGTATGATAAATTCTCTGCACCTGGATTCTCATGAATCACAACAATAGGATCCATTTGACCATCGACACAAATCACAGCTTCTGTATCGCC
>CAYGQJ010000028.1:0-6471 GCA_964351845.1 uncultured Flavobacteriaceae bacterium | reverse complement strand
CCGTCTGCTGCTTCTCTTACAACAGTAATTGCTTGATCAGAAACGTCTGAGCAATCTGCATCTCTTAATGCTTGTAATGGTCCTCCTATAAAGTCTACACCTCCATTAAGGCCAGAATAACTCCATCCCCAAATTTGGCAAGTGCCAGGTCCTGCGCCGTCAAGACTAATTTCGTCGGTTCCTACGATATTAAGGATAACATCTGTAGTTACATCTGTGATTACGTATAAATACGAACGGTCTGTAATAGGTGTATCGTGAAATACAACAATAGGATCTGGACGTCCATCAACGCAAATACTTACCTGAAACTCACTATCAATAACAGTAGTACCGTTGACATTAAGGGCATTGGTTGCATCGACATCAATGCCAATAATACCAGCATCTGCATCTCCCCAAGCTGTAGGGTTACCACCATCATTGGTTGTTACATATGGTGTTGGGCACGATATAAAATCTGTCGCGCTACTCCATATCCCTGCAGTTACTGCTTGTCCAGAGCGATCTTGGTTAGGTGCTCCCCATTGCATATAATCTACATATATAGTAGGATTGGTAGACCCAAAAGAGTTTGTACTAAATAATCCTAGACCTCCTGCCCCATCTGCGTTTTCATCTGCAATTAAAGGAAAATCAAAAGTTACAGATTCATCTGGACTTAATAGATAATCACCCGTAATTGTGGTAAGTGCACTTAACTGGCGGTATTGCCCAGGACCTAAACAGACCCAATAATTAGTGATATCAATACTTGTATCTCCTAGATTGGTAACAGTAACGTCATTTGTATCGGTATTAACCGTGGTAAGATTAGGCTCAGCTTGCGCATTTACATTGGTGTAAAAAAGCACCAATACGAGCCATAGACTTGCTTTACATAATTTTCTTTTCATAATACGTAATTTTTAATAGTTTATAGTTTATTTCAAATAGTCATTAAGTAGTCTTGTAGTGCATGTACGATCAGCTAGATTAAAAGATTGATGAATAACTGCCCATGATCATAGCAAATCATTTGGCAGTTATCATCAAATCAACAAATCAACTTAACTCACGCAAACACTATATTTTTTTGAATTTTTTATTCCCAGAAAGTAACGCCTACATCTTGGCTTCCTCCTGTATAATTATAAGGGGATTCTCCTGTTACAAAATTGGATGCATCATCCCATCGACCAGCAGTAACAGCTTGATCTACTCGCGCTTGATTTGCGGCACCCCACTGTACATAATCTAATAGCACGTCTGGATCTGATGAGCCAAAAGAATTTACAGCAAACACCCCTAGTCCATTAGAAGTTGGATTTACATCATACGTAACCGTTAATGTTTGATTAGGAGCGATCATAGTCGACTCAGAAGTAAGGTTCGCAACTTGTTGATAGGTACCAGGTCCTAAGCAAAGGAAATAGCTTCCTGCATCTAAATTTCCGTTTCCTAAATTTGTAAGTGTTACTTGATCTGTTGTTGTATCTACAGTGAGGATACGCACAATCCCATTAAGGGTTGTTCCTTCCCAAAAGGTAGATCCAACATCTGTTGCGGCTCCTGTAAATGTATACGGAGAGCCTTCGGTTACAAAGTTGGAAGCATTATCCCATCGACCTGCAGTGACCGCCTGATCTACTCTCGCTTGGTTTGCGGCACCCCATTGTACATAATCTATTAATACGTCTGGATCTGATGAAGAAAAGGAATCTGTAGAAAATACAGCAAGTCCGTTTGAGATAGGGTTGACATCATAAGATAAGGTAACACTTGCTCCTGCTGCCAACGTAGTTGACGTAGTTGTAAGTCCAGATACCTGTGCATACGTGCCAGGGCCTAAACATAGAAAATAATCACCTACATCTAATGTTGCCGTACCTTGATTAGTAAGTACAACTTCGTCGTTTGTTGCACGTACTTCTGAAATACGGATGATTGCTTGTCCCGTTTCAACATCTGGTTCGGGAGTAATGATAACTGTTGTATCATCATCTGAAGAACATCCTATGATGCTAGCGATGAATAATACGGGTAAAAGAAACTTTTTCATATCAATTTTATTATTTGTTGTTTTTTTATTTCTGGTACAAATAAACCATCAAAAGAGCCCTTCTTACAAGTAAACTTAAGTGAGGTGGAAAAAACAGCTTTAAAAGTGAAAGCGCGCAAGCCTTACTATACTTGAGTTGACAGAATATAGTGTTGAAATGGAATTTAAAACCTACCTGTTTGTGAGATTAAGATCGTATCAAGTAGACTTATTAAATAAATAGATGTTTTGAAGACGGTGTGCGCTTTCGCGAAAGCGTATAAAACATGTCCCACCTAAAAAATAAAGAGTATTTTATATGTATTCTGCATTTTCTTAAAGTTGAGAGAATACTAACAAAAAAAGGGATGCACTACAGCATCCCTTTTACAGATAATAATTGTTACAATATATGTGTGCTTTATAGTTGAATAAAGTAAGTCGCGTGGAATCCAAAATGAAGATTCCCATCTTTAAAATTAAAATTATTCTCCGTTTTAATAATAAACTTATCTTCAACGAAGTTTCTGGCATTCGTAAGTTTAAATTGTAAAAGTATATCAGATACTTCCCAATTGGCGCCTAGACTAAAGGCACCATAGGTATCTACAAAATCAACAGGGTTTGCTACATAATAATACTCAGATACAATAGACACGTGGTTACTTACTTTGTATCTTCCTCCAAAGCCTATCGCAAAATGATTCGGGTTTCCGTCTTCAGCAAGTTTATCTTCAGCCCTGTGGATAAACGTAGGTGCTATTTGAAACGAGAAATTTCTAGAAAATTTTCGCGCTATTAATAGTTGTGTTGTGCTTGCAAATTTGTTTCGGGAGGGTACTTCTACATCCCCAGAAGCTCTTTGAGAGATAAGGCCTTTAAATGAAGACTTTCCTCTATATACGCCTCCTTGAAACAGCGTAATGCTAAAGGGAAATTTAGTACCAGAGTCTCTTTGATAAAATAAGCGGTATTTTCCATAGACGTCTACAGACCTGTAACCCGTTGCATATCCTGCGCCTACAGTGAATCTGTCTGATAGCCCATAATCTACACCTACTCTACTATTCCATTTATCGGCTGCGAAGGCCTGACTTCTTTCAGAATCAGATCGTGGGATATTCCAAAAACGATTCATTGAAGAAATTTCTAAAACGCCTTTTTTTCTAGTTTCTACCGAATGTCCTATAGAAATATGTGTTCCTTTAAAGGTAGCTATCGTAGGTTGTGGTTCTTCTATGGTTTCGTCTTCTAAATCTTTCAAAATATCTTGTGCATAGATTCCTTGAATCATGCTTAAGAATAAAAAAAAGAAAATAAATTTACTTTTGATGATCATTGGGCTGGTATTGAAATTTAAAAGAAACTTGAATGTTTTTTGCAATATTGGGAGATAGTATGGGCGGGACTTTAATTTGGTAATCCTCAATGAATACCTCTAACATTCCGCTAATTGTATACTCATTATTCAATTTTGTAATAGTTGCCTTGACCTCTATAGGTCTTGTAATGTCTCTCAGGGTAAAGGTTCCTTTTATTATTCTTGTCTGTGTTTCTTCCTGATTAGGATCAAAGTCAATAATATCCCCTTCAAAAATGGCTTTAGGGTATAAATCTGATTCTATATAACTCTCATTAAAGTGCTCATACATTAATGATTTTTCAAATGCAAAGGCACGCATAAGAATCTGAATTCCTATTTTTTTTGAAGTAGGGTACAATAAGCTTAGTACTTGATTATTGCTTGCTTGTATATTTTCTACAGAGGTATAAGAAAAAAAGGTCACTTCTCCTTGCCTGGTAATATATTGATCTTGTGCATTGACAAGGTTAATTCCACAAAATGTAACTAAAAATAGTAGTAGTTTATTCATTGACTTCTTCTAAAATGATACAATTTAAAACAATTGCATCCATTAAAAAACCTTTAAGTATTCCTTTCACTTTTACTTGATCACCTATCGTTAATGTCTTGACAATAGGGGCTTGATCTTTTTGCATCTCACATAAGACAAGGGATTCTAAATTTTCACCTCTTAAAAGTAATGAGTATGTATCTCCTTTATGAGTCACTTGATATAGTGTCCCTTTTATCTCTATTGCTTTCTCTATATATTGATTAAATGAGGTTTCCTTTTCACTATTAAAATCTTTAAATAACTCGTTAGTCGTAATACGTACCTCTGTATTTACACTCCTTATGTCAATTCCTCTAAAATTAAAAATATAATACCCTCCTATCACACAAGCAATGCCTATGATACTGAGTGCACTTATTTTAATAATTGTATTTCCTTTCAACATTTTATTTTTTAATCCTATCTTAAATGGAAAAAGCTATAGGGTATATAAACCATAATTCTGTCACAAATGTAGCAGTCTTCGATTAGTGTTGGTCTACCAAAACTTCATAAAATTACTGAAACGGAAAATTCACCATTAAAAAGGAGTCCCGAAGCTTGAAAATACCTTTTCATCTACGACAAAGTCTTATTTTAGCTACTCATTAATTGAATACTTTTCAATGAGATATCACCCATATTACCTATACACCACGCTAAGTCTTTCTGTATTATTGATTGTTATCGCTCTCATAATGACTCCATTCTTCACGCGATTAAGCATGAATATTATACTATCTAATGATATAGAGGCAGCACAACAAGAGGCTCACATTATAGCGACTATGAGCCAAGGAATCACAGAAAATGATGATAAAATAAAACTCAAAAACCGCATTCAAAATAGTATCAACAATACAGAGGCTAAAAATGTATTTAACTCTGTATTGAATTGGTCTGGAAAATATATTTGCTATCCCGACAAAAAACAAATAGGTGATGCACCCCCATTAAGCGAAGCATTAGCCGCTGGCATACAAAATGAGCTAACTGGTGAGGCACTGTATGATATGGTTTTTAAAGAAAAGGACACGATCACTACCTCAGAAATTATTAGCCTAACACCCGTAGTAGAATCAGATTGGATTATAGCGAGTCACATAAACAAAGAACGCGTTATTGAACAAGCAGGTACCATTCGTACGCAACTCTATATTGTTTTTTTAATCATTGGTCTTGTTGTCTTGATCTTCTTTTTGGCATCTATTCGAATGATCAGTAATTATTATGAAAAACAACTAGCATTAAAAAGCACAAAACTTGAAGATGGTGTTCTTAATTTATCAAAATTAAATACCTCTCTAGAGAACTACCAAAAAAACTTAGCCGATTTTAAACGAGAGCGTCAAGAGGAACAAAAAATAACCAAAGAGCAACAAGAAAACGCAGATGAATCAGAGGATACTAAAACATCAAAAACAACCACAAAACAACGTATTCTCACCTACGTCCGTGATGAGTTGTTGCCTATTGCCACAGAAGATATTTCATACATCTATGTAGAAAATACGATTACCTATATTATTCGTAAGGATGGAAAACGCTCTACCTCTAATGAGAGTTTAGATCTTATTTATTCATATTTGGATGAGAAATTATTCTTTAAAGCCAATAGACAGATTATAGTCGCTATTTCTGCCATAGAAACCATTACTAAATTTGGCAATAGCAAACTTAAAATCCAAGTACACCCCACCTCAGAAATAGATATTATCATAGGAAAAAACAAAGCAGCTTCTTTTAAACAGTGGTTGGATTTATAATAAATTTTATTTCTGCTTTTTATGTATAGCACTTTTATGGAGGTGGTATTCGCTTTCGCGAAAGCGAACCATCCTTTTAAAATACGTGCAATCGGTAAAATATAAAGGAGTTATCCATTTTCTATTAGAAATATAGCTGATTTCTATCCATATTTATCTAAAATAGTTATCTTGGGAGGATCGAAAAAAAAGATAACTCCATGCATATTTTAGGCATCGACATAGGGGGCACAGGTATTAAAGGTGCTCCTGTAGACTTAGAAAACGAAGATTATTTAGAGGAACGTTTCCGAATCCCTACCCCACAACCCGCTACTCCAGAAGCAGTTGCAGAATGTGTTCAACAACTCGTAGATCATTTTAATTGGAAAGGACCTGTAGGCGTTGGTTTTCCCACAGTGATTGTAAATGGACAAGCAAGAGCGTATGGAAACATGCACAAAAGCTGGCTTCACGTACAAATAGACAAACTTTTTGAAGAAAAAACCGGACTTCCCTTTACAGTGATTAATGATGCTGATGCTGCTGCGCTTGCTGAAATGCGTTTTGGTATTGGTAAAGATAAAAAAGGACTGGTCGCTGTTATTACCGTAGGCACAGGGATAGGAAGTGGTTTATTTTATGATGGTAAACTCATTCCTAATTTTGAATTAGGGCGGATGCAGTATAAGAAAAAACCTATTGAATTATACGCTGCAAACTCTGCAAGAAAAAGAGAAGAACTCTCGTATGAAGAATGGGCCGAACGTTTTGATTTTTTCTTAAAGCGATTAGAAATTATTTGTAC
>CAYGQJ010000027.1:31396-50518 GCA_964351845.1 uncultured Flavobacteriaceae bacterium | reverse complement strand
TGTAGCCCGTAGGGGAATCGAACCCCTCTTACATGGATGAAAACCATGCGTCCTAGCCGATAGACGAACGGGCCTAGAACAATTGCTTAAATTGCGGATGCAAAAATACAACTATTTTGATACGACACAAATCTAAATTGAACTTTTTTTAAAACTATTTAATATGCCTTTGCAAATAGAACTCTTTGAGTAGATGGGGCGCCGCTGTAAACACAAATTCCATCTTCTTTTGGATTATCTAAAGGAATGCAGCGTATAGTTGCTTTCGTAAGCTCTTTGATCTTATTTTCAGTCTCATTTGTTCCGTCCCAATGTGCACTTATAAAGCCTCCTTTGGTTTCTAAAACTTCTTTAAATTCGTCAAAATTTTGTACTGCCGTAATATGTGAGTCTCTGTAATCTTTTGCTTTGTTATAAAGATTATCTTGTATTTCTTTAAGTAATTGCACTACCGTCTTCACGACATCTTCTTTTGCAACAAACTCTTTTGTAAGTGTATCTCTTCTTGCTAGTTCTACAGTTCGCTTTTCTAAATCTTTTGGACCTATCCCAATTCGTAAGGGTACTCCTTTTAATTCATATTCATTAAACTTCCAACCAGGTTTGTGTGTATCTCTATTGTCAAACTTAACAGATACATTGTGAAGTCGTAGATCATTTACAATTTCATTGGCAACCTGAGATATAGCATCTAGTTGTTCTTGGTTTCTATATATAGGAACAATAACGACTTGGTAGGGTGCTAAATTTGGCGGTAAGACAAGTCCTTGGTCGTCACTATGCGTCATGATAAGTGCTCCCATAAGGCGTGTAGAAACGCCCCAAGATGTCGCCCATACATGTTCTTGCTTTCCTTCTTTGGTGGCAAATTTCACATCAAACGCTTTCGCGAAATTCTGTCCTAAGAAGTGAGAAGTTCCAGCTTGTAAAGCTTTTCCATCCTGCATTAACGCTTCTATACAGAAGGTCTCATCAGCTCCGGCAAAACGTTCGCTTTCTGTTTTAAGACCTTTGATAACAGGAACAGCTAAGAAATTTTCTACAAAATTCGCATACAAGTTATTGATTAAATCTGCTTCAGCAATAGCTTCTTCTTTGGTAGCGTGCGCTGTATGTCCCTCTTGCCATAGAAATTCTGCTGTTCTTAAAAACAGGCGAGTTCTCATTTCCCAACGCACCACGTTAGCCCATTGGTTAATTAATAAAGGTAAGTCTCTGTATGATTGTATCCATCCTTTGTAGGTGTTCCATATAATGGCTTCACTAGTAGGTCTCACCACAAGCTCCTCTTGAAGTTTTGCTTCAGGATCCACAATGAGTTTCCCTTTATTATCAGGATCGGTTTTGAGTCTGTAATGAGTCACAACAGCACATTCTTTTGCAAAACCTTCTGCATTTTTTTCTTCTGCTTCAAAAAGACTTTTAGGGACAAAAAGAGGGAAATACGCATTCTCGTGTCCAGTTTCTTTAAACTTTTTGTCCAGCTCTGCTTGCATTTTTTCCCATATAGCAAAACCATAAGGTTTAATAACCATACAGCCACGCACTGCAGAATTTTCGGCTAAATCTGCTTTTACAACAAGCTCATTATACCATTTAGAGTAATCTTCGCTTCTTTTTGTCAAGTTCTTCCCCATAAAAGGTTATTTTGGCACAAAATTTGTGTCTACATTAAAAAATAATAATTAATGCGAAATTAGTTATTTTTAGTACGAACAACAATTAAACACTTTAGAGATATGCAACTTTCTTCTACTCTTAAACTCACTCTAAAAACATTCCTATTTTCAGGATTAGCAACTATTGGGTTGGTATCCTGTAGTTCTTCACAATCTGTATATGACGACGACGGTATCTATAGTGGTACTACTGCTGTTGCATCTCAAGAGAAAGCAACAGACAGTCTTAGTGCTAAGGATCTCGTTTATAAAAATTACTTTGAAGAAGAAGCTGAAGCTTTAGGAGATCTCATTGAAGAAGATGCAATATTTACCGATGTAGATACGTATTCTTCTGAAAACGGAGAAGCGTATGTTGAAGGTGATGGTTACGAAACCAATCGTGGAGCTTGGGGAGATCAAACAGAAAGTATCATTGTAAATGTATATGATAATACGCCATTTTGGGGCGGTGGCTTTTGGGGCGGTGGTCCATGGGGTGGCGGACTCTGGGCTGGTGGCTGGGGTAATCCCTATTGGGGAGGATTCTGGGGTGGTGGCATCTGGGGCGGTGGCTTCTGGGGGCCTAGATTTGGAGGGTTCTTTAATCCATACTTCGGATTTGGAAACTTTTATAACCCATACTATTGTGTAGGCTTTGGAAACGGAGGTTTTAATAATATTGCATACGGAAGTAGATATAATAGAGGAAGAAATGCAGTAGCATATAACAACGGTAGAAGAACATCTAGATCAGCAGTTGCACAAAGAGATGCTAGAAGAACAGCAACAAGAAATGCATTTGCGAGTCGTAATTCATCTCGATCAACGTTTTCAAGAAACAGAGGGACAACAAGTCCTAGAACAACAGTAAGTAACAGCAGAGGAAATAGTAGAGGTACTGGTAGTACCTATAGAAACGGAGTTACCCGAGGAGGTGCTAGTGCTACAAGACCTAGTAACAGTAGAGGCGGTAATCGTCCTACTTCAGCCACTAGACCTAATGGGAATAATCGCCCTAGTTATTCTAGAGGTGGAGGTTCTACAAGACCTAGTGGAAATGCGCGTCCAAGCGGAACGCGTCCTCAAGGATCAGCAAGGCCAGCAAGTAGACCATCTTCACGTCCAGCAGCAAGACCTAGCTCATCAAGATCTAGACCTTCTTACAGTAGACCATCATCATCTTCAAGAAGTAGTGGTTTTTCTAGAGGAGGAAGTTCTTCAAGATCTTCAGGTTCATCAAGAAGCGGAGGTTCTCGTAGTGGAGGAAGAAGAGGATAAACCAAAATTCTTTCATTTATTTTACTAAATATATTATGAAAAAAATAGTTTTCATCGTTGCACTTATTTGTGTGACCGTTACTTCCTATGGACAAAGTATAGCAGATGGTTTGCGTTTAGGGACTACAGATATTACAGGTACTGCCCGCTTTAGGGCATTAGGCGGAGCCTTTGGAGCACTAGGAGGAGATTTAAGTGCTATTGGGATTAATCCAGCTAGTAGTGCTATTTTTACAAGAGGAACTACTTCGTTTACACTAGTAGTAGATAGTTATGATAGTGATGTAAACTATTTCGGAAATTTCAATACAACTTCAGATACCGATGTTTCTTTTAATCAAGCCGGAGGTGTGTTTCTGATAGAAGCGAACCCGAGTTCAAAATGGAATAAGATCGCACTCGCTTTTAATTACGACCGTTCTTTAAATCTCGATGATGATTTTTTTGCATCAGGAACAGGAAATACTTCTATCGCAAGTTATTTTTCAGAGTTCGCGCAAGGAGTTCCACTCGATCTATTACAACTTCAAAGTGGAGAAAGTATCGCAAGTCTTTATCAATTTCTAGGAGAACAAGAAGGATTTGGCGCACAACAAGCACTTCTTGGCTTTCAATCGTTTATTATAGATCCATTGGATTTTGATGACCCTAATAATACAGCGTACACTACAAATATTTCAGGAAATAGTTTTGATCAAGAATATGTATTGCGATCAGAAGGGTATAATAGTAAAGCCTCTTTTAATTTAGCAGCTCAATATGATGAGCGTCTTTCTTTTGGAATTAACCTCAATTCACACTTTGCAGACTATAATCAGTCAACATTATTGGTTGAATCCAATGATAATGAAGAGAGTTTAATCACAAACGTTCGGTTTGAGAATAATTTACGCACCATTTCCAATGGTTTTTCTTTCCAATTAGGAACGATTGCAAAAATAAATCAAAACATACGTGTAGGGTTTACCTATGATTCTCCTACATGGTATACGATATCAGAAGAAGGTTCTCAGCTTATCTCTACTTCGGGTAGTGATGCTGAAGGAGAATTTGATGTATTAGTGAATCCAAGAGTAATTAATATTTTTCAAGATTATGAGCTTAAAGTACCAGGAAAATATTCAGGGAGCTTCGCATACCTTTTCGGGAAGCAAGGTCTCATAAGTTTTGATTACTCCTATTCAGACTTTTCTAATTTAACCTTCAGGCCGACAAATGATCCTTTTTTCCAAGAGCAAAATCAAGCGATTGAAAATACATTGAAAGGAGTCTCTACTTTTAAAGTTGGAGGAGAGTATCGTATCAAAGAATGGAGTCTAAGAGCAGGATACCGTTTTCAAGAGAGCCCTTATCAAGATGGGCAGACTTTAGGCGATTTAACAGGATATTCAGTGGGTGCTGGATATAGTTGGGGAAATGTAAAATTTGACCTTGCTATTGATCGATCAGAGCAAGACCGTAATCAAGCATTATTTAATACAGGGCTTACAAGCCAAGCATCTATAGCTAGAAGTAATACGGCAATTGTCGGCACACTTACCTTCAGTTTATAGTATAAAAATATCTTTAAAATGAAACGCCACAAAGCATTCCAAAGAATGTTTTGTGGCGTTTTTTGTAGTATCTTTCATTTCTATTTAAAAAAATATAGATGAAAAAAATTATCGCCTTTGCAGGAAGTAATAGTAAAAACTCTATAAACGCCGATTTAATAATGCATGTAGCTACTCAAATAACAAGTGCTTCGGTTTCGATTATAGATTTAAAAGATTTGGACATTCCTATGTATTCTATAGATGCAGAAACGGAACAAGGATTTCCCGTGGATGTCACAATTCTCAAGAATAAAATTTCAGAAAGTGATGGAGTTATTTTATCTGTAAATGAGCATAATGGATCGGTTTCTGCTTTTTTTAAGAATATCCTTGATTGGTTGTCTAGAGTAGATCGTAATTTTTTGAGTGAAAAAAAGATTTTATTAATGAGTACGTCTCCAGGAGCAAGAGGCGGTAAAACAGCGCTAGAATATACCAAAGAGATACTCCCACGTATGGGAGGTACGGTTGTCGAGAGCTTTAGTTTTCCATCATTTCAAGACAATTTTGACACAGCGACACATACCATTACAAATCCTACCATAGCGATGGGCGTAGGGGAGGTGATGGCTTCTTTTTTACAAGAAGTAGAAGGCTAGTTTCCAATAAAAATAAAAGCCAAGGCTATATACCTCGTTTTATGAGTTTACTTACCCATTTCTAAGAGAGCAATATCAAAAGGAGAGCTAAAACTAACTTTTCCGTCAATGACTCTTATTTTTTGTTTAGAATAGGTTTCTATGAGGTAGTCCGCTTTCGCGAAAGCGTCATCAACAGCAAATTCTTTTTTCCCTAATGGAAGGTTCAAGCCAACAATAACGTGGTCTGTATATTTGTCTTTCGTAAGATGACGGCTAAAGATATAGTATGGGTTATTATTGCTAAGTACTGTATGCTTTCCAGCCCCAATAGCTGGATGGTTAGCTCTAAACTGTCCTAGTTTTCTCCAATGCTCTAAGATTTCTTTTGTTTCCGGAGAACTCTTTTGATCTTCCCAATTCATAAAACTACGTAGGGTCGCATCTCCTTGTGTTCCCTCTATGATAAGATTTCGGGCACTTTCATCTCCGTAGTAAATTTGTGATATCCCTGGGGTAAGTACTAGTTTAGTGCCTGTTTCTTTGGCTTTTTCCCTAGTGACGTCAAAAGGTTGTCCATCGTCATGAGATGTTGCATAATTGGTGATACTTTTTCCTTTGTGCGAGGTGTTATTAATGCTATCGTATTTTGTAAAGAGTGTGTGATAATCTCCTTGGGCATCGTATTTAAATTGGAAATTGATCAAGTTGTCAAAACCATTTGCAAAGTAATCTACCTTTGTGCCATCTCCAAAATCAAAAGAACGTCCACCATCTACTGAGTAGTTATACACTTCACCTAGCATAAAAAAATCGTTGTCGTCTAGGACCTTGTCGGGATGTGCTTTTTTATAAGTAGCAAATGCTTTTTCTGCTTGCGCTCGCAGAACAACCCAAGAAGCTTCATCTACATGTTTTGCTGTATCCACACGAAACGCATCTATTCCTAGTTCACGCACATAATCTGTGAGCCATTTTATGATATAATTACGCGGTGTTTTTTTATACTTATTTTCTGCAAAAAAAGCATCTAGTTCTTTTATTTCTTGGTCGTAGCGTTCTTCTGATTTCCATTTTTCTACTAGGAGTTTTGGGAGTTCAACTTCTGTAGTGCTTTCTGTGAGAATATCGGGTAAATTTTCTACAAGGCTACAGGCGGTCGTATTCTCATAGGTAGAAAATTTACAATTTGGATCTTCTCGTGCCCACTCTTTTCCCCAAAAAGCATCTTGATCTGTTACGGGGCCTGTATGGTTTAATACCACATCCATCACCACTCGGATTCCATTATTGTGTGCGACATCGACCAATGTTTTTAGATCTTCCATTGTTCCGAAATTAGGGTCTAATTGTGTCCAATCTTTTGCCCAATACCCATGGTATCCATACGTGATACCTGTTCCTTCATCTACGGCTCCGTGTACCTGTTCTATAACAGGTGTGAACCACAGTGCATTGATACCTAGTTTTTTAAAGTAGCCTTCTTTTATTTTTTCTGTAATCCCTTTAATGTCACCACCTTCAAATCCACGTAAAACAGCTGTTTCCTTTGATCTATCAAAATGAACATCATTAGACAGGTCTCCGTTATGGAAACGGTCGGTCAATAAAAAATACATGTTTGACGCCTCCCATAAAAAAGGCGTAGGGATTTCTATTGCTGCTTCAGTAATAATAGGTGTGTTTTTTTCAGTGCTTTCTTTTTTACATGCTGATACTAAAAACAATATCATTGATAAGGAATAGAGAGTGTACTTCTTCATAAGGATCTATTTGAAAAGCTAAGCTACTAAAATGCATTTAAAAAGCCATCTCTTTTCGCGCAAAGCGAAAGAAAATAAGTATTTTTGATATTATAAAAATTCATTTATGTCATCTTTAAAAGCTTGGGTTCAAGCGGCTAGATTACGCACGTTGCCATTGTCAATATCAGGAATATTAGTAGGAGGCGCAATGGCGGTACGTACTGGTTTTTTTGATTGGAGAATATGTGTCTGTGCGCTTTTAGCTACCTTAGGGTTTCAGGTCGTCTCCAATTATGCAAATGATTATGGCGATGGTGTCAAGGGGACAGACAATGCAGATCGCGTAGGCCCTGCACGTGCTATGCAAAGCGGATTGCTTACTGCGTCAGATCTCAAAAAAGGAATTATTGTTACGTCTATCATTACGATTCTTGTTGTTGTGTTTTTGATTTACATCGCGTTTGGTGAAGATCAGTTGTTATTGTCATTGTTATTTATGTTCTTAGGAATCAGTGCTATTGTTTCTGCCATAAAATACACAGTAGGCAAAAGCGCCTACGGATACAAAGGCTTAGGCGATGTTTTTGTATTCCTCTTTTTTGGACTCGTCGCTGTGATGGGTTCTTATTTTTTATACGCACAAGCGCTTCCTTTGACTCATTTTTTAGGAGCGATTACTATAGGTTTATTATCTACAACGGTATTGCACCTTAATAACATGCGAGACCGTGAGCAAGATCAAAAAGTAGGAAAAAACACACTCGCTGTAATGCTTGGAAAAACAGGAGCTGTTCGATACCACAATATCTTATTTGGATGTAGCATTTTAAGTTGGTTAGGGTATTTATTGCTCTCAGACGCGAAGCCCATTTTATTTATGAGTTGTTTGGCATTTTTGCCATTACTGGCTCATTTTATAAAAGTACAAAAGACAAAAGATCATACCTTGCTAGATCCGCAATTAAAAGTAGTGGCATTGTCTACCTTTTTACTTTCTGTTTTGTTTTTTACAATTACGTATTTGACCCTTTAAATTTCTTTTTTTGAAAGCTACTTATCACAAACACATCCTTCATTTTAAAAGAGCAAGCGGTACTTCTCGTGGTGTTTTAAAAACCAAAGAAACCTGGTATATAGTCATAGAAGAGGGTGCAAAAAAAGGCATAGGTGAATGTGGTATTTTAAGAGGGTTGAGTTATGATGATCGCCCTGATTATGAGGAGCGCTTGCGATGGACATGTGCCAATATTACCAGAGGCCCAGAACTATTGTGGGAAGAGTTAAAGGAGTTCCCAAGTATTCAATTTGGAGTAGAGATGGCTTTTCTGTCATTACAATCCTCAGACCCATTTATGTTATTTCCTTCAAAATTCACAGATCATAAAGACGAAATAGCCATCAATGGATTGGTGTGGATGGGGGATGCCGTTTTTATGAGAGATCAAATAGAAGAAAAACTCGCCGCTGGTTTTGACTGTATTAAAATGAAGATTGGTGCGATTGATTTTGAAAAAGAAATAGCGTTGCTTCAGATGATAAGAAAACACTACGACGCTTCAAAAATCACATTGCGTGTAGATGCTAATGGTGGGTTCGCTTTCGCGAAAGCAAAAGAAGTTTTACGACAATTAGCAACCTTAGATATACACTCTATAGAGCAACCTATTGCTGTAGGAAATTGGGAACAAATGAAAGAGCTCTGTGCTGAAACCCCCACACCTATTGCCTTGGATGAAGAACTAATTGGTATCACAGATGTAACAAAAAAGCGAACGGTACTACAAACGATACAGCCGCAATACATTATCTTAAAACCAAGTTTTATAGGAGGCTTTCAAGGAAGTGAGGAGTGGATAGATCAGGCCGAAGCACTAAACATAGGTTGGTGGATTACCTCTGCTTTAGAAAGTAATATAGGGCTTAATGCCATTGCACAATGGACGTATGAGTTACAAGCTAAAGGACCCCAAGGATTAGGAACAGGGAGCCTTTTTACAAATAATATACCATCGCCTCTAGAAGTTAAAGAAGGGGCATTACATTATAATAATCAATTAGATTGGGATTTTAATACAGACACATTATGTTTATAGAACAAGCGTATAAGGGAGAAAATGAAACGTGGAAATTTGTACTAACCACTATAATCACAATGGGGGTTTTTATAGTAAATCTCTTAGTGTTTATTTTTGTAGATATAGATACTCAGGCAAGTATGGATGCCATGTTAGAAATGTTTCCCAATAAAAATGTGTTTTTAGCCGTTAATTTGGGCATTTTTGTTCCGCTGCTTCTAGTTCTCTTTTTACTTGTTTGGGCTTTGCATCAAAGAAGTATCATAACGCTTACTACTGCTAGACCTAAAATAGATTTTAAAAGAATTCTCTTTAGTTTTCTAATGGTTGCTATTTACACAATAGGAAGCTTTGCCGTCGCTTATTATGTTTCTCCAGAGGATTATGTTATACAGTTTGATCCTGCTAACTTTACAATTCTTGTGATTGTAGGGCTTATTTTATTTCCTTTTCAAATAGGTTTGGAAGAATGGCTTTTTAGAGGCTATTTAATGCAACAAGTAGGTATTATCGTTCGTAACCGTTGGTTTCCTTTGCTTATTACGTCTGTACTCTTTGGCGTTTTTCATAGCGCAAACCCTGAAGTAGCAGCAATGGGACCTAAAGTCATGGTTTTTTATATTGGAACCGGTTTATTGTTAGGTATTATGACATTGATGGATGATGGATTGGAATTAGCATTAGGGTTCCATTTTGGAAATAACTTTCTTGCAGCAACACTAGTAACAGCAGAATATTCTGCGTTACAAACAGATGCTGCTTTTAAAACAGTTGCATCACCAGGAGCGGGTTTAGAAATTATTATACCTGTTTTAGTTATATATCCTGTGTTTCTTTTGATTCTTGCCAAAAAATACAAATGGACAGATTGGAAAGAAAAGTTAACAGGACGGGTGCTACCTAAAGAAGTACTAGAAGAGAGCGTCTCTTAAGAATTAATAATAGCCTTACATTTAGGTAACTATTGCTTTATATAAAGCTTGTACTTTGGCTTATTATGGAAAAAAATCCAGATCGCTACATACGCGTACATCCTAAATTTAAACTTAATGGAATACACTATTCCATAGCCTCCTTGCGCACATTAGCGTATGAGTTTATTAAAGAAGGCGAACCCTATGAAGAGTCCGTAGGTACTTTTTTAATAGATTGGTTAAATGATAAAACGTATGTTACCGTCAAAACGTCTGGTTCTACAGGGTCTCCAAAAGCGATAAAAATCAATAAAGTACATATGTTTAATAGTGCAAAGGCAACGGCCAAGCATTTTAAACTCCCTGAAAAAACCACAGCATTGTTATGCTTGCCAGCCGATTTTATAGCGGGTAAGATGATGCTAGTCCGAGCGCTTGTTTTAGGATGGCATATAGATATGGCACAGCCTACTTCTAATCCTTTAGATACAGTCTATAGACGTTATGATTTTTGTGCGATGACGCCTTTTCAACTAGACAATTCTTTATCAAGATTACACCTCCTCTCTAAATTAATTGTGGGTGGGGGTGCTATTTCTGAGACATTAAAAAAACGATTACACGGAATTTCTACCAAAGTCTATGAAACCTACGGAATGACAGAAACAGTTACGCACATTGCTGCCAGACGTGTCAACCCTAAAAAGCAAAAGGAAGGTCTTATTCCTTTTAAAACCCTGTCTAACGTAAGTGTGAGTGCTGATGATCGCGGATGTCTTGTGATAAAAGCACCCATGGTGAGCAGTGATCCTGTGATCACAAATGATTTGGTAACGTTAGAGACCTACAAAAAGTTTATTTGGTTAGGTCGTGTGGATAATGTGATTAATAGTGGCGGGATAAAATTATATCCTGAGCAAATAGAGCAGAAGCTGTCTTCTATGATTCATGTGCCGTTTTTTGTTGCAGGAATCCCAGATGATGCCCTAGGAGAGAAGTTGGTATTGTTTGTAGAGCAGGAGGAGGCGTTCGCTTTCGCGAAAGCGGAATACGACTTAGCTGACTTTGAAAAATATGAAATTCCTAAAACCATTTTCTCTACCCCAAGGTTTGAACGTACCGTAAACGGAAAGCTCCAAAGGGGGCAAACCGTCTATAAAGTACTCAAGGCATAAACTCCATTAGTGTAAAAAGTAGCTTTTACTCACTCAATAGGTTGATTCCCTCATTAGCTATTTTATACCTAGCTATTGTAAAGTAGGTTTGGATTGAATTTAAAAATCTAAAGCCATGAAAACATACATCATCTCTATCGTTCTTGTATTGATAACTCTACAAATCAACGCACAAGAAGACGTTTCTACGACCGTCATTAAATTAAAAGATTTAATCACACATGCTGCCGACTCCTATCCAAATGAAGAGCCACAACAAATTTATTTGTTAATAGAAACTAGTGCTTCGGGCGTGTCTTCTGATCATCGTTTCTTTTTGGAGCAAGGAGTTCAATTATTACTTAAAAGATTACAACCCGAAGATAAAATAGCGATAGGTACGTATGGAGGCAGTAATAAGACGATTGTATCGTATACAGAGGCTTCCAATGCAAGTCATATATTAACTGAATTACAGAAAATATATACGATGACAGACGATGATACAGGCAAAGACGGTATTGATATGGCGTATCAATTTGCAAAAAGCTATTTTGTAGAAGCATCAGAAAATAAAGTAATTATGATGCGTAATGATCAAGTGGCAGGAAATACGATGATTGCAAAGGCAACAGAAGGAAAAGAGAATAAACATAAAAAAACAAGGGAAGAACGTAAAGAAGCTGGTCAGCCTTATAAATTAGGAGGTGCTATCGCAATTACAGCACTTAGTATTTTGCCAGAAGTGCTTGAAATCATTAAAGATTAAAAGAGGCATCATTTTTGAAACGTTTCATATTGTAAATAAAAGATCGCATCTTTGTAAAAATTTTAGAAATGAACTATAAAATTGTTTTTGTACTTCTTATTTTTTTAGGAACTTTTTCTTTAGAAGCTCAAAATGTAAGTGGTATTGCTCCTGGACAGAGAGGGTACTCACCTGCACCAAGAGCTACCGAGGCTGGAGAACCTGAAAAACCAGACGTCAACCAACTGAGTATCGAAAAAGCGACGCTTTATAAAGAGATTTTAGGCATTGACGTATTTCAAAAAGAAGTATTACGTACGTATTTAAAAGATTATTACAGAGCGCGCGTTGACATCGATTATGATCCAGACTTAAAGTTTGAAGACAAGCAAAAACTGATCAATGCAGAGCAAAAGAAGTTTGAGAAAGCCCTCAAGGAAGTTTTTACAGAAGATCAGGTAGAGCAAATCCTTACAGAAGAACAATTTGGTAATAAAGCCAAGGAAAAAAAGAAGAAGGAAAAGAAGGAGAAAAGAAAGAAGAAAAATAAAAAAGGATAAAAACGTATTATACGATTTTTTAAAAGAGTGCCGAACGGCACTCTTTTTATTTTACGTAATTTTAGTGACCAATTCAAATGAATGTATGATGACAAGAGTATATACCTTTTTATTTATCCTAGTATCCGTTGTTTCTTCAGCTCAAGTACTATCAGAACGTGAACGTGCAGTCGTTGTAGATGAAATTTTAGAAGATCGTTTTAATGTGTTACTTCCTACCCTTATGGATAGAGCCAATATTGATATGTGGGTGATCATTTCTAGGGAATATAATGAAGACCCTGTGCTTAAAACGATGTTACCCGCTACTTGGCTTAATGCACGCAGACGTACCATTCTTGTTTTTTATAGAGATCAAGAAAAAAATAGTATTGAAAAATTAGCTGTCGCTCGATATAATATAGGTAAAAGTATTACCTCTGCATGGAATAAAGAGAAAGAGCCAGACCAATGGAAAGCGCTCACAAAAATTATTGAAGCCCGTAATCCTCAAAAAATAGGTCTTAACTATTCTGATAATTTTGGACTTGCAGACGGCGTTGTAAAAACAGATTATAATGAGTTTATAGAAGCATTAACGCCTTCATATGCATCTAGAATTGTATCTGCAGAAAAGCTAGCCATAGGTTGGGTAGAAACCCGTACATCCAAAGAAATGCAGTATTTTGAGCAATTGGTGGATATTACACATGATATTATTAAGGATGCTTTTAGCTCCAAGGTGATCACTCCTGGAACAACCACTACAGATGATGTGGTTTGGTATTTAAGACAACGTGTGACAGATATGGGCGTAGAGACCTGGTTTCATCCTACGGTTGATATTCAGCGTAGTAATGAGAAATTGGCAAGTCACATAGAATCGTTTTCTAATAGGCCTGAAGGAAAAGTGATTCAAAAAGGCGATTTACTACATTGCGATTTTGGAATTACGTACTTAAGATTAAATACCGATTGCCAACAACATGCTTACGTTTTAAAAGATGGAGAGACACAAGCACCGCAATTTCTCCTAGATGCCTTTGCCGATGGAAATCGAGTACAAGATATTTTAACTGCCAATTTTACGACAGGCAAAACAGGGAATCAAATTCTCTTAAAAGCATTGAAAGAAGGTAGAGAAGAGAAATTGGTCCCTTCTATTTATACACATCCATTAGGATTGTACGGACACTCAGCCGGACCTACTATTGGGATGTGGGATAGCCAAGGTGGAGTGCCAGGTACAGGCGATTATCCGTTGTATGAAAATACAGCTTATGCCATCGAACTGAATACTACGGTCACTATTCCGGAATGGCAAAAAGATATCCGTATTATGCTGGAAGAAGCAGGTTTTTGGGGAGAAAACGGATTTAGATATGTGTCAGGAAGACAAGAAGATTTGATCTTAATAGATTAGATTCCGTATGTGATCTCAAAAGTAGATGTTGTTTTTTACGCTTTCGCGAAAGCGTAAATTGCAATACTTAATTCTCTTTACTCCTAGGATGAAATTTATGTAGCACATCTGAAAGTTGTGACCTGTCAACATGCATATAAATTTCTGTGGTGGTAATGCTCTCGTGTCCTAGCATTTGTTGTATAGACCGTAAGTCGGCACCATTTTGAAGTAAATGTGTAGCAAAACTATGTCTAAATGTATGTGGGCTGATTGTTTTTTGGATGCCTGCTTTTACTGCCAAGTCTTTTATGATTGTAAAAATCATGGCTCGTGTTAACTGGCGCCCTCTGCGATTTAAGAATAAGGTGTTACTGTATTCGGGTTTTGGAGCGCTGTGGACTCTAATCTCATTGCGATAGAGATTTACATATTTTTGTGTATGCGTACTAATGGGCACAAAACGTTGCTTATCTCCTTTTCCAGTCACACTGATAAATCCTTCATCAAAATATAAATCTGAGAGCTGTAAAGTGATTAATTCGGATACACGAAGGCCACAAGCATATAGACACTCTAGCATGGATCTATTTCGCTCTCCTTGGGGGTGTCCTAAATCTATAGCGGCAATAAGTCGATCTATTTCTTCTTCAGAAAGTGTATCGGGTAGTTTACGACCTGTTTTTGGAGGTTCAATGAGATCTGTAGGATTGTCATTTCTGTAATCTTCAAAAATCAAATAACTAAAGAAGCCTTTTAATCCTGATATAATTCGAGCTTGTGATCTTGGTTGTACCTCTTTGGCTATCTCGTATATAAATTTTTGAATTTCTTCCTTTGAAATCGTTATTGGATTTTTTGTGATCTCATGCGCTTCAAGAAAACGAACAAGTTTGGTAAGATCTCTCGCATAATTAGAAATGGTATTGTCAGAAAGCCCACGTTCTATACGTAGGTAGTTTTTATAATCTGTAATACCGTTTTTCCAATTCATATAAATATCCTTTTAGAACTTGCTATTATTTGTAGAAAGTAATAAGAACTCTAAAATACTTTATTAATTTAAACAATAAGAATATGCTATAGGATTGATATACACAATCCATCACTAGTAGTATAGTTGATCGTGTACTTCTTTATGATAATATTGACTCTCAGATTGTTATTTTGATACGGTAATTTTCGATTTTTCTTTTTTTAAGAAAAATTTACAATTAAAATTGTGAGTATAAAGTGTAACAATTTGTAACTATGTGTACTAATTAAAAAAAACATAAACAAATTAGATTCAAAATTATGAAAAAAATTATTCTTTTAGTCGCTGCGGCATTTATGATTACAACAGGTGTTCAGGCACAAGGACCTGCATTTGGAGTAAAAGCAGGTTTTTCAAGTGCATCTGCAACCGTTGAATTTGGAGGTCAAGACGCCTCTGTCAGTGAAAGCGGATTTTTTGTAGGGCTTGTCGCAGATTTTACTGTATCAGATCAATTTCACGTTCAGCCAAGCGCATTGTACACGAATGTGGATGACACTAGTTTTTTACAGATTCCTGTATTAGGTAAATTCTTAATTGGAGAAGGTGGATTTAATTTACAAGCGGGTCCTCAGTTTAACCTTATTTTAGAAGAAACAGCCGATGATTTTTCATCTTTTTCTGCAGGATTAACAGGAGGACTTGGATATGACTTTACAGAAAAGTTTTTTGCAGAAGCTCATTATCACCTTCAGTTAACAAATAGTTTTACAGGAAGCGAAGACGTTACTGCTGGAACTGATTTTTTAAATATCGGTGTAGGTTACAGATTTTAAATATATGCAATAACTAAATTAGTTATTGATCACCTTAAGCGTCTATTTATTTAGACGCTTTTTTTATGCTTTGTAATGTTGTATTTATTCTAAAAATTTAAAGACATGTAGTGCTTTGTTTTTCTTAATTGAATGAAAATTCATTTTAGTATTTGGTTTTTTTCTAATGACTTATACGATTTGTTTTAATTGTTAGTTATGTGTTACTAACAATTAAAAACAAATTTATGAAAACTACTTTTTTAGCCTTTTTGGTGTTTATGATTACCTCTAGTATTAGTGCACAAGATATTTCTTTTGGAGCAAAAGCAGGAGCTAATTTTGCATCCATAAGTGGAGATTTAACAGAGAATATTGACGGAAGAACATCTTTCAATGTAGGAGTTGTAGCCAATATTGGTATTTCAGAAAAATTTTCTATTCAACCAGAATTAGTCTACTCAGCTCAAGGAGGAACAGCAAGTATTGAAGGGGAGGATTTTACTATTAAACTTGATTATATCAATGTTCCCGTTTTAGCAGATTTTAATATTGTTAAAGGACTAAGTATTCAAGCAGGTCCGCAAATAGGTTTTAATATTACTTCAGAAGTTGACACTGATGGAGGGGCATCTTCAGAAATTGAGACTGAAAGTATTGAATTTTCATTAGCAGCAGGTGCACAATACAGATTAGATCAAGGACTTTTTTTTCAAGCACGCTATGGTCTAGGAATTACGGATACTAGTGATCTTTTATCTAGAAAAAATAATGTTTTTTCTTTATCCATCGGATATTTTTTTAACTAATTAATAAATAGAATTACCATCATGTAGAAAGTGCTTCCTAAATAAGAAGCACTTTTTTTATGCTTTGTAATGTTGTACTTTTATGCTTTCAAGGAACATCGTGACGCAGAAGTTGATGCTGAGCGAAGTCAAAGTACGAAAGCGTAGATCTTATGAAATGAGCATAGTTAGAAGTTTCAATACAATAGGAATAACTAGTACGCGACTAACATCTGACTTCTAAACCAATAAAAAAAATAGATGAAATTACGCATCATTAACGGCCCTAATCTGAATCTCTTAGGAAAACGTGAGCCAGAAATTTATGGAGGCAAATCTTTTGAAGATTATTTCAGAGATCTACAATTTAAATACACGGCCATTGAGCTTTCATATGTACAATCAAATGTAGAAGGGGAGTTAATTACGCATATTCAGGAGTCTGACGGAGTGTATGACGGGATTATTTTAAATGCGGCAGCCTACACACATACCTCAGTAGGTATAGGAGATGCAGTCGCTGCTATTGAAATACCTGTAATTGAAGTACACATCTCTAACACATTTGCACGGGAAGAATTTAGACATCAGTCTTATATTTCAACATATGCAAAAGGAGTCATTTTAGGATTTGGCTTACAAAGTTATGAGCTCGCTATTCAGAGTTTTATGAAGTAAGCCATCGTTACAGAAGACCTATGTTTGTGATTGCTTTTGGTTGCATTATTTATGAATATAGTGTTTGATTTGAAAAACGCAGACTTGGAATCAGGGGTTTCTACTCCCTTTTTATACTTGTATTTTTTTTAATTTTATCAATTAACGATTTACTCCAAAATATACGCTTATGGTAACACCTATTATTTTATCCAAAACAGATGCGGCTCAAGCGAGTGCTGACTTTGACAATGCTTTAAAAAATGAGCCGGCTACACTTATCTTGGTGATAGGAGATAACGATCAAACAAAAGATGTTCTGGAAAATCTTGCTACTTCTATTGATTCTGGAGATCATTTTTATAAGGGAGTACGAGCGGTACATGCACCTAATGTTACTTTTATATTGAATACGCTAAAGGGATTACAGGTAAGCCCTAGATTAGACACTATAGATTGGAATGCTGTAGATACCTATGTGATTTTGTCAATTTCTAATGTTTTCAATAATATTGGTAATGCGGTATTATCTTCCAAATATGATAATAGATCAACCTATTATATTGAGAAATCAATTATGTTGGCAATGGCTTATGATAAAAACTTAAACCCATAAATCTATGAGTATCAAATTAAATTTTCGCGCTCTCATATTTATTTACTGCCTTTTTATGTCAGTAGCCATATCTTATGGGCAAGATAGCGCATCTGTTTTTTCTATTTTAGAAAAAGATAGAGATGGAGGGTATCAGAAAAAAGATTCCTCGTACACTGATAATCGTGTTGTGGATATCAATAGTATTTTACAGATAGATTTAGATATGGGAGTAATTACATCTAAATTAGAAAAAAACACCACAGGATTATCTGATGATATTGGAGAGAAAATAGAGAAACTTACAAAAGCACTAAGAGAGCGTAAAGAAGTGCTGAAATCATTTGATAGCTTATTAAACTCTTATGACTACGATACATTTAAAGAAAAACCTGAGCTTAATGAGAAGTGGGGTGCAGCCATGCAACAGTCGGCTATTTCTGTCGTAAATCTTTGGGATGTAAGCCCTTTTATAGAGTTTGGAGACCCAAACGATCGGAATGTAAGCATACGACCGGGCCCTACCTATCAACGTGCACAAATAGAATTAGATCGCATGACCAAAGAGGTAGACGACTTTGCCCAAGCTCAAGGGGTTTATGTGCAATTTGGCGCTTGGTTATACAAAAAAAACAATCAAAATACAGCCTTACATATTCCGGGATTTGATTCTATTGAACCACAGCCGTCTTATGAAGTAGACCGATGGAGAATCCTTCCTACGGCAAAACAATTAGCAGACCTACAACAAGCGACTGCACTTGCAAAAGATAATAAAGACAAAGGATTATCAGTAATTAAAGGAACCATCGATATACAAGTAAAGCAACTAGAAGAAGTACTTACAGGGCAGTTTAACTCCCTTGTGGACTCTTTAAGTTTACAAGCGCAACAAATAGTTGGGGATAATATTACGCCTATTGTCACAGAAATAACCGCTCTTAAAACAAACATTGAAAGCTTTAAAAGCACCGTAAAACAGCGTATATCTTACTATGAAGGTTTAACTATAAATGATCAACTACCCATAACACAAGTGTTGACACAAATAGAAGCAGATGTAGATTTTATTAAAAATGATGGCGAAGCGTTACTAACGCAAGCAACCAAAGTCTATGATGATATTAAAACATTGCTAGATGATACCATTACAAATGCCGATGCATTAGAAGGGCTCGCAGAAAACCTAAAAAATCACTTAAAAACGTGGCTAGATACCACATTAGAAAAAACAAATATTTCTAAAATTAAAGAACTCTTACAAGGAACTCCTGTAGATTTTGGGTTATTGAAATTTAGCGATAAGGTGTTTAAATTATCCTTAAAAGATTTACCAAATCAAGCGGATTTAGACTTGTACACAACAGGTGTTCGGCAAGGAGGAGATCGAATTGCATTTAAGTTTGAAATAGCGACCAAAGAAAAAACCATCTATACAGAAAATAGAGAGGTCTATATGTTTAGAGTATTACCTCATATCGAAAGTACTGTGGGTGTTATTTTTGCAGATCCACTTGCGAGAACTAATGTGCAAACACAATTTCAAATGGCTCCTTACTATAATTTAATTTTTAAAGGGCTATTTGATCAGAAAATACGAAG
>CAYGQJ010000027.1:10115-31296 GCA_964351845.1 uncultured Flavobacteriaceae bacterium | reverse complement strand
GGTATATAAAAAAGCACCTTATTCCATGGAATAAGGTGCTTTTTTTATGAATAATACTAGCTTCTATAAGTGAATCACTTCACCATACGCATCTGCTACGGCTTCCATTACAGCCTCGCTCATGGTTGGGTGTGGGTGAATAGTTTTTAGAACTTCGTGTCCTGTGGTTTCTAATTTACGTCCAAGCACAGCTTCAGCGATCATATCTGTAACACCTGCACCGATCATATGGCATCCTAGCCATTCACCATACTTAGCATCAAAGATTACTTTTACAAACCCATCTTTTGTCCCAGCAGCACTAGCTTTACCAGAGGCAGAGAATGGAAATTTACCTACTTTAAGTTCGTAACCAGCTTCTTTGGCTTGCTTTTCTGTCATTCCTACACTTGCGATTTCTGGAGTCGCATAGGTACATCCTGGGATGTTAGAATAATCGATGGCTTCTACATGCATTCCAGCAATTTTCTCTACACACGTAATCCCTTCGGCAGAAGCTACGTGCGCAAGTGCTGGTCCTTTTGTAACATCACCAATAGCATAGTAACCAGGGATGTTTGTTTGATACCAATCGTTTACGATAATCTTATCACGATCTACAACAATACCTACGTCTTCTAGGCCTATGTTTTCAATATTTGTTTTGATCCCTACCGCAGATAATACGATATCTGCTTCTAATGTTTCTTCTCCTTTTTTAGTTTTGACTGTAGCTTTTACACCATTCGCTGTTTTTTCAACGTTCTCAACAGAGCTATTTGTCATGACTTTAATACCTGCTTTTTTCATAGAACGCTCAAATTGTTTTGAAACATCCTCATCTTCTACAGGCACTACATTTGGCATATACTCTACAATGGTTACTTCTGTACCCATCGAGTTATAAAAACTTGCAAATTCAACTCCGATCGCACCAGAACCAACCACAATCATTTTCTTAGGTTGTTTCTCTAACGTCATAGCCTTGCGATATCCAATCACCGTTTCCCCGTCTTGCGGTAAGCTAGGTAACTCTCTAGAACGAGCGCCTGTTGCTATAATGATATGATCTGCGCTATATTCTTTTCCGTCGACTTCTACTTTCTTACCAGGTTTGATTTTCCCGTAGCCTTCGATGACATCTATTTTATTTTTTTTCATCAGGAATTGAACTCCTTTGCTCATTCCTTCTGCTACGCCACGGCTACGTTTAACAACAGCTGTAAAATCTTTATCAGCGTTTTCTACTTTAAGACCGTAATCTTCTGCATGTTTAAGGTATTCAAAAACTTGTGCGCTTTTAAGCAATGCTTTGGTAGGGATACATCCCCAATTTAAACATACACCTCCAAGGCTTTCTTTTTCTACAACGGCGGTTTTTAAACCCAGTTGAGAAGCTCTAATAGCTGTTACATATCCGCCAGGGCCACTCCCTAAAACGATCACATCGTACTTGCTCATAGTTAGATTTTTTATGGTCTATTATATAGTGCGAAAATACATATTAAACACCATATCTTACAACTTAAAATCCCGAAGTGTTTTTTCAGAATTTTAATTCGATAATTTATTAGTGAAACACTATTTTGAAAAGTCCAATGGACGAATTCAAAATAGCTAGTTGAACTAATCCCGCTTTTTCAGCGGGATCTATGGTTTAATAGCTCGACGTTTGGGTCGATTTTCAGGCTCCAAGGCTTGCCTTGGGAATTAATACCTTTATTATTTAAAAAAATGTTTATTCTTTAAAGTCGATACTAGCCGAGTTTACACAGTATCGCTGTCCAGTTTCTGTTGGGCCATCATTAAAAACATGGCCTAAGTGTGATCCACAGTTGGCACATACAATCTCAGTGCGCATCATGCCAAGGGTTGTATCTCTTATATATTCTACAGTGCCTTCGATAGAGGCATCAAAACTTGGCCATCCACACCCACTATCAAATTTGCTTGTGCTATCAAATAGTTGTGTATGACAAGCACCACATTGGTAAGCACCATCCTCTGCGTGTAGGTTGTAGGTTCCTGTAAATGGACGTTCTGTTCCTTTTTTTCTAAGGATAGCATAACGCTCTGGGCCTAATAGTTCTAGCCATTCGGCTTCGGTTTTATCAATTGGATATTTTTTCATATTGATCTCATCTCCGCGAAAGCGGAGATCTTTTTTAGTTAGTTCTAAATTGCTTGTAACTATGCAATTTCTCCTTAATTATTCTTCAGGTTCAAATACCAAGGCATCACCATTAATACAATGGCGTTTGCCTGTGGTATTTCTAGGGCCATCGGTAAACACATGTCCCAAATGACCGCCACAAGTTGCACAATGTTCTTCGGTTCTGGTATATCCTAATTTACGGTCTGTTGAGTAGGCGACATTCCCCTCAACGGGTCGATCAAAACTTGGCCACCCTGTACCGCTGTCAAATTTGTGTTTTCCTTCAAAAACAGGCGTACCACAACCTGCACATTTGTACGTTCCGTTACTGTAATTTTTATTCAGCTCACTAGAAAAAGGTCGTTCTGTACCTTCTTGGCGCAAAATGTAATACTGGTCTTCGGTTAATTGAGCTTTCCACTCAGTATCTGTTTTTTGAATAGTAAATACCTCAGGTTCTTTCTCTTGTGCTTTACCATTACAACTCATTAGTAGTAATGTAAATAAAGCAAGGGCACATTGTTTCATCATGGCTTTTTTCTTTTTTGTAAAAATACGATTTATCGAATTTTTTGTCGTTAAAACTATTCTAAAATGACATATTAAAAATGAAGAAGCTAAAACACTACTACAACGTTGTAAATATACTAGTGGCATAATACGTGGCTAAGGTGGCTTTTTAGTTAAACTAAATTTATTGAAATTTTAATGTATTTTTCACAAATTAATACGTGTAAAACAAGAGATTTGTCTTAAATTATTGGACTCATAAAAATCAACCAACATATATGAATATTATACATGTGAGTGCAGAGTGCTATCCTGTAGCAAAAGTAGGCGGTTTAGGCGATGTAGTAGGTGCCTTACCTAAATACCAAAATAGGATAGGAAACAATGCTACGGTCATTATGCCATATTATGAAACGGCATATGTCAAGAAAGCAATGACAGTGGTCGATTTTTGTTTTAACCTTGTGATAGAACAAAAAACGTATTTTGCTGAAGTGCTATCCGTAGAGGATGATTCTTTGGGGTATCCTTTGTTTTTGGTGCGCGTAGCAGACTTAACAGACCGTAAAGAAGTCTATGGGTATGAAGATGACCCGTTGCGCTTTGTTGCTTTTCAAAGAGTAGCGTTGCAGTGGATATCACAACGAAAAGAACTTCCAGACGTAGTTCACTGTCATGATCATCACACGGGATTAGTACCTTTTATGATGAATCGTTGTGAGGATTTTTCACTACTTAAACGTATCCCGACCGTGCTTTCTATTCATAATGCCCAATATCAAGGTCAATTTCCTCATCAAATGGGAGGGATTTTACCACGCTTTCGCGAAAGCGATATAGGACTTCTCGACTGGGGTGGGATGATTAATCCGCTCGCGGCTGCCATAAAATGTGCCTGGGGCGTAAACACGGTTTCTCCATCATACATGGAAGAGTTAAAACAAAGAGCAAATGGGCTGGAGTCATTACTAGCACATGAAAGTGCAAAATGTGAAGGCATCTTGAATGGGATAGATACCGAAACATGGAATCCTGCTACAGACACCTATTTACATAAAAATTACAACATCCGCACCCGGCAATCTGGGCGTAAAGCAAACAAAGAAGCCTTGTGTGAAGAATTTGGGTTGGATCCTAGTAAACCCCTTTTTGGGTTTATAGGTCGTTTGGTATGGGAAAAAGGCGCCGATGTTTTACCAGAAATGATAGATAAAGCACTACAAGAATATGATATTAATGTCATTATACTAGGTTCAGGTGCCCCCGAAGTTGAAGCTCAATTGGCCGATCTTACTGAAAAATATAAAGGGCGCTATAATGCCTATATTGGATATCAAGAGCGTATGTCTCATCAAGTATATGCAGGAGCTGATTTTCTGTTAATGCCAAGTCGCGTAGAACCTTGCGGATTAAACCAAATGTATTCCTTGCGTTATGGATGTATGCCTATTGTGAGAAGCACTGGCGGACTAAAAGACACCGTGATTGATCTAGGAGAAGAAAATGGTTTTGGGATTTGCCATAATGATACATCGGTAGCAGATGTTGTGTATAGTGTAGGCAGGGCTGTGACACATTTTAAGGACCAAAAGAAATTTAAAGAAATTCAAAAAACAATGATGCAAATAGAACATAGCTGGGAAAAATCAGCTCAAATGTATGTATCTTTATATAATAAGTTAAAATAGACGAAAAATGAATAAAAAGGTATTAGCTATTATTTTAGGAGGAGGACAAGGATCCAGATTATATCCACTTACAAAAATGAGATCAAAACCTGCAGTGCCTATTGCAGGAAAGTATCGTCTTGTGGATATACCTATTTCCAACTGTTTAAGTTCAAATATCAAACGTATGTTTGTGTTGACCCAGTTTAACTCAGCTTCTTTAAATAAGCATATCAAACATACCTATCAGTTTAGCTATTTTTCTGATGCCTTTGTAGATATTCTAGCCGCAGAGCAAACACCTGAAAATAAAGGATGGTTCCAAGGTACTGCAGATGCAGTACGTCAAAGTATGCACCATTTTAAAGGGTATGAATCGGAGTATATTTTAATCCTATCCGGCGACCAATTATACCAAATGGATTTTAATGAAATGCTAGAAGCGCATATTGCTTCAGATGCAAAAATTAGTGTCGCTTCTTTACCAGTAAATGCAAAAGATGCCACCTCATTTGGGATTTTAAAAACTAATGATGATCAAACCATTAGTTCCTTTATCGAAAAACCAGAAACAAAGCTTTTACCAGATTGGAAATCTAATGTATCTCCAGCCATGAAGAAAGAGGGGAAGCACTACCTCGCCTCTATGGGTATTTATATTTTTAATAAAGACTTATTAATTGACTTATTGGATGGGACAGATACCAATGATTTTGGAAAAGAAATTATTCCTCAAGCCATTAGTGAACATAAAGTATTAAGTTATGCTTACGAAGGCTACTGGACAGATATAGGAAATATTGATTCTTTCTTTGAAGCCAATATTGACCTCACTGCTGATATTCCAAAATTCAATCTATTTAACAGAGATCGAAGCATATTAACCCGCCCTCGTGTATTACCACCCACCAAGATATCTGGGACGACATTAGAAAAATCTATTGTTGCCGAAGGCAGTATTATTCACGGAAGCCGTATAGCAAACTCTGTTATCGGAATACGTTCAAGAGTAGGAAAAGGAACCGTAATCGAAAACTCCTATGTCATGGGAAGTAATCGCTTCTTAGACTTAGAAGAAATTGATGCTGCTCGTGCCAAGGGAATTCCTCACGTAGGAATTGGAGATCGTTGTTTTATCACCAATTGTATTATTGATAAAAATGCCAAGATAGGAGATGATGTTCGTATTACGGGCGGTAAACATTTGGAAGATTCAGAGACAGATACCTATGTGGTAAGAGATGGAATTGTCGTAATTAAAAATGGAGCTTTGATCCCTTCAGGAACCATTATTTAATGATGAATAACGTACAAACCTACAGTCTTTTTACAGATTTTGATATTTCTCTATTTAAAGCAGGAAAACATTTTCGTTTGCACGAAAAAATGGGATCGCATATCTGCACCGTCGATGGTGTAAAAGGCACCTATTTTGCTGTTTGGGCACCCAGTGCAAACCAAGTATCAGTGATTGGTGATTTTAATCACTGGCAAGATGGCCAACATCAACTTCAAGTTCGCTGGGATTCCAGTGGTATTTGGGAAGGATTTATTCCTAAAGTAGGGCATAGTGATACGTATAAATACAAGATTCATTCTAACCACAACGGAATCATCACCGAAAAGGCAGATCCGTTTGCAAGACGCGCAGAACATCCGCCTAAAACAGCTTCTATCGTTTACAGTACAGATCATGTCTGGAAAGATAAAGCATGGATGAAAAAGCGACATAAGCACAATAGCTTACAAGCACCGTATTCTGTGTATGAGCTACATCTAGGATCTTGGAAACGAAACACCGAAGAAAATAGAAGCCTAAGCTATTCAGAACTAGCGACTGAGTTAGTTGCATATATAAAAGAAATGAACTTTACCCACGTAGAGTTTATGCCAATCATGGAATATCCGTATGACCCAAGTTGGGGATACCAACTTACAGGATATTTTGCGCCAACAGCTCGTTTCGGGTATCCAGAAGAATTAATGACGCTGATCGATGCGTTACACCAACATGATATTGGCGTTATTTTAGATTGGGTGCCTTCTCATTTTCCAGAAGATGCACATGGCCTTGGAAATTTTGACGGTACCGCTTGTTATGAGCATCCAGATCGTCGTAAAGGATATCATCCAGATTGGAAATCATTGATTTTTAATTATGAACGTAATGAGGTACGCTCTTTTCTGATAAGCAATGCGCTTTTTTGGTTAGATCAGTACCATATAGACGGTTTGCGCGTAGATGCAGTTGCCTCTATGTTATATCTAGATTATAGTCGAGAAGAAGGAGAGTGGGAGCCTAATGATCAGGGAGGAAGAGAAAACCTAGCCGTCATTAGTTTCTTACAAGAACTGAATCAAGAAGTCTATGCAAGTTTTCCAGATGTACAAACTATCGCCGAAGAGTCTACAAGCTTTCCTATGGTAAGCAAACCTGTATTTTCAGGCGGGTTAGGCTTTGGGATGAAATGGATGATGGGATGGATGCACGATACCTTAAATTATTTCAAAAGAGATACATTATACAGAAATCATCATCACAATGAGATAAGCTTTAGTATGACCTATGGATTTACAGAAAACTTTATGCTTCCTTTATCTCATGATGAGGTGGTGTACGGAAAACAATCTATTTTAGGTCGTATGCCTGGTGATGAGTGGCAACGCTTTGCAAATCTTAGGTTGCTATATTCCTATATGTATACCCATCCAGGAGGAAAACTTCTTTTTATGGGAAGTGAATTTGGACAAGGCACAGAGTGGGATTTTCAAGGACAATTAGATTGGTATGTGTTACAATATGACAATCATAAAGGCGTACAGAAAACCGTAGCAGATCTTAACCATTTATATAGAACAACGCCCTCGCTTTATGAGAAGCAATTTGAACCAGAAGGATTTGAATGGATTGCGCATGACGATAGTGAAAATGCCATATTGAGTTATATCCGTAGCGGAAATAATTCCGACACGCTTATTGTTGGGGTGTTTAATATGACCCCTGTACCTCGTGAAACATACCGTATCGGATTGCCTTCAAAGGGAAGCTTACGCGAAATTTTCAACAGTGACGCGGCCATGTATGGAGGCACTGGAAAATACCACAATAAAAAACTGACGGTTGCTAAAACTTCATGGAATGGTAAAACCCATTCGGCAGAAATTATGGTGCCACCACTCGCAGGAATCGTATTGGAGTTAAAAGTGAAACTCTAATTAGGGGGAAAAGAGGTATACGCTTTCGCGAAAGCGTACTCAAAATCACAAAAAATCAAGATAACCACACTACGAAAACGTTAGCGTTAATAACTTATTACGATTAATTTCCATCTTTTAAATAGATAGTGTTTATTTGAAGAACAAAATGATGATGCTATGATTATTAATACCGAACTACAACAAAAAGGGAACCAATTTCCCAATCAAATTATAGATTTTAATAAAGAAGTAGACACCTTATATTTTAAAACTGAAAATCATGTGATCTTACAGCTTACTGTCATAAGAGACAGTGTGTTGCGTTTTAGATATGCTACAGGTGGCGCTTTTGAAAATGATTTCTCCTATGCGATCGATGAAGATGCGCATAGAGGGTATAACCATTTGGAAGTAACCAGTGATGATCTCCATTATATTGTAACAACCAAAAAGCTTGTTGTTCATATAGAAAAATTAAGCCTACAAGTAAAGATTTATAACCAAGATGGAGAACTGATCAATGAAGATGAACTTGGTTTTCATTATGAAGAAAGCTTTGAATACGGTGGTAACATCGTAAAAATGAGTAAAAAAGCACAGCATGCTGAAAGTTATTATGGATTAGGGGATAAGCCTATGCACATGAACCTACGTGGCAAGCGAGTGCAAAATTGGGCAACAGATCAATATGCTTTTGGAAAAGATCAAGACCCGATCTATAAGAGTGTCCCTTTTTACATTGGACTCAACAAAAAGAAAGCCTACGGAATTTTCTTTGATAATACGTTCAGAACATTTTTTGATTTTTGTCATGAGCGAATGAGTGTGACAAGTTTTTGGGCACAAGGAGGAGAGATGAATTATTATTTCATCTACGGGCCTTCTATGTCTGATGTAGTGAAGAGTTATACCAATCTTACAGGAGTTCCTGAATTACCACCTATGTGGGCATTAGGATACCAACAATGTAAATGGAGTTACTATCCTGAGAGCAATGTAAAAGAAATCGCAGCGAAGTTTAGAGAGCTTCAGATCCCTTGTGATGGGATTTATCTAGATATAGATTATATGGATGGCTTTCGTTGTTTTACTTGGAATAAAGAATATTTCCCAGATCCAAAACGCATGGTCAAAGAGCTTGCGGATGATGGTTTTAAAACCATTGTCATTATAGACCCAGGGATTAAAATAGATAAAGACTACAGTGTCTATCAAGAAGGCGTCGAAAATGATTATTTCTGTAAACGTGCCGATGGGCCTTATATGAAGGGAAAAGTATGGCCAGGAGAATGTAATTTTCCTGATTATACCAATCCAGAAGTACGAACCTGGTGGGCCGGACTCTTTAAAGAACTGATAGGCGATATCGGTGTAAAAGGGGTGTGGAATGATATGAATGAGCCTGCTGTTATGGAGGTGCCAGGAAAAACATTTCCGCCAGATGTACGCCATGACTATGATGGAAACCCATGTAGCCACAGAAAAGCACATAACATTTACGGAACCCAAATGGCGCGCGCAACCTATGAAGGTGTGAAGAAATTTGCATACCCTAAACGTCCTTTTGTGATTACTCGTTCTGCGTATAGTGGAGCACAACGCTATACCTCTTCTTGGACAGGAGATAATATTGCAAGTTGGGAACATTTATGGGTAGCAAACATACAAGTGCAACGTATGTGTATCTCAGGGATGTCTTTTACAGGAACCGATATCGGAGGATTTGCAGAGCAACCTACAGGAGAATTATACGCACGATGGATCCAATTAGGAGTATTTCACCCGTTCTGTAGAACACACTCTTCCGGACATCACGGAGATCAAGAGCCTTGGGCATTTGATCCGGGTGTGACTGATATTGCACGTAAGTTTATCAACCTTCGCTATCGATTATTGCCGTATTTGTACACCATGTTTTATGAATATACGCAAAATGGAACACCGCTGTTAAAACCATTGGTGTATTTTGATCAAGACGATCCGCAGACACATTATAGAACAGATGAATTTGTTTTTGGTCATCAGATATTAGTGTGTCCTGTGTTAGAACCAAATGCAAAGGGAAGACGTATGTATATTCCAAGAGGAACGTGGTATAATTACTGGGATAAACTTCCGGTAGAAGGAGGAAAAGAACAGTGGGTAGATGCCGATGTAGATAGTATGCCTTTGTTTGTAAAAGCAGGTGCCATCATTCCTAAATACCCTATCCAGCAATATGTAGGAGAGAAAAAGTTAGAACAAGTAGAACTTGAAGTCTACTATGCGCTTGGAAAAAATGAATCTGATCTTTATGAAGATGCACAAGACGGATATGATTATACTAAAGAAAGGTATAGCTTCAGAACGTTTAAAATGTCTGGTCGTAAAGATGATTGGATCATACAACAACACAAAAGAGGGACATACATTACTCCATATGATACCTACAGGATTCATTTGATAGGATTGCCTTTCAAAATAAAAACGATCGAGTTAGATAATACCAAGGTATCTCTAAAAAGTGTTCAGTATGACGATAAAACCTGTTCTTTGATCGTACCTAAAGGTTTTACAGAACTTCATATCTCATAAATTGTAGATAATTTGTAACTTTAGAGTACTTAAAAATGATGACTATGAAAACAAAGCAATTATTTACTCTTTTACTGACCATTGTATTGGTTTGTGCATGTAAAACAAGCCCTTTTACAGGTAAGAAAACATTGAATTTTGTGAATAATGCTCAGTTATTCCCAATGGCTTTTCAACAATACGATCAGTTTCTTTCTGAAAATAAGGTGCTCACTGGAACCCCCGATGCAAATATGGTAAAAAGCGTAGGAGAAAAAATTGCTGTTGCTGCAGAACGCTATCTTACTTCATTGGGAGAACCTGGTTATCTTAAAGATTACAGATGGGAGTACAACCTTGTAGAAGATAGTACTGTCAATGCTTGGTGTATGCCAGGAGGTAAAATTGTAGTGTATACAGGTATTTTACCGATCACACAAACCGAGACAGGTCTTGCAATGGTGATGGGGCATGAGTTAGCACATGCACTTGCAGATCACGGTGCACAACGTATGAGTGCCGCACAATTACAACAGATAGGTGCTGTTGGAGTTGCCGTTGGAGCAGGTGTTGCCGGACAAAGTCAAGAACAACAAGCGACTTGGATGCAAGCGTATGGTCTTGCTTCACAAGTAGGAGGGATGTTGCCTTTTAGTCGTTCTCACGAGACACAAGCAGATGAGATAGGTATTGTAATTGCAGCGATTGCTGGATACAATCCTGATGAAGCTGCTAACCTGTGGAGACGTATGAAAGAAGCCAGTAATGGACAAGCACCACCACAAATATTAAGCACACACCCTTCTAACGATACAAGGATTGCAAATCTTACTGCAAAGGCACCATTTGCTAAACAAGAAGCAGCAAAATTTGGCGTGACTACATTTAAATAAACAAGATTTAAGAATAATATATCAAAAGGAAAGCTACACAATCGTGTAGCTTTCTTATTTTAGTGTTATGAAGACATTATTACAAAAAGGCGACAAGAAGCTCTTAAATGCGTGGGCATTTTACGACTGGGCAAATTCTGTATATAGTTTGGTGATTGCATCGGCGATATTCCCCATATTTTATGATGCTATTTTTGAAATAAAAGAAATAGAGACCCTTCTTGTTTTTGGAAAAGAGTGGAAGAGTAGTTCTTTGATTTTTGGGACTACAGCAGTTGCTTTCTCTGTGGTTGCGATCATCTCACCCTTACTCTCTGGAGTCGCTGATTTTTTGGGGAATAAGAAATTCTTTCTAAAACTGTTTTGTTATTTAGGTGCTTCTAGCACCATAGGATTATATCTTTTTTCTATAGAGCATATTTATGTGAGCCTTACTTGTTACTTTTTAGCGCTCATTGGTTTTTGGGGCAGTTTGGTATTTTATAACTCATACTTACCAGACATCGCAAACAAAGATCAACATGATAGCATAAGTGCCAAAGGCTTTTCTTTGGGATATGTAGGAAGTGTGATTCTTCTTATTGCCTGTTTGGCTTTAATTATGAGTCAGGAAAATGGAGAAGATAAAGTAGAAATGATGCGTAGGTCATTTGTGCTTACAGGGTTCTGGTGGATTCTTTTTAGTCAGTATACGTATATTTATTTGCCTAAAGGAAATAAAAGTGACGGGAAGCTGTCTAAGAATGTTTTTTATCAAGGTTTTAGAGAACTTAAAGCTATATGGGTAGAAATGCAGCATAAACCTCGTTTAAAAGGATACCTGATTGCTTTCTTTGTCTACAGTATGGGCGTACAAACGGTGATGCTAGCTGCTGCGTATTTTGGAGCAGAAGAGTTGGATTGGGGAGATACCGATAAAACATTAGGCCTTATCACTAGTATCTTATTAATTCAGTTGGTAGCCGTACTAGGGGCTTTTTTAACATCAAAACTCTCTTCAAAAATTGGAAATATCAAAGCACTTATTGTGATTAACTTGATATGGATTGCTATTTGTGCGTGGGCATTTTTTGTGTATACCCCTATTCAATTTTATATTACTGCAGGGGTTGTAGGTCTCGTTATGGGAGGTGTACAAGCACTTTCTCGCTCTACCTACGCTAAATTTCTTCCAGAGACAGATGACACGACTTCATATTTTAGCTTTTATGACGTATCAGAAAAAATAGGAATTGTTTTTGGAATGCTTATGTTCCTTGCTATGCAAGAGCTTACCGGGAGTATGCGATATTCCATTATCTTTTTAATTTTATTTTTCGGGGTGGGCGTTTTACTGTTAAGAAGAGTTCCCAAAGAGGGTAAATAAGAGTGTTTTTTATAAAGGAGTACGCTTTAGCACTTCGTCAAGCTCAGCATAAAATTCTGCATTGCTACGCTCTTTGAAGGCATATAAAAAAGGATTCCTCTTCATATTGAAACATTTTAATAAATGAGAGTAGAATATTTTACTTAAGTTTGCGTTTGAAGTTTACAAATCTACAGAAGCATGAAAAAAATATCCTACTATCTATCTTTTCTTTTGTTGTGTACTGCGACACTCTTTATTTCTTGTGATGATGAGCAACTAGAGGGCGAATTCTTTGTAACACCCGACGGAAGTGATCCTATCGAAAACAATAATACAGGTTCTATTACGGCACAGATAAATGGCAGTGGCTTTAGCGCAAGCGGTCAGTCTGCAACTGCTGGCTTTCAGTCTAATGTGTTTAATATTACTGGAATCGGTTCGTCAGGCGAACTTTTAATTATATCAATTTCTGGCGCTAATGCACCAGGAATGTATGATATAGGACCTGGTAGTTTGGGTTCTGGTGCCTATACGACAGGCAATGGTCAAAATGCTTCCATATCAAATTTTGATGGTGGATCAGGGACGCTTACAATCACACAGCTAGACCTTACAAACCAGTTGACTTCGGGATCTTTTCAATTTACAGCAATAAATTCAATCACCGAAGAAAGTACGGTTGTTACAAATGGCGTTTTTACAAGTTTATTTGTTCAAACAAGTATAGACCCAGGTGGGGAAGAGCCAAGTGCTTGTGATAATGCAACAACCTTAGCGGCTAATGCAGGAGCAGATTTTGAAAATGCAACACCAGAAAATGAAGACGCTTTATGCGAAACGTATAGAGTAGCTCTTGAAAATCAAATAACCGCTTGTGGAGACCCAGGAGGAAGCATACAGGCAATTATTGATGGACTACCGTGTGTAGATTCAGCATGCTCTGACGCTACAATTGCTAGTGAAGAAGCGCTTGAAATATTTAATATGGTAGATGTCACTGATGCAGCTGCCTATACAGAAGCTTGTGGTAACTACTCATTTGCATTACAAGAACAAATCGTTGTTTGTGGAGATTCAGACGGAAGTTTACAAGCAATTATAGATGAACTTGGTGATTGCTCACCTCCTGAAGAAGATGGGCCTGTGCGAATGACTATAGATGGAGAGTTTAAAAACTTTAATGTAGCAGAAGCACCCATTAATGGTTCAACCTTTGAAGTGACTGCTACTGATATAGATGTAAATGATACATTTCAGTTTAATGTAGTACTACAACAAACAGGAGAAAATATCATTCAAAGCGTCGTATTGACTATAGATGGTGTTGCATATACACCTGTCCTTAACGGAGAAACTCAATTTAGTAGTGCAATTACCCAAAACGATGGTATGGTTATTATTGGAACCTTTACAGGGCCTATGATGAATGCTGATGGAGAAATTATCACCATTACGGGTGGTATTATCGATATAGAAGTATAGATACTGTTTTATATATACAAATTTTAAAAGGAGGCAGTTTTACTGCCTCTTTTTTTATAAAAAAATGAGATATGTTGGTTCAAATATGTTCTGATTTACATTTAGAATTAGTGCAAAATAGGAATTGGATTCTAGAAAATCCATTAGTTCCTAAAGGCGATATATTAATCATAGCAGGCGATACTTTTTATATAAATGACCAGATGGGTTCGTTAGATTTTATAAAAAAAGTGTCTGATGATTTTAAGGCCGTGTACTTGATTCCTGGAAACCATGAATATTATGGAGGCTATGATGTGTCTACAGGGTTGGTAGCTACTAGAGAAGCTATAAAGCGTAATGTATTTCTTGTGAATAATCATACAGAAACTATAGATGGAGTTTATTTTATATTTTCAACACTATGGTCCCGAATTCAAAAAAATATTCTTGCTGTCTTGCGAGGCATGACAGATTTTAGAAAAATACAGTATCAGAATAAAAAACTCACCATCGACCATTTTAATGAACTTCATGATGCTTGTTTTGAATTTATAAAACGAGAAGTACAAAAGGAAGGCAAAAAAGTAGTTGTTACCCATCATCTACCGAGTTACTTGTGTATGGCTGATGAGTTTGAAAATAGTTTGCTAAACGATGCTTTTTGTGTTGAAAAAACAAACTTTATTTTAAATGCTACTATTGATTATTGGATATATGGGCACAGTCATAGAAATTTAAAAGATTTTGAAATAGGAGGTACTAAAATGGTGACCAATCAATTTGGTTACATAGGTCTCCAAGAGCATTATTCATTTAACCCAGAAAAGATACTATCTATATAGCATACATGAAAAATGCCCTCCAATAAGAGGGCATTTTTATATACTATGTTTATCGTGTTGTTTAACGCATTCTAATATTCCCAGAACCAGATACTTTGGTATCCTGTTTGTCTGGGTTTCCATAATAATCAACATCTCCAGAACCACTTACACGCGCTCTAATGCTATTACTACAATACACTGAAATATCTCCAGAGCCTGCTACGCTTACAGTCGCATTATCTGCTCTTAATTCCTTAGCGTGTACTTCTCCAGAACCTGCTACACTTACATCAATGTCTCTGCTGTTTCCAGTGAGTGTCAGATCTCCAGAGCCTGCTACATTTGCATCGACACTACTTGCGTCTAGTTTAAGTGTAAGGTCGCCAGAACCAGCAACAGATGCTTTAAAGTTAGTCGTCTTAATAACTTCTTTACTCCACACATTTCCGGAACCGCCAAGTGTTACTTCATTCAAATCCTGAAAAGGAACGGTGATTCTGATCTTCTTGCTAGCACGTATACTTTTGTTATTTTCTACTTTAATTTTTAAGGCATTACCGCGTACTTCTGTAACGATATATTCCATAAGGTTACTATCTCCTTCAATAGTAATAGTACCTTCTTTACCAGACACAAGTTCTACGTCAAATGATCCTCCTACGTTTACTTCGTCATAGCTCCCTACAGATCTCGTGATCGTAGTGATGTTTCCATTTCCTTTTTCTCCTTTTCCCCACCATTGTGCTTGAACTTGTAGTGCACTTACTAAGATGAGACAGATTGTGATTACTTTTTTCATACTATTTGATTTTAAGATTGATTTTAGATTGATTTATAATTTTGAGAATGTAACTCCGCCATATTCAGAGTTGATGTTTATATTATTTTGACTATTTTCATTTCCGTAATATCCTTCATAGTATTTATCTGAAGATTCAATACGGTTTTTTGTGATTTCTAGATCTTCCTTGCCACTAAGACCAGCATACTCTAAAGAGATATTAAAAGTGAAATTATATCCACTATTATACCCTATTTTGACCCCTGTAAAGTCACTTTGAATCACCACATCACCAGCGCTAGGGGCAAGTTCGTTGATCCGCAAAGAACCATAACTTGTATTTAGGTTGACATTGCCTTGAATGGTTTCAAAGGTTGTGGATAAAAAATCTCCTCTTCCCGTAAGTTCGCCTATAGTTCCTGCTTGTAACTTCCCATAATCACATACATAATTAAGGTCTTGTACTTCACCAAATTCACTTTTGGTATGATCTGCATTTAGTTCTATTTTTTCGGCTTTTTCTAGATTAAAACTTGAATGATCTGCCGTAATACGACCACTTTTTATATACTCGATGCTTACGTTGTGCGTGTTATCAAAGTTGAGACTATTGTTATCACCTAATAACTTCCCAATCGTAAATTGCCCATAGTCACAGCTTATTTTTGCATTGCCTTGTATCTCATTGATGGTGATTCCTCCGTAGTCATTACTGATGTCAATATCGTTGGTTACGGGGACTTTAATCTCATAACGAATCTCCATATTCACATTACTACTTTTCCAGCTTTTCCACCAAGAGCGTCCACCACCGCTATCAAATTTTGTAGTCGCGCTTACAAAACTAGCACTCCCATTAAAATCAACTTCGATCTCATCTAGCTTCTCTTGTACTCTTTCTTCGTTATTACCATTGGTTTTAATGAAAACCTCAATGACTGTTTTGTTTTGACTCCAAGAGACAATATTTACGTTTCCATAGCTATTATCTATTTTTAAGCGGGCATCTGGGTTGACGGTAAATTCTTTTTTGACTTTCTTCTCTTTGGTGTACTGTCCTTTAAATCCATTGTATGCCAATGCAACGGTAGGAATTGCGATGAGAATAAAGAATAAAGTATAAATTTTTGTTTTCATAATATTGGGTGTGATGAGGTCTTCTATATCGTAGAAGGACGTAATTCATTTAGTTCTTTTACGGCGTCTATGTGTTCAAGCACTTGTTGTAATAAGTCTATTCTGTTTTGAAAATTATTAATCATCGCATATATGACTCTCTTATCTTGGCCACTTATGGCTAGGTCATTTTTTAATTTGTCATAATCTGTTTCAAGGGTTTTGAGCCTTTTGATAGCATCATCTACAATCGCTTGTGTTTCTGGGGTGGCTTGTTTGTTAATTTCAAATAGCTCCTTTTCTATTGTTTGGGTAAAAAACTGCTGTGTTTGTTCCATTTCTGGAGATACTTCGGCAAGTTCTCTTCCTTCGGGTTGAGAATTTCGCGTAAGCGTAACCATAAAAATTAGTGCGATACTCGCTGCTACGGCGAGAGGTTTCCACCAGTTGAATGATCGTACGGGCACCTCCTTGGTTTGTGGTACGCTTTGCAATTTTTCTAAAAATCGCGCTTGATGGTCTTTGCTAGGTTCTTGAACACTAAGCTGACCTTCTAGGCGCTCAAATAGTTGTTCTATGTCGTCCTTCTTCATAATCGTTTAATTTTTTTCGTAAACTGTCTTTTGCTCTGGAAACAACCGTTCTGCAATTGGCATAGCTTACATTTAATATGGTACTCATCTCTTCATAATCATACCCTTCGATGAGGTGAAGGGAGAGTGCTTGTCTATAATTGTCTTTTAGGCTATCCATCGCTTTTATCACCTGTTGTGCTTTTACCTGACTTAAATCGGCTTCGGTAATTCCTTCGGCATCATCTTCAATACGGTATAAATGATCTTCTATAGGCGTTTCATCTAGTTTTTTGATTCGCTGATAGCTATTTAAACTTTTATTGACCACAATTCGTTTTAACCAGCTCCCAAAGGTGGCTTCTCCTTTAAAGCTATCTAGCTTTGTAAATGCATTGAGAAACGCTTCTTGCATGACATCTTCGGCTTCGGCGGTATCTTTTACAATGTGTAGGGCTGTGTTGTACATCGCTTTATAGTAGCGGTTGTAGACTTCCAGCTGTGCACTTTGCTCTCCTTGTTTGCACAAAGGAATAAGGTCTGTAATATCGCGATTGGTTAACGTCACTTGATGGTTTTGGTTATTTCTGATATAAAGATGCGTCCTTTTTTGATTTGTTACACTTTCGTGAAAAAATATTTTGATTGCATCCCATTTGGGGTACTTTAAAGATAGTGAAGTTGTTGGTTTTCTTAGTCCTATTGCCTGTTCTTGCCTGTTTTTTCATAGGGTTTAGCATCTCATTTTTATAAAATCATGCATTGATCATGGCTGAATCGCTTTTCGCGAAAGCGTAAAAAGAATAGCAACAAGACAGCAAGAGATACTTTTTGAAATAATAAGTGATATTGAACACTAGAGCAACCCCTGAACCCTATACTTCGATCCAATGGTCGAGGTATTAAACCGAAGATCCCGCTGGAAAAAGCGAGATTAGTTCAACTAACTATTTTGAATTCGTCCTTCGGGCTTTTCAAAATAGAGTTTCGCTAATAAACTGGCACAAGAATTGACTTCTATATACCAGAAACAGTGTATATAGGTAGCTTTGTACCTTCAGAAATGTAATATGCTGATAATTAATCAAAAAAATAAAGGAGCCACAGCCTCAGAAATGTGACATAGTGGCGTATATATAGTATGGCAAAACCAAAATTCACAACCCTTGACAGATTGTCATTGCAAGAAATCGATGGAGATGCAGAGTTAATTCCCCTAATGACTCCAGAAGACGAAGAAGCGATTAATAGAGAAGAACTTCCTGAAAGTATTCCCATTTTACCGTTGCGTAATATGGTGCTTTTTCCGGGTGTTGTGATTCCTATTTCGGCAGGAAGAGATACGTCTATCAAATTGATTGATGAGGCGAATAAAGGCGGTAAAATTGTAGGTGTTGTTGCTCAAAAAGATGAAGAAGTAGAAAATCCAACAGCAGATGATATTCATAAAGTAGGGGTGGTGGCACGTATTTTACGCGTGTTAAAAATGCCTGATGGGAATGTCACCGTGATCATCCAAGGGAAGAAACGTTTTGAAATCACCGAAGTGACTTCAGAAAAACCGTATATGATGGCGCGTATTGCTGAGTATCCAGAAAAACGCCCTGCAAAAAACAATAAAGAGTTCAAAGCAGCCATCGATTCTATACGTGATTTATCCTTACAAATTATTCAGGATTCTCCTAATATTCCTTCAGAGGCTTCTTTTGCGATTAAGAATATTGAGAGTGATTCGTTTTTAATCAACTTTGTGAGTTCTAATATGAATCTCACAGTTGAAGAAAAACAACAGTTATTAGAAGTGAATAATCTTCATAAAAGAGCTTTGGAAACCCTTACGTTTATGGATATGGAGCGCCAGAAATTGGAGCTTAAAAATGATATCCAAAACAAGGTGCAAAGTGACATGAGTCAGCAGCAACGTGAGTATTTCTTACATCAGCAAATGAAAACCATCCAAGAAGAGCTTGGTGGGGTTTCTTCTGAAGATGAGCTAGAAGAAATGCGTATCCGTTCTAAAGACAAGAAATGGGATGAAAAAGTAGGGAAGCATTTTCAGAAAGAACTTGCGAAGATGCAACGTATGAATCCGCAAGTAGCGGAGTATAGCATACAACGTAACTACTTAGATTTATTCTTGGACTTACCATGGAATGAGTTTAGCAAAGATAAATTTGATTTAAAACGTGCTAAAAAAATATTAGATCGTGATCATTATGGATTGGACGATGTCAAACGTCGTATCATAGAGTATTTAGCAGTGTTAAAATTGCGTAATGATATGAAATCGCCTATTCTTTGTCTGTACGGACCTCCGGGAGTAGGAAAAACGTCTTTAGGAAAATCGATTGCAGAAGCTTTAGGGAGAGAATATGTACGTATGAGCTTAGGGGGTATGCGAGATGAAGCAGAGATTAGAGGTCATCGTAAAACCTATATTGGTGCAATGCCAGGGCGTATTATACAGAGCCTTAAAAAAGCAGGAACGAGTAATCCTGTGTTTGTTCTTGATGAGATTGATAAGCTAAGTGCCGGGAATCAAGGCGATCCATCATCGGCTTTATTAGAAGTATTAGATCCAGAACAAAACAGTGAGTTTCACGATAACTTCTTAGAGATGGGCTTTGACCTCTCTAAAGTCATGTTTATCGCGACTTCAAATAGCCTAAATACCATCCAGCCAGCATTGCGAGATCGTATGGAGATTATTAATGTAACAGGCTATACGATAGAAGAAAAAGTAGAAATAGGAAAACGTCATTTATTACCAAAGCAAATAGAAGAGCATGGGATGAATGATACGCAGCTTAAAATAGCAAAACCGCAACTAGAAAAAATTGTAGAGGGATATACAAGAGAATCTGGGGTACGTGGTCTTGAAAAGCAGATTGCAAAAATGGTACGCTATGGTGCGAAAAATATCGCCATGGAAGAGGAATACAATGTCAAAGTTACTAACGATGATATTATTGAAGTACTCGGTGCGCCTAGATTAGAGCGTGATAAATATGAAAATAATGATGTAGCAGGTGTGGTCACAGGATTAGCGTGGACACGAGTAGGAGGAGATATCTTGTTTATTGAGTCGGCATTATCGAAAGGGAAAGGCCTTTTAACCATCACTGGAAATTTAGGAAAAGTGATGAAAGAAAGTGCCACGATTGCGATGGAATATATCAAAGCAAATGCGGCTACCTTAGGATTGAACACAGAAATATTTGATACCTATAATGTACATATTCACGTACCTGAAGGGGCAACACCTAAAGATGGTCCGAGTGCAGGGATTACGATGCTTACATCTCTAGTCTCTTTATTTACACAACGTAAAGTAAAGAAAAGCCTAGCTATGACCGGGGAGATAACGTTACGAGGAAAAGTACTTCCTGTAGGAGGAATCAAAGAGAAAATTCTTGCAGCAAAACGTGCCAAAATAAAAGAGATTCTTTTATGTGAGCAAAACCGTAGAGATATCGAAGAGATCAAAGCGGAGTATCTCAAAGGATTGACGTTTCACTATGTACGAGATATGAGCGAAGTGTTAGAACTAGCGCTTACAAAACAGAAAGTGAAGAATGCTAAAAAACTTTAAATTTTAGTAGATTAAAAAACGTAAGGACGAGAATATATTCTCGTCCTTTATATTTTATGCTCCTGTCAAAATATATTATACTTGTATGCGTTTTGAGATAGTACCTAATGTATCTCAAAAAAACGACATAGGGTACAAAGACTAGAATGAGTCGCATGCAGAAATATTTATTTTTCGTATTATTTTTCACAGTTACCTTTTGTCATGCGCAATTAGGAGGTCGGGCGACGTATCAGTTTCTTAATCTAACGACATCACCTAGGCAGGCAGCGATGGGTGGTAAAGTCATTACTAACTATGACTACGACCCTGATTCTGCACTTTTTAATCCAGCGACGATCAATTATAGAATGGACAATCAGTTGTCTGTCAACTATGTCAATTACCTAGCAGATATTAATTATGGCACGGCGAGTTATGCCTATTTATGGGACAGACGTACGCAGGTGATTCATGCAGGTATTACGTATATCAATTACGGAACCTTTGATGGAAGAGACGAAAGCGGAAACCCAACAGGCGATTTTGG
>CAYGQJ010000027.1:0-10015 GCA_964351845.1 uncultured Flavobacteriaceae bacterium | reverse complement strand
ATTACGGAACCTTTGATGGAAGAGACGAAAGCGGAAACCCAACAGGCGATTTTGGAGGAGGTGAAGCCGCGTTGTCGCTTGGCTATGCTACGAATATTGCTCGTACAGATTTTCACGTAGGCGCCAATGTAAAGTTGATTACTTCAAAACTAGAACAGTTTACATCTGCTGGGGTAGCGGTAGATCTCGGATTTATCTATAATTATGAGAAATGGGATCTGAATGTCGCAGCTGTTGTGCGTAATCTTGGAACCCAAATTACACCCTATGTTGATACTTTTGAAAAACTACCACTAGAAATAGACGCTGGAATTTCTCAAATTGTACCCAATGTACCTATCCGATGGCATCTTACTTTTGAAAACCTCCAACTATGGAACATTGCTTTTGAGAATGAAGCACGAGGCGTCACCGATCTTGATGGGAATACCACGGGAGAAGAAATAGGTTTGCTAGACAATGTGATACGGCATACCATTGTGGGTGTTGAGTTATTTCCAAGAAGCGGATTCAATATCAGATTAGGTTATAACTTTAGACGTAGTGAAGAATTACGTATTATCAATCAGCGGAGTTTTGCAGGAATCAGTGCGGGTATTGGTATTAAGATCAATAAGATTCGTTTTAACTATGCCTACGCGCGTTTTAATAGCGCAGCCGCTAGTAGCTTGTTTGGGTTGAATATTGATTTGCAGTAATACATAAAATAGATTTTTATTTTTCAACGTGATGGTGCATACAGGAACTTATGTTCCCCTTCGTCTGTATTTCGTTCCTCAATACACCCACTTCCCCTCGTTGAGGTGAGGAGCTTTTGTTTGTTGTTCTCTATTGACATGGTAATCAATCTGTGTCAGGAGTGAAAAATACAAGTTCCAAACCTCAAAAATTAATTTTTAGCATACGGCATCACCTAAACATTCCCAATAAATAACGCATATATTATTTCATCCCTACCGTTCTAATTTTTACATTCGTGCTTTTAAACCTCACTTTCGTGAAAATCACCATTGCCATAGACGGATATTCATCCACAGGAAAAAGTACGGTTGCCAAGCAACTGGCGGACTGGCTTGAATATATTTACGTAGACACGGGAGCGATGTATCGCGCGGTAACGCTCTATGCCATGCGTGAAGGACTGATAAGTGATGGTTTTTTTGATAAGGAGTCCCTGATTAAAAAATTAGATGAGGTAGAGATCACTTTCGTGAAAAACGCCTCCACCGGAAAAGCAGATGTCTGCTTGAATGGAGAAAACGTAGAGTCGTACATCAGAACGCTTGAAGTCTCCTCTTTTGTGAGCCCTATCGCAACGGTTTCTGAAGTTCGCGCAAAGTTGGTAGAACAACAACAACGTATGGGCGAAGCGAAAGGAATTGTCATGGATGGCCGAGATATAGGTACTGTTGTGTTTCCTAATGCTGAGCTTAAAATATTTATGACAGCGAGTGCTGAAGAACGCGCAAAAAGACGTTATAACGAACTCCTAGAGCGTGGCGATACCATTACATACGAATCGGTATTAAGCAACGTGGTAGAGCGTGATACCATTGATACTACACGTGAAGATTCTCCGCTTGTAAAAGCAGCAGATGCTATAGAAATTGACAACACAGAAACCAATGTAGAAGATCAGTTTCATACCATCTTACAACTCGCTAAAGACCGTATTGCAAAACGCGTTTGATTAGTAGCTATTCATTATTAGTCGATAGCTGTTAGAGTCTCATAATTAGGTGTTATTTCCTATTGAATTCCATTTCTAAAAAGGGAAGAAACTATGAGAAAAAATAAAGTAAGCGTAGAAAAATAATGGATCACCCTATTTTTTACAAGACTTTCTAAAATCTATTTTGTTTTGTTAAACGTTAACTAAAAGCGGTCAACTCTAATCAGGGATATATAAATCTACCAGCCAATCTTGATGTAATAGCATAGGTAGCTAAGTATCTTCTCTCCCAATTTTCTGTTGAAAACGATTACAACTCAGGTCGTACGCCTATACTCTTAAATAATTTCGCTTTTGCCTTTAAGAATCCATTTTGTGTCTTATTCCGCTTTAAATACGCATCAATAAGGCCTTTCTCTCTTGAATTTACAAGAAATATAGAACTTTCTCCCAACTCAAATTTTCGTTCTTCTCCCGTAAGGAGTACCTGATAATTGACCACAATATCACTGATAAGTGTATTCTGTCTTGTATAGGAATCTAATTCTTTATAGATGGCCTTCACGTCATTTTGAATCGTTAATTCTGTTGTCATCAGATCTAGTTCTGTATTCTGAATTTTTAATTTTGCGAGTTTCAAGTCTCCTCGTTCTTTTCTTAAAAACAGCGGAAAACTAAAATTTACGCCCCCTTTATATTGATTGGCTAAAAAGCTATTTCCTATATCGGGTGTTTCTGTTAGGAAATTGTATTCTAGTTTTAATTTAGGAAGTAACTTATTTGCTTTCAGACTTCGATCGACTTGTAGTGCTTCGAGTTTAAGATTGAGCGATTGTAATTTAGGATGATTTGCAACTGTAAATGTTTCAAGAGACTGCCCAGCGATCTGCAAAGTTATGTCTATCTCACTTCTAATATCTAGATTAGGAATCACATTATCTTCCAATTCTAAAGGCGTATCATTATTGAGCCATAAGAAATTAGAGAGTCGCATCCCTGCATTAAACAACATGACATTCGCTTGTTCTAGGCTTAGCTTTCTGTCTTGAAGTGATATCAATGCTTCGGTGGCATCTATTTGAGCACTTTCGCCAACTTCAACATTTTTTTGAATTCCTCTATAACGTAAATCTGCATTCGTTACGAACTGCTCAATAGTAATAGCATCTTGATAGGCTTGTAACCAATTAAAATAAGCAAGGGAAGCATCATAAATGACTTGGTTGATGAGTAAGTCACGATCTGCTTGGGTTTGTTGTCTAAAGAATTTTGCTTTCCGTAAGGTCGCCATACGCTCGTTAATCCAAAAGCCTTGTCCTATGTCTACAGAAATTCCCGCAGAGAAAAGACCGTCATCGGGTAAGAAATTTTGTTCGTTTAAGAAGACTCCTTCATTACGTTCAAAACCTGCTTTTAACTCAACGCCATACCAGGTAGGAATTTTGAGTTTTGCATCAAAAAGATCGTAATACTCAAGATCTTTAAAATCTTTACGGTCATAATCTGCGACTAGTTTTGGGTCAAATCCTCCACGTGCTCTCAGCACTTCAGCTTGTCCTTCGGTAAGGACTAAGTTTGCCTGCTTTACAAGCGGATGAAACTGCTTTACGTAGCCTAGGTACTCTTCAAAGCCTAATATTTTTTCAGCTTCTGGGAGTGGGGTTGTTTGTGCTTTCGCGAAAGCGGACCCTAAAAGAAATAAAGCCGTGTACAAAAATAGTTTCATCATTTTGATGCTGTCTTTTTGGTTGCTGAATCAGGTTGATAGTAATTAGGTGGAAATCCATTGAGTTGTCGCCATAGCTCGAACCAAATAGGAACATCCTCTAGCAAGGCAATAGAACGCGCTCCTGAGCCTGCACGTAATGCTTCCGGCCACGGTTCTTCATTGGGATCTGGGGCAATCAACAATCGGTATTTTCCATTGTCACTAATAAATCTTTCTACAGCAACAATCTTACCTGCGTAGGTTCCTGTAGATACATTAGGCCATCCACTAAAGATAATAGCAGGCCATCCATCAAATTGAATCCGAACATCACTTCCTTTATGTGCCAGTGGCAAATCTATAGGATTGATAAACATCTCGACAGCTAGATCTGCATTGTCAGGCATGACATTAATGAGTTCATCTCCTTCTTTAAATGTTTGTCCAACCCCCGCTTTAATGGCTTTGTTAAGATAACCGCTTTGTGGTGCGCGTACATAATATAAGCTATTTCGAATCTGATAGTTAGATAGCGAATTTTCAAGTTTTGTTACTTGTGCTTCGGCATCAAAGCCACTTGAAGAAGCAGTAAATTTGTCACTTTGTGCTTTTGAAATCTTATCTGTATATGCGGCTTGAACACGTGTAATTTCTACTTCTGCATTAAGTACATTGTTTTTGCTTGTGAGTAACTTATTTTTTTGAGAGATTAATTTTGCTTGTGTCTCTTGCAGTTTTAATCGTTTGTCTTCTACATCTTTGGTTGCTTTCAAGCCTTCAGCTTGTAATTGTTCTGTACGTTCATATTGACGTTCGGCAATGGTAAGGTTGGTTTTAGCCGCTTCTAGGTCAATACTATCACTTTGTACTTTTAGTTTTGCTTGTAATAATTTATTACTCGCTTGTTCAAGTTTTAGTACCCGTTCTCTTTGTAAAGCAACTATCTGGTTACTCAGTGCATTTACTTTGCCTTGATACGCTGTTACAGAGCCAGCTTTTGCTTGTATCTGCTGTTCAGTTCGTGGAATTAAATTAGGATCAAAATAGTCATTCTTGACTTCTGAGATATGCATAATAGTGTCTCCCTTATTTACATAATCTCCTTCTCTCTTATACCACTTTTCAATACGTCCTGGAATTTGAGATTGCACAGTAGTGGCACGTTGCTCAGGGCTTAAGGTGGTGAGATATCCATTTCCTGTAATATTTTGTGTCCAAGGAAGGAAAAGGATCACAATCCCTATGATAGAAAAGGTGATTAGAAATTGGTTAAAATGTTTATAATGCTTTTTGTGCATTACCTTCGCTACAGCCTTAAATTTTTTAAGGTCTACGGTTTTATTGAGTTTGTTTTCGGTAATATTAAGCATGATTAATCTTTTTTAATGATAGATCCGTTTTCTACTATAATATGGTTGTGACAAAATTGTTTCCATTTAGGGTTTTGACTGACAACAAGAAGAGTCCAAGGATGTTCTTTCCCTGCTAAAAACTGGATAAGTGTATTAGCTTCGTTTTCACTAAAATGATCGAGTGGGTCTTTTAATATGAGTAATTTAGGCTTCCTAATGATACTACGTGCCAAGACAATCTTTTTGGTAATAGTATACGGAATTTGTTTTCCTTCTGGGTAAATCATAGTTTGAAGTCCGTTTTCTTGACTTTTAACAAAATCGGAGAGCCCTGTTTTTTCCACAGCCCAATCAATTTGTTTTTCTGAGATGGAATCGTCTCCAAAGGTGATATTTTCTTTAAGAGTTCCTTCAAAAGGCGACTCTTCATTTAAAGACTGTCCTACATACGATCTGTAATGATTTAAATGGATACTTCTTAATGATCTTTCATTGATAAATATCGTGCCAGCACTTGGTTCGTATATACCAGCAATAAGGCGTAACAAAGTTGTTTTTCCTGAACCTTGTGGGCCTTGAATAATGTAATTTTGCCCTGGTTCAAGTGTTAAAGAAACATCTTTGATAATATGCTTATAGCTTAGATTTTTAAGTTCGACTAAAAGGGGTGTGTTTTCATCTAGTGGTCGATCTCCTTCTTGAGGTTCTAACTCCTTATCTACTACTTGACCTATTTTTTCTAGGGAAGTAAGAACATCATATACAGACTCTAGTCCTGTGATTAGTTTTTCTACAGAGCTGATGACAAGTAGGATGATAATTTCTGCGGCAACAAACTGACCAATATTCATTTGTTGATTTAAAACCAGAATTCCTCCTATAAGTAACAATCCAGCAGTAACGAGTACTTTAAAACCAATCATCTGCATAAATTGGAGTACAAGAATTTTAAAGTGGCTTTCACGAGCGCGTAAATATTCTAACACCAATTTGTCATTTTTTTCAAGCGCGTGTGAAGTCTGTCCCGAGAGTTTAAAACTGGTGATCGTTCGTGCGATTTCCTGAATCCAATGGGCTACTTTATATTTTTGCTTTGACTCATCTAGACTGGTGTCTAATCCTTTCTGAGCTGTAAACTTAAAGACCAAGTACACTAGAAAGATCAAGAGTACTCCGTATATAATGAAGAATGGATGGTAAAGAGACAGTAATAATAATCCAAATACGATTTGTAGTATCGCCGCTGGGAAATCAATAAGGATTTTAGGTAAACTTTTTTGAATGGTAAGGGTATCAAAAAAGCGATTGGCTAACTCTGGCGGATAAAAATTACTAAGTTCGCTCATTTTTATTTTAGGAAATCTATACGCAAATTCAAAAGAGGAGCGCATAAATAATTTTTGCTGTACATTCTCCAGGATACGCATTTGCATGAGTTGCAAAGCACCTGCAAAAATAGTTCCTATCGTTACTAAAACCACAAGTACAATCCATGAGGTACTCATTTGTGCCCCTTGAATAAGATTGATAATCGCTTGTATTCCTAAGGGTAAAGACAAGCTGACTAATCCTGCAAAAATGGCATAAAAAATAATCTGTTTTATATCCTTTCGATCTAACTGTAATAGACCTGTAAGACGTTGGGTAGCTGTAAGAACAGTTTTTGCCATGTTATTTTAAATTTAATGTATTGTAAACTAGGTGAGTAAAATAATCTGTAGGAGATATGGTATCTCCACAATCTGTAATAGAGGTAAAGTGTTCTTTTAAAAAGTGTTGATGTAATGTCCCTTGTACGACTGTACTTGCAAGACTAGCAGGATATGGATAGGAGGGACTCACGTCTTGGATAATTTCGCGTAAGCGTGTCACTAACCGTTTATAAATAAGAAAATAACCTTCTTTATTCTCTGTATCTACTTCTTTTGTGAGGTATGATTTTGAGTACTCACTAATGATAATCTTACTTAATATAACTTCATTAATATGAGAGAAATTAGAGTCTTCTTGAATCACTTGTGTCACCACCTCTAGGGCTTGTTGTAACTGCTGTGTCGGATCCTTTAACGCCGCAGTAGAAAATACCAATCGGTATTCCATCCATCCCCAATACCAGTTTGTTAAATACAACAATAGCATGTGTTTATTTTCAAAATAACGATAGATAGAACTTTCGTTAGAGCCTATGTGATTTCCTAGCTTTTTAAAGGTAAATTCTTCAAAGCCTAATTCATTTATAAGGGTAATACTGTTTTCTACAATGCGCTTTCCTAAATCGGAAGATTCAGGATCTTTCACATATAGTTTTTCAGGAACATTGATCTTAAGATTTTGTAGTAACCGTTGCATATGCTGATATATTTGATTTCAAATTTAATAGTATTACTATTAAATATAAATAGTTTAACTCGCTTTTAACGTGTGGAACTCCTTTTTATCATTATTTTAAAGTCAGTATTAGTAAAATTATTGGATATGATGTTATTAAATGTAGTTGCTCATAGTGCAGCACAAGCGAAAGAAATCGCAGTGTATTTGCTTGACAATAAATTTATTACTCAAGCGTCTATAGGAGAAAAGGAAATGTATGAACTCAATGAAAACCATGAGTTACAAGGAGCAAAGCAGTTTGTGATTAAAGGAATTTCTAAAGCATTACTTTTTGATACGATTAATAAAAAAATAAGGAGTAAGTATTCAGAACAGATGCCTATATTATTTGCAGAACCTCTTATTTATATAGATTCTGAGCAGAATCAAGCGTTTTTGGAGCGAATTGTCAAAGTGTGATTTTAACAATCAAATGCATACCACATCATTTATTGTTTATTAATAAACTCCATAATGGCTTCAATATACGCATCACCGCCCACCTCAGAAAGGTTATAATGATTGGCTCCTTGTACAGGATAAAATATTTTATCTTTTGTTTTTAGGTTGTCAAACAACGCTTTTCCGTATTTGAAGTTGATATTTGGATCCTCTGTACCATGCGCCAAAAAAATGGATTGCTGGATGTGTTTTACAGCATCAATGGGACGCACTTTTGAAGGATCAAATTTTCCAATTTCTCCAGCTCGTTCCAATGCATAGTTGCATATAGGCTGAAGCCCAATCCCAAAGGAGTAACGTTTCTGATAGTCATTTACAATGGTTGTAAGATCTGTAAAGGTACTTTCTATCACACCAAAGTCTAATCGAGGTTCTATGGCAAGGGCTTGTAAGGCAACGGCACCTCCCATAGAGTTTCCCCAAATACCAATAGGTATATCAGGATATCGCTCTTTTACCTTGCTTACAACGACAGACACATCTTCTTTTTCATAAAATCCATAGGATATATACTGTCCGTCACTTTCACCATGACCGCGTGCATCATAAACGACAGAGGCTACTTGTTGACCTGCTAGTGATTTGGCGAGTTCGTAAAAATGTTCTTTACCACCACCAATACCATGTAGTAATAAGATGATGCTTTTAGGTGGGTTGTTTTCTGGCGTCACCCAGTAGCCTTTTAAATGTATACTATCGCTTATTGTAAAGGAAGTTTCTTCGGCGTGTAATCCTATTTCTGATGGGAGTGTTGTTAGTGGTTGTTTGTGGCGGGATATAATAGCATAGGGTAATACGTTATGCGTTATAAAAAGGACAGCAATACTAAGCATGACTAGGAGTATTGCTGCAATTTTACGTTTTCTATATTTTTTTGTCATGATAAAGTTTATTGTGCGCTATTGCATTAGACTATTTTTTATGGATTGAGTTACAAAAAAAAGAGGCTGTCTCAGATATATCTAAAACAGCCTCTTTTTTAATGGTGTATTTTTTTACGCCTCATCTTCGTCAGAAGATTCCATGGTGTGGAATACATTCTGAACATCATCATCTTCTTCTATTTTTTCTAATAGTTTATTGACTTCTTCTTCTTGCGCTGGTGTCAGTTTTTTGGTGACTTGCGGCATACGATCAAATCCAGAGGATATAATCTCAATGCCACGTTCTTCTAATGCTCCTTGGATCGCTCCAAAACTTTCAAAAGTTCCATAAATATGGATGCCTTCTTCATCTTGAAAAACTTCATCAGCCCCGTAGTCTATAAACTCAAGTTCGATTTCTTCTACGTCTTGTCCTTCTCCGTTTACACAAAAATTACAGGTGTGATCAAACATAAAAACCACAGAGCCGGAGGTACCTAAGCTTCCATCACATTTATTAAAATAAGAGCGGACGTTGGCAACGGTACGTGTATTGTTGTCTGTTGCGGTTTCTACAAGAATAGCAATACCATGCGGTGCATATCCTTCAAAAATAACTTCTTTGTAATCCCCTTGACTTTTATCTGAAGCACGTTTTATGGCGCGCTCCACATTGTCTTTAGGCATGTTTACAGATTTTGCATTCTGAATAACGGCGCGCAACCTGGAATTACTATCAGGATCGGGACCGCCTTCTTTAACGGCCATTACGATGTCTTTCCCGATACGTGTAAACGCTTTTGACATAGCGCTCCAGCGTTTCATTTTACGTGCTTTTCTAAATTCAAATGCTCTTCCCATACATATTTTTTATTTCTTGCTGTAAAAATAACAAAAACTAAGACTTTTCAAAGAATCTATGCATTGAGAATATCCTCAATCGCAGCGGCTAAGTCAAAATCTTTTTCAGTGACCCCTCCCGCATCATGGGTAGATAGAGAAATAGACAACTCATTATACACATTACTCCAATCGGGATGATGTTGTAAACGCTCTGCTTCAAAAGCAATACGTGTCATCGTCGAGAATACTTCTCTGAAATTTTCAAACTCTAAGGACGTATGAATGGCATTGTCTTCATACTCCCAATCTGGAAAATCCTCTAAACGGTCGTTAATCTGTGCTTCTGTAAGTGGCTTCATAGCGCTTGTGTTTTACTCGATTATTGAATGATTTAACTCGTGTCTAAGTGCTTAAACATCGAATCTCTAATGTACGTAATTTCGCTTTCGCGAAAGTGTACTCAGAATAAAAATAACATAATCTTAGGGAATCGTGTAAGATGAAATATAGCTATTGGCTATTAGCACTTAGCTTTTAGTCGTTAGCTTTTAGTCGTTAGCTAGTAGTCGTTAGTCTGTAGTTTTTTTTGTATTTAGGGCTTAAAAAGATATATGATATAGTATTAATTTTTTAAAACCCCAAATGTATAGGGAAAGTAGGGGTTTGTAATATAGCGTGTTACGCTGATATTTAAAAATAACGCGCATATAAGAAACGTATAACAAATTAAGAGCCATCGACTAAC
>CAYGQJ010000026.1:36402-52906 GCA_964351845.1 uncultured Flavobacteriaceae bacterium | reverse complement strand
CGTTGTACAGGTCGTAAATTGTCTGGAATACTCCCTGTGTTTTCGTATTTGATGGTTGTTTTTAAGGAATCTATGGATTTCTGTAAGAAGATTTCATTGGATTCTAACCCCAAATGATATACTTCATTATCTGTATGTAAAACGCGTATGTTTCTTCTTTTTAATTCATGAGAAAAGATATTATCCAATCCATATACATTTTCTGTAAAGGTATTTACTGCTAGAAAGATCTCTTTTTTTATCAGTAGATTTTGAGAGATGATAAAATGAGGGTGTTTTGTTCTTTCAGCGGCTGGTTTTGATTCTTTTTCTTTTCCGTAGGTCCATCTCAAAATCTTCTCTTGTATGGGTTTTTCTTCCTTGTAGGCAATGCCCCCAAAAATGCATTCGTAGGCGTCTTGATGACCGATTAAGGAAATATAGTTTTTTATAAATTCTTTGGAAGCTGGGACAACATCGGCGTCGAGAAACAATACCCAATCATAGACTGCTTTTTGAGCGAGATGATTTCTAGTGGCTGTTCTTCCTTTGTTCTTTTGATGTGTAAGGTAGGTGCAATGTGTACTACTGGGGATTTTTTTATTTTGAGGGGATGCTACCGTAGAAGCGTCGTCACAGACAATGATTTCAAAGGGAATAGCACATTGATGCGCTTGCTCATGTACTTCCTGTACTAACTCAAATATGGGCGTATTAAATGTTGGAATTAGGATTGAAAGCATTTTTTATAGTCTAAAACTAGTTGTAATAATTTATCTTTACAAGAAGTTACTAATATAGTTTATTACTCCTAAATACGATTGGAATGTCAGTTTTTACAAGAGCACATCTTTCAGATTTGATTTACCAACGCATTTTATCTCAAAAAGAGACGCTTATTGCGCAGTATCAATCTAGTGATCCTGGGATAGGTTATTTTTTTTTAGATGACCTCCTTCCTGAGGAAACAGCAAACACGATCTATGCTTCTTTTCCATCAACAGAAGAGACTGTTTTAAAGAAGAGTATTCGGCAATTTAAGCACGTAGCCGCCCAAATGGATCAATATGATCCTGTTTTAGAGGAGATTATTTATGCTTTTCAAGAGGAACGTATTGTAAAATTGATTGGAGAAATTACAGGAATAGCCCATCCGTTGCCCGATGAAAACTTATATGCAGGCGGCATTTCTATGATGTCTAAGGGCAATTTTTTAAATCCGCATTTGGATAACTCTCATGATAAAGACCGCAATCAATGGCGGGTTTTAAATCTGCTGTATTACGTAACGCCAGATTGGGAAGAGCGTTATGGTGGGAATTTAGAGATTTGGCCAGAAGGCTTAGAAAAAGATCCTATTACGATCCATAGTAAGTTTAATCGACTAGCAATTATGGCGACGCATAGTCATTCTTGGCACAGTGTAAGCCCTGTGACCTATGAGGGTACTCGCTGTTGTGTCTCTAATTATTATTTTTCAGATGTTCCGCTGAGAGCTTCTGATCAATTTCATGTGACTTCTTTTAGAGGGAGACCTGGGCAATACGTGATTGACAGAATCTTACAAGTCGATTCAAAAATTAGAATGGGATTACGAAAAGTATTTAAGAAAGGAGTGAGAGAAAATCCTCATGTGTATAAGAAATAGAAACTCATCACTTTTTTGCACGCCCATACCGCACTAACCGCACTTGTTTTTTAATACGTTGGTAGGGAATCACACTCTTAACATAATCCCTCCATGTTTTTGGATTAAAAGGAATCCGGGTCGCCCCCGGTAACATCTCTTCGGTGAGTGTTTTAAAAAGGATTGATGCGGGTTTGTGTCTTCGTGTCGCTGGAATGTTTAAAAAAACCATGTACATCAAATATCTAGAATTGAGAGGAGAGTAATAGTCCACAGGAGTGATGTCCGCCTCGTGATACATTTTGGACGCCCATTTTCCCATGCGTAGCTCTTGAAAAAATAAATCATTCAGTGGAATGTTGTATTTTTCTGCATACGGTTTTGCTTGAACTAGCCATTTTTCTAACGCCTTTTTATGAATAGGTAATGCTTCATACTCTATAGCTTTACAAATATCTTCTATGGTGGAAAAGGCAGCTTCGTCATATACGCCTTTTAGATTCCCACCTCCTCCTGAGATGTTAATTGTAGGGGTGGTAATATGCTTTTTAAACCAAGCGATATTTCTCGTTTTTGATAGAAAACGAGGCACTATAAAATGGGAAGCGAATTCCTTTTTAAACGTAGCACTCATGTCGGGCACCTTAATTTCCTCAAAGTCAAGATGGAACTTTTTGGCGATCTGTTTTGCAATCTTTACATCTCTTAGGACATAGGTTTTCCCCGAATTAAAAATGTAATACTTCATGTTGTCCTTCCATTGGATGCTGGCGGCCAATAATAATCTAGAGTCATATCCTGCCGTTATAGGAAAGTAAATAGAGGTGTATCGCATGGTGATTGCCTTCATTACATTTTGTAAATAGGTTTTGAAAGCGTCCAATACTTCTGCTTCCTCTAACTGATTACTGACAAAAATCGGCAGTCGTTCTGTTTTATTTTTTTGTATGTCTAGGTAATGATTAGGAATTAGTTTTTTGATACGTTCATCCCAATCTTCTTCCGAGAGTAACCAATGTTCGTTAATGTTTAGAAATAGCGTGTCATCTATTAAAGCCTTCTTTTCTATACTTATTTCTGGGGATAGTTGTAACGTATCTAAAATCAGTTTATCTGACGATGAGATGTAATAATAGGCATCTCTTTTCCAATGGTAGAGTTGTCTTTCTGAAAAGAAATCAGTTAGTAAAATGGTATGCTCATTAGATGTGTAGAACAGGGCGAATTTTCCTGTAAGTAATTCCAATGCTTTAAAAAGATAGGTTGTAGAGGCGCTTTCAGCTAGCGTGTCTGCAATGTCTTGATTCGATGCTTCCGGATGATAAGGATCTATGATAAATCCTAAAATGGTTACGGTGCACTGCCCATTTCGCGAAAGCGTAAAAAGTAACTCTTCATGAACAAAAACAGTATACTCATCGATCGTATGATTTGAAAACCCTTCTTCTAGTGTGAGCTGTACAGAAGGATCATTGGTGATGAAGTATTGTTTGTTTTTCAAGGATGTATGTAGTGTCAGTTTGGATTAGTGATACGTAAACTTACTAAAAACTATTTTTAAGATACGTTTTAGATTTTTCTTTTTAAAATTCTCAGGTGAAGTCTTAGATCATCAAACACCCTAAAAAGATTTATTTTCTTCAAGAATAAAGCTCTTTTTCTTTCAAAGTCTGGATTTGTAGGTATGGCATTAATCTCCTTATGGTTATCGACTAGGTTTTCAATAATTTTACAATAAAGTCTGCTAGTAAATTTATCTCTGTCTTTCCTTTTGGTAGCGAGAAGAAGGTGTAGTAAAGCTCTTGAATTGAATGGTGACATTAATTCTAAATGCATGGCATGGGCTTCTGTTTTGGCTTTCGCTGTCCAATTTCCCATTTTTTCTTCCCAATAAAACATGTCTAGTATATTGTAGTTAAGTTTATTGAAATGGCTTTTATTTTGAGACAACCAGTTTTGATAGGTTTCAATGACAAAAGAATTGTCAGAATATCCATTGAGCAAGGTTAGTTTTTGAGCGGTTACTGGGTAAATATAATTGTAATAATTTCTAGCAATCTCACTGATGTTACCATTAATGAGGACCTTGTCTGCGACTAATTTTGGAAAAGAAGTTGTTCTTGGGTTGTCAATATTTTGGTTGGTATCTAGTGTCTTGGTTGACTCGTCTGCATCTTTTATAACGTGTAATTTTTTATTGAAAATACCCGTTAATTTTTGAGCAATCGTAATATCATAATGGTTGTCGCCCATATTTTTATGCTGCGATACAAAATACTCACATTCTACACCTAAACTAGCAAGAAATAGAAGACGACTGTCAAAACCGCCCGTAACGGGTAAAATGATTTCATGTCTATTGGCAATAGCGCTGATATATCCTTTGAGCATGCTTGCTGCTTTTTTTGCAACTTCATCAATAGGTTGAGGAAGGATTTTAGTTATTGGGAAAAACCGTACTACTTTTTTATGTAATATGTCTATGTAATGATTAGGTGCAAGATGTTTTATGTTAGGATTAGACGTACTCGTGCCAATAAATAATTTCTTTTTATCAAAAAGTGATGAGGCGTAATAGGGATGATTTTCTTCGGTATTTATTGTGTGAGAAAGTAGTTGTACTTGAGACCCAAACTCAGTGTAATTATCAGTGTAGTAAACTTCTTTTTGTGAACAACAATCATTTAGCAGGACCAATTCATCATTTCTAACATAGATTATTACGTATTCTCCATAATAATGATCAAGAATTTCAAAAAAACCTTCCTTGTTAGATTGTTTGACAAGGATGTCTAATACATCTTGATTTGAAGCCTTTGTGTCTTTGTAATCAAATAAATTGCCTAATAAATAAAGTGAGAAATCAGTATTCTTAGTATGTGTGTAATTTAAATTGGTATTGAATTGTAGGTAGTATTCATTAATTTTTACAATCGAGCAATTTGGGTGACTTTCAGGGATGTTTTTCTTTAAAGTAAATTGCTTGTTGTCCATAACATCACGCTATAAAATAAGGGTGTTTGTTACAAACACTACACCGTACGCTGCACGACTTCAAAAATCTTATTGTTATCACACTTTAAGGTTTTGGAAGGGTATTTTAATAGGAGTGCGTAATCGTGCGTCGCCATCAAAATGGTATTCCCATTTTTATTAATTTCTTGTAGCACTTCCATGATCTCTACACTAGTTTGTGGATCTAGGTTCCCTGTAGGCTCATCGGCAAGGATAAGCTCAGGATCATTCAAAAGGGCCCGTGCAATGGCCACCCGTTGTTGTTCTCCTCCAGATAATTGATAAGGATACTTAAAGCCTTTACTTTTCATGCCTACTTTGGAGAGTACTTCCTCTATTTTGGCATCAATGGCCGTTTTGTCTTTCCAGCCTGTCGCTTTGAGAACAAAGAGTAAATTATCTTTTACCGTACGGTCATTCAATAATTTGAAATCCTGAAAAACGACGCCTAATTTTCTACGTAAAAATGGAATCTGTTTTTCTTTTAATCCGTTGAGTGCAAACCCTACAATCTCTCCTTCTCCTTCTGTAAGCGGAAGGTCTCCGTAGAGTGTTTTCATAAAACTACTTTTTCCAGATCCTGTTTTCCCGATGAGGTATACAAAATCCCCTTTATTAATAGTGATATGGACATCAGAGAGAATCATATTTTCTCTTTGATAAATGGCTCCGTTGCTAAGATGTAATACTGGGTTTGACATATAAACTTTAAACTAACGATAAAAATAGATGAATTCTTATGATTTTTTTAGTTTTATCTTTTTTAAAAAATTGTTTTCGTACAGAAAATGAGAGGTTACTAGGATCATAAAGGGTATAAATGGAATAGAAAAACGACCGTTATTCCCATAAATCATCAGCGCCTGTCCTAATGAAGACCCTAAAATAAGGAGTACACAGAAAAAATAAAAGGTAAGTGACACTTCTTTTTTCCTAATCCGTCTGGCAATCATAGTGAAGCTTATGAGTAAAAAGGCCCCGTTTATTATAAATAATAGTGGTCTTTGAATGTATAACCAAGTGCCAGATAGGATCCATTTTGGGATGTCATATTTGAACCTACTATAATTCCAGAGGATGTAATCTTCCCAAAAGGCGACCCAAGAGATTCCTACTTGTTTTGAATAGGCGAGTGGGTTCTGTTGGATAAGTTCTTTGTTGATGGGGTCAAAACGTTGCGAGAGCTCAGCTACGGTGATATTTTCTTTCGCTTTAAGCTCCTCATACACACGCCAGATACTCATAGCTACTTTTCCGTCATTCGCTATGACAGAGTCTCTTTTACGTACATATATGTCCCGCAAATCTGCATGAGAATCACTTGCGTTATCTATAAAATAGACACAATTCTGCGCCAAATTCATTCCTGAAAATACAGTCACGGTTTTGTATCCTGTATTATAAAAATTGAGCATACTCCATGCTTGGTAACTGACCAAAGCAGGCATGCCGATAAGGAATACTTGGATCAGTATTTTTGAGAGTTTTAGGTGTTTATAGATCATTAGAAAACAAACAACCACTAAAGGTGTGATGACAATAAACATAGGGCGTATCAGAAAAACAACGGCCATTAAGATCCCTAATAGAAGACTTTGTGTGTTGGTCATCCTCCCTTTTTTATGCGTTTTAAAAAAATCAATACGAACGAGATACCACAAACAGATGACCAATGCACATAGGGTTAATGTCTCTGTCAAAATAGCTCTTTCATAGAATAGGATGTGCATAAAAAAGGACAAACTTAATCCATTGATTAATGCAAGCGGGATATGATCCTTAAGGCGTACACTGGTTTTAAAAAGTAAGATAGAGGAAAGAATTCCCAGCAATGCTTGAATAAAAACAACCACCGAAAAATGAATCCCTGTGATGGCTAATAGTAACGGATATCCTGGAGTTCGGAGTCCGTCGTATCCTTTTAAATCGAGTGTTGATAGACGCTCGGCTAATGGAATGTAGCTTTCTGTATCATTAAAAATGGACACTTGATTGCTGTAGGCAATGGCAATCAGAACACGTACAAGAATCCCTATTACAATCAAAAATAGTATTGGTTTTTGTAAGGCTAGGTGTTGTATTTTAACGAATACTTTTTTCATATCAGTAGTTCATAAAAATACACGTTTTCTATGGATCACCGTACTTGAATCCAGCTTTTATAGGGAAAGTAGGTTGTATACGCTTTCGCGAAATTATCCTCAGCAGGAATCAGCGGACCTCTTCATAAGATACACACTTCTAGATAGGACTTGCGTTGGAAATCAAAAAATAGATGTTGTTAAATGCCTTGTGGACGTGCTCAAGGATTATTTGCTCTTATGTAGCCGTGTGTAAAGTCTTCTTTTTTAAAACCGTAAAAATCTATAAGACAGACTAAAAGTAACATTGCTAAAATCAGAATTTTGAAATATAAATGCATTTCCTAGACTATTTCTATTGGTGTAGTATCTGATTTCAGCACTTACGCTATCAAATGCATATCCAACTCCAATGCCTAAAACGCCTGTAGCAGATGAAGCAATAAAATCATCAGCAGCTTCATAGATAACCTCAGTCTCACTACTAAAATCTATAGCGTAATTAAGACCTAGGTAAAATTTTGAAGTATCACTAAGTAAAAAATAATGTCTAAAACCAATACTCGCATCAATAGCCTTGTAGGAGGCTTCGTTGGATCTACTAACAATTTCATTTAATAATGGTATTAATACTTCAGAACTTCCACTTGCTTCATAGCTTTGGTATCTAAGATCAAAAAACAATGACCACTTCTGCGCATTAAAGGGTAATAAATATTCAAACTCAATTCCTGGTACAAAACCTATATTACTCCCAAAATCAAACGATCTTCTCGTATTAGAGTCTACAGAAAAACTGGTGGACTGCACACCCGCAATAACCTTAATGTTAAATGAATTTTCAACTTTTTTCACGAGTGTTGTATTGGTTTCACTACCTGTGCATACTCCATAGGTATTAAAATACTTGACAAGTGATGTTTCTGTATAGGTTAAGTTTTCAGCTTTAGGCATTTTTTTGTCGGTGCAATTCAATCCAGAGGCCAATTGCTGTTTGTAAAAGTTATTCTCATCTAGTTTCTTATTAATATTAAAATAACGTTTGTAAACAAGGGTATATATATTGTTATCAGATTTATAGAAAAACGTTGTCTTGTTCGTATCTGTATATCTAAATAACGTAACATCATTCTCTACTAGGGCTTTTAAGAATATCGTTCTTTCTTCAAAATTTGGTTCTCGCGTATATTCTAAGTTGTTAAGATCATCAGGGCTTACGTCTACCTTTACCGTATGTCGCTCATATTTAGAAATAGCTGTAATCGCAAATTCTTTTACTCCATCAATTGTAAGATCTTGTATTGTTTCACTCGTCATAGAAGTCTTAAATTGAAAATCAGTGGGGTTATTTTTCCAATCAGAATTTTTAATGAACCCCTCTATTTTTTCATCTTGATTATTGATATAATATCCTTTTTCAAAACTAACTTGAGCAATAACGCTACTGCATATTAGACAGATAAAAATGGCGAGTGTGTATTTCATACTATTTTTGTTTTTTAATAACTGCTGCAAATATAAAGTTTAATGTACTTGTTTAGTGTCTAATACAAGATAATCATCTTCATTTTACGATTGTTAATTTCCTTTTTACAACTCTACATAATTATACGCTATTTCTCCCGTTATGCATAGAGAAGAAAAGTATCTTTGAGTACGATTATAGACCCAATCTTAATACATCATATCAAAAACAATCCATATGCAGAAATTAATCCCGCTGCTTACCGCATTTTTACTTTACACAAGTATCCTCTCTGCACAGCAAACTGCTATTTATACAGATGATCTTGTGAAGTATAACAAGGCACTATCACTCTACAATAGTCAGCAGTATCTTGCCGCGCAAACCTTATTTGGTGAAGTGAAAGACGAAACAAATGATACCACCATCCAAGGAGATTGTGCGTATTATATTGCAAACGCGGCTGTTCGTTTAAATCAGCAAGGAGCTGATAACCTCATGCAGGGCTTTGTTAATGACTATCCAACCAGTACCAAGCGTAATTCTGCATTTCTAGATGTTGCCTCTTTCTATTTTGATAACGGAAAATATGCCTATGCCCGCAAATGGTATGATCGCGTAGATGAAGATAATTTGACAGGAAGCGTTAGAGAAACCTACGATTTTAATAATGGGTACTCCTATTATAAAAGTAAACAATACGATCAAGCCAAAAAGTTTTTAAACCGTGTGCGAGATTCTCAAAAATACGGATCACAAGCAAAGTACTATCTTGGATTTATGGCCTATGAAGGCGATGACTACCAAGAAGCCGATGAACTTTTTGATGCTGTTGAGGACAAAGAAGATTACAAAGAAGAGCTTGCCTACTTTAAAGCCGATCTCAATTTTAAACTCGGAAAATTTGATCAAGCGATCGCCGAAGGAACTTCTCAACTCCCTACTGCCAACCCCAAAGAAAAATCAGAACTCAACAAGATCATAGGAGAAAGCTATTTTAACCAAGAAAAATATGCAGAAGCCTTACCGTATCTCAAAGAATACAAAGGCAAAAGAGGAAAGTGGAATAATACCGATTATTACCAGTTAGGATATGCCTATTACAAGCAAGGTGATTATGAAAATGCGATCAATGAGTTTAATAAAATTATAGACGGGAAAAATAGCGTTGCTCAAAATGCCTATTACCATCTTGCAGAATCCTACTTAAAAACAGATAAGAAGCAGCAAGCCTTAAATGCTTTTAAAAATGCATCAGAAATGGATTTTGATGCAAAAATTAAAGAAGATAGTGGTTTAAACTATGCAAAGCTGAGTTACGAGATTGGAAATGCCTACCAAACCGTGCCTCAAGTCCTCGCAAATTATATTGAGGAATATCCTAATACTCCCGCAAAGGAAGAGTTTGAAGCCCTTCTTATAGACTCATACATCACCTCAAAAAACTATAAAGAAGCCCTTGTGTTACTAAAGAAAAGTAACTCTTTTGAAAGCAAAGTCGCCTATCAAAAAGTAGCCTTTTACAGAGGGGTAGAGCTGTACAATGCGGGGAATTATATAGAGGCGCAGGCGATGTTTATAAAATCGTTAGAGGAGCCTAGAGACGAGCAATTCGTAGCAAGAGCGACCTATTGGAATGCAGAGTGTGATTATGTGCTCGGCAAACATAAAGAAGCGGTGATCGGCTATAAGCAATATGCTCAAAATAGCAATGCAGCGGCAACACCCGAATATCAAGATCTCAATTATAACCTAGCCTATGCCTACTTTTCTGATAAAGATTATGAAAATGCCGCTTCGTATTTTGAGAAATTCACCAAAGAGTCTTTAGAAGACAAGGTGCTACTTAATGATGCCTATTTACGCTTAGGAGATAGTCGTTTTATTTCGAGTAAATATTGGCCAGCACTCGAAGCGTATAATAAAGCCATCGAGATCAATGCCACCGATAATGACTATGCGACCTTTCAAAAATCTATGAGTTATGGGTTTGTCAACCGAAACGCAGATAAAATCAACGGTCTCAAAAATTTCGCGCAAAGCTTTCCAAAATCAAGTTATCGCGATGATGCCTTGTATGAGTTAGGAAATGTGTACGTCTCTCAAGATAACAATGACCTCGCCATTGCTGCTTATGACCAACTGGTACGGGACGTGCCTGGAAGCTCGTATGTGTCTAAAGCCTTACTCAAAAAAGCCTTGATTTATGACAATAACAATCAGTCAGATCAAGCGATTACGATTCTTAAAAAGGTAGCTTCGGCCTATCCGGGAACTCCAGAAGCCTTGCAAGCGGTGACCACAGCAAAACTCATTTATATAGACCTAGGACGTGTGAACGAGTACGGGCAATGGGTGAGTACGCTCGATTTTATCGATGTAGAAGACGCCGAGCTGGATGATGCCGCGTATGCTTCGGCAGAAAAACAATATCTAGAAAATAATGCGACGCAAGCCATGCGATTGCTGGACGAGTATCTCGAGAGTTACCCTAACGGTCAGCATGCGTTGAAAGCCCATTTTTATCTGGGTCAACTCGCTTTCGCGAAAGCGGACTACCCCACAACCATTCCGCATTATCAGTTTGTCATTGCAAAAGAGCGGTCTGAATTTACAGAGCAAGCCCTCGCACGATTAGGACAAGTATTCTTATCCCAAGAATCCTACACAGAGGCCATTCCTGTGTTGCAACGATTAGAAACAGAAGCCGACTTCCCGCAGAATGTCATTTTCGCACAGTCGAATCTGATGAAGTCTCATTATGAGTTAGAAAACTATGCCGATGCAGTAACGTACGCAGAGAAAGTACTCACCAATACCAAAATTGATAACGCGGTAAAAAGTGATGCCCAAGTAATTATTGCAAGAGCCTCTATTAAAACTGGCGATGAAGATCGGGCAAAAGCGGCCTATGCAAAAGTGCAAAGCATTGCTACCGGAGCCCTCGCCGCAGAAGCGTTGTACTACGATGCCTACTTTAAACATAAAGCTAATGATTTTAAAGGCTCAAATACGGCCGTACAAGAACTCGCTAGAGATTATAGCGGGTATAAAGAATTTGGCGCCAAAGGGCTTGTGCTTATGGCCAGAAACTTTTACGCCTTAGAAGATGCCTATCAAGCTACTTATATTTTGGAAAGTGTAATTACGAATTTTTCAGACTATCCTGTTATCGTAAAAGAAGCGCAAGAACAACTAGCGCTGATCAAAACAAACGAAGCCAAGACCAACGCTTCTGTTGAAGAAGGCGGTAACTAATTTTTATCAATCACAGAAATCACAGACATAATACATTGATATATGATCGTTCATCACATCAAAACATATAAAACTATTTTCTTACTGGCTTTAGGGCTTTGTGTTACGCACCTACAGGCACAAGAAAAGGAAGACAAACAAGATTTAGGTACCGAAGTGGTTAATGTAGTAAAACCCTACACACCCACCATCAGTGATGCGTTTAAAGTAAAAGCAACGCCTAAGCTGAATGACTCTGTCAATACCACCAAGAAGAAAGTGACCTACAGTATTTTTTCAGTACCTGTAGCGAGTACATTTACACCCGCCAAGGGAAAAGCAGCTTCGGTAAAAAAAGCACCTAAACTCAAGTTGTACGATAACTATGCGACCCTTGGATTTGGTAGTTTTACCTCTGTGCTTGCCGAGTTTTATAGTAACTTTCAAATCAGCCGTACCGAAGATTTTGGGGTATTCTTAAATCATAATTCCTCGCAAGGCGGGATTGATAATGTACTGGTAGACGACTTCTTTTACGATACCCGTCTCAACTTAAATTACGGCGCTAGAGAGCGAGACTTTTCTTGGCGAACAGATTTGGATGTCCAACACCAAGTATTTAATTGGTATGGGGTTTCACCTACCATTATAGATATGGGTCCCGCAGATGGCCCTATCCTTACTGAGGACTTTGATGTAACACATTCCTACCTTACAGGGGCTTTAAACGGAAGCGTAGCCTTTAAAGATGGTATTTTTAAAGGAGGAAAAGCCACACTACGGTATCTGACAGATTCAGAAAGTAGTAACGAGTTACGTGCCATTGCAACACCCACCTTAGAATTCCCCATCGCAGGAGAAAATATCACCACAGGATTTATAGTAGATTATGTCAGCGGTAGTTTTACCAATGATTTTTCTACAACGTTAGAAGAGACTAATCATAGTATTCTCAATGTAGGGGTTAATCCGAGTCTTGTGATTTTAAGAGATGATCTTACGGTGAATTTAGGCGTCGCTGGATTTGTAACCATGGATGGTGAAAATAGCACCACCGACTTTTTTGTATACCCAAAAATAACAGCATCATATCGCGTAGTGGGTGATTATTTTATTGCCTATGCAGGACTGGAAGGAGAGCTAAAACAAAATAGTTATTATGACTTTGTGCAAGAAAATCCTTTTGTAGCACCATCCTTAGCCATTACTCCTACAGACCAGCAATACGATGGATATGTAGGGATGAAAGGAAAATTATCCAATAGTGTAAGCTATAATTTGAGAGCTAACTATATTGCAGAAAGCAACAGAGCATTATTTCAATTCAATCCAGCGCAAGTATCCTCGCCAGTAGCTTTTTTAAACGGAAACTCGTTTAGTGTGGTGTATGACGATGTAGAGACATTAGGCATCTTCGGAGAGCTGAACTTTGATGTGAATAGCAACTTCAAAATGAAGCTCAACGGACAGTTTAATTCATATACCACCGATAATCAAGCAGAAGCTTGGAACTTACCAGAGTTAACTGCTTCCGTATTTGCCGATTACCAAATTACAGAACAATGGTTTGCAGGGATCAATCTATTCTTTGTGGGAGAACGCCAAGATTTATTATTTTCAAATGACCCCACTGATATTTTAGCACAGCCTCAAGTGGTCACATTGGATAGTTACCTAGATGCCAATGCGCATGTAGGATACCGCTTTAATGACAGACTCTCTGCTTTTGGAAGAGTCAATAATATCTTAAATAGTGACTACCAAAAATGGTTAAACTACGAAGTACAAGGACTTCAAGGGATGGTGGGAGTGACCTATAGGTTTGATTTCTAGCGTAAACACAATATCAATCCTAAAGATATTTTAAAAAGGTTGTGTTACTTTATGATAAAGGAACGCAACCTTTTTTGCGTTTGCGACTCTATAGAGTATACCGTTAAGAAAACAGCTATGAAAAAATTATTGTGTATACTACTTCTAAGTCTATTGTTCATACAATGCAATTCAGATGAAGCCGAAGATTGTAGCCTAGTACTATGTGCAGCTCCTGAGCTTTTATTCGAATTTATAGATGAAGCTACGGGTGATAATATCTTAGAAGGCGCTTTTGACAATGGAGCACCCGAGGGGTTTTTAGTGACTGTAGGAGAAGATATGACACCATTAACTCTTGATCTCCAGTATATATTTGAAAACGGACAAGTGTTTGTTTTTCCTAGTTTTATAGGGGAAAATCAGGTTCAAATTTCGCTAGAAAATGTATTTGATGTGGCGATTGTAGCAGATGTTGAAATCCTCTCAGATGAGGAGTGTTGCTCTGGGTATCAATTTGAAAATATTACCGTTACCAATGCCACTTTTGAACAAGTAGAAGATAACAGCAGATTAATTTTACGCATTTTTATATAACTCCCATGAAGATAACGTCTATCATATACCGAAGTATAGCCTTTTTTGTACTCGCCATGAGTTGCTTTTCTTGCGCTTCTGATGAGGATGCTAACTCAGATTGCTCAACCACTCTTTGTGCGAATTCAGCAGTGATATTTGAGTTTATAGATGCTGATACAGAAGAAGATTTGTTTTTAGATGGAGGCTTTTCTCTAGATGATTTACAAATCATAAATCAAGAAAATGGCGCATTAATTCCATTTAGTGACAACAGACTAAATCCATTAGTAGAACGTATTTTTGTGTTTGTTCCAGACCCTGAAAATGAAGTGGCACAAAGCATCAATTACAGCGTTCTTTTACCAGGCGTCTTTGATTTTACCATACAGTATGAAGTAGCCATTGTTGACGATCCTTGTTGTACGGATTTTAGATTTTCAAACTTTCAGTTTGAAGGCGCTTCTGTAGAGCAATCAGAGAGTGTAGGGCAAAGTGGTAATGGTTTTCTTGTTAGAATTTGATTTTACGTATCTTTATGTAATCCCCAGAATTAAAAACCATGTTACAACGAAGTGTCTTTTATGTATTTCTAATAATGTGTTGCCTATCCTGTTCTCAGGATGAAGCAGAAGAAACGAATAATGCGTGTGCTTTAGTAGATTGCGCTACGGTTAGTTTACGATTAGAATTTGTGGCTGCCGATACAGGAGAAGATTTATTTTTGAATGAGACCTTCTCTGCGGCAAGTTTGCAAATCATCAACACGCAAACCAATCAAGCGATTAATTTTTTTGTAGAGACCTTTGGGTCAGAGGAGCGAATCGCCATCGTGCTGCCTACTTTTACGCAAAGTGCGGATGAAAACTATCAAATATTTATTCCTGAGGTGTTTGACGTTAGTTTTAGCTTTTCAGTAGCTGTTGTTGAAGACCCTTGTTGTATTGGGAACGAGTACACAAATGTTATTTTAGACAGTGATAATGTAAGCCTTGAAAACATAGGCACGGGCAGATATCGATTGCTTTTTTAATTTTTAGATCCTATTGTATACCACCTAGGTTTTGTATTTTAGTGCAAAATCTTTTTTATGCGAATTCTTACTTTTTTATGCTTACTCACGTGTGCGATTTCTTGCACTACAAAACAAAATGTGGATCTTATTGTCACCAATGCAACGGTGTATACGGTGAATGACGCTTTCGCGAAAGCGGAATCTTTTGCCATTAAAGACGGAAAATTCGTTGCTGTAGGGACCTCTCAAGAAATCACTGATGGGTATACTGCCTCCGAGGTGATAGACGCTTCCGGAAAAACGGTCCTACCCGGTCTGATCGATGGACACTGTCATTTTTATGGCTTAGGTCAGAATCTGCAAGTGGTAGATCTTGTCGGTACAACGAGTTATGACGAAGTGTTGGAGCGTGTGTCCGCTTTCGCGAAAGCAAACCCAGCCACCCCTTTCTTAAGAGGAAGAGGATGGGATCAAAATGACTGGGAAGTCAAAGAATTCCCCACCAAAGAAAAATTAGATGCCTTATTTCCAGATGTACCTGTGGCTTTAGAACGTGTAGACGGCCATGCCTACCTCGTGAATCAAAAAGCACTAGACCTCGCAGGAATTACTGACGCTACTACGGTTGCGGGAGGAGAAATCGTAAAAGAAAACGGAAAGATCACAGGCGTATTGGTCGATCGTCCGCAAGAATTGGTAGATGCGGTGATGCCTAAGGCGAGTAGATTACAAAATATAAATGCCCTTAAAGGCGCGCAAGAAGTCTGCTTTTCCTACGGATTGACGACCGTAAATGATGCAGGATTGGACAAACCCATCATCGAGTTGATCGACAGTCTGCAAACCGCAGGAGATCTTACAATGCGCGTATATGCGATGATTAGTAATAAACCAGAAAACCTAGATCATTACTTAACCACTGGAAAAGTAAAAACCGATTATCTCAATGTGCGCTCTGTAAAAGTATATGGAGATGGCGCGTTAGGATCAAGAGGTGCAGCACTTAAAGAGCCTTACTCGGATAAAGATGGACATTTTGGAGCGATGATTACGCCCGTTTCTGAAATTCAAAATATCTCAAAACGTATTGCAGATGCAGGGTTTCAAATGAATACCCATGCCATAGGCGATAGTGCCAATGTGGTGGTGTTGCGCGCGTACAAAGAAGCGTTGCAAAATGTAGAAGACCCTCGATGGAAAGTAGAGCACGCACAAGTCGTAGCACAAGCCGATTTTGATTTTTTCAATCAAAAAATTATCCCATCTGTGCAACCCACACATGCCACCAGTGATATGTATTGGGCAGAAGATCGAGTAGGCGCAGAACGTATCAAAGGCGCCTATGCCTTTAAGGATTTACTAAATAAGTCAGGAATCGTCGTTTTAGGAACCGATTTCCCCGTAGAGCAAGTGAGTCCATTTTATACTTTTTATGCATCTGTCGCACGTAAAGATTTAAAACAATACCCAGAAGGTGGCTACCAAATGGAGAATGCCTTAACCAGAGAAGAAACGCTAAAAGGAATGACGATTTGGGCGGCCTATTCCAATTTTGAAGAAGCAGAAAAAGGAAGCATTGAAACTGGAAAATTTGCTGATTTCATCATCATGGACGAAAATATAATGACTGTAGATGAAGACAAAATCCCTAACCTAGAAGTAAAAGCAACCTATGTAGGCGGGGAGAAGGTGTATGG
>CAYGQJ010000026.1:1984-36302 GCA_964351845.1 uncultured Flavobacteriaceae bacterium | reverse complement strand
AAATCCCTAACCTAGAAGTAAAAGCAACCTATGTAGGCGGGGAGAAGGTGTATGGGGAGTAATAGAAAAACCATTGATTATTTTTGGCTAATAACAAGAGGTCTTTTGATTGTCATGTGTTTTTATCCATTGTTTAAGGTGTCTAAAAATGCTAGTTTATTATCTAATGGTATCAATGGGTCCTCTTTGCTATATATTATTTTGATGATCATTGTTTTTAAAGATGAGATTCTAAAGAATAAAAAGAAAAACCACTTGAAATTATATACTGGAATTTTATCTCTTGCGTATGGTTTTTTTATGTTGCTAGCTTTGTTTTTTCAATTTATTATGATTCCTTCTAATACAACTATTGGTGATTCTTGGTCTTCTGAAATACGCTATACATTACTACCTCTCATTTTGCTAGTAATAGTAGTTTGCGTTTGGATGATTTTATTTGGTATTCATGATTTGCGAAATAGAAAACCTCTATGATAAAAATAAGATCTGTTTTTGTCTTTGCAATAGTTGGTTTACTTCTTTATGTATTGTTTCCTAGAACGGCAGGATATGTCTATATGTCAACTACTGATACTGTAGAGATTGAAAAGAAGCGTAAAGAATATTGGGAGTTAACTGATGATGATAGAAGTAATGAATTTAATTCTCCTGATTTTTATGAAAGGAAAGTTGAATTGTGGCTATGGATGCAAGTTAGATACCTCCATATCGATGAAGGACACATTTCACCAACATTAGTAGAAAGATGGAAAACCTTATTTGAATACTGGAAACGTACACCTGAAAAAACATAATTTGACACCTCAAGACCACCTTATCGAACTAGCTCGAAATAAAGGGTAGTAGGTAATAAATTAGTTAAATTAAGTTCTCGACTGCGCTCGAACAGACATGCTTTGATTTTTAATGATAACTATTATGGCAAGTAAAAAAGATATTGAAACATTAATAGTTCAGCCTAAGAAAAGCAATCTTAAGAATCATTGGAATGATGCCTTTTTTTATAACACAACAAAATACAGTGGGGAAATTAAACCAAAAGAACTTTTGCTTTGGAGATCATCACACTTTTTAAGAGGAGCATACCCCATTTTTCTTCTGACTTTTGACCAAGATGGAGAACTGAAAGGAATCAAAACTGAGAAAAATCCGTATCATAAATTACTTGATAAAATAAAGATAGGAAGTATAGTGGTCATGATCTCGGGTGTATTTATAACAATGGATGTTAAACTCGCTATGATTGCAACCGTTGTAATTTCTGTAATTACTTTTTTGTTACGTGTACTGCTATCTACATCTGCAAAATATGAGACGAAACTTCTGACTGCTGAGCTAAAGGAATCTATAGAACATCTTGAACTAGAAAATAATCCTGAATTAGGTGCCAATCCCAAACAAGAATTCATAAAAGAAAGGATAGAGAAGGAGGGGGCTTTTAAAAAGGTGTTAACGAGACTCATTCTCTATCCTTTTTGCGGACTCATATGTTGGTTTTCGATAACTGAATTTTTACCCGAAGGAAGAGTAGTACACGGCATATTTGGAGTCATCGTCTCTCTAGCGTATCCAATAACGGATGTACTATTAATGATTGGCAAAACTAAAAAGAACCAACAATAGTGTATATTGCATCAGCAAAGTATAAGATGGAAATTTGCTATACACAAAATGATATAATTAGTGGTCTCACGTCGAGTTGAGTCGATTATTTTTAAACCTTTGTTTAATTAAGAGATGAATACTAAGTTGACCTAAGAAGGTTTTACGTAAAAAATGAATTGAGGCGAAGGATCAAGCAAAAATCGTTGTAAGATAAAGTATGTAAATATCTAATCACATGAATTTTGTAGAATAATTATTAAAAATCAGAAACTTTATTTTTGTGCCGCAGCGAAAGAAATTTTTAGTAAAAGCTTATTAAGTCTTGATTTTTTTGGTTCGTTTTTTCATCAAGGAAAAAATGAACAGATACATTTTTCCCATTATATTTAACATAGAACCTAATTAATAATTTGACACCTCAAGACCACCTTATCGAGCTCGCGCATTATAAAATGCCTTTTGGAAAATACAAAGGCTATTACCTCGTTGATGTGCCTGAATATTACTATGTATGGTTTAAGCAAAAAGGATTTCCAGAAGGAAAACTAGGACGCTTATTGCAAGAAATGTATGAGATCAAACTTAACGGTCTAGAACCCATGATCAAGAAAGTACAACGCGCTTATGGAAAGCCTTCTAATTTAAGGTAACTACAGATACGAGACTCTTTTTTTGAAAAGAGTGCCTATAAAATTGATCATTAAAACGAGTTGTGCTGCAAGAATCAATAGGATAGCACTTGTACTCCATATACCTCTCGTATTTGGGGAGAATATATCTTTTACATCAACTAAAGGCACTATCGTTAACGCTATGATACCCATGAGCATCAAAGTAACATATATACGATCTAATAATTGGCTAGTCTTTTTTCTTGCCTTGTGCAATAGCCAATAGAGGAGTCCTACCATACCAAAATAGATAACGACATTAGTATATACATGAATTTTTGCCATGACAAAATAAGTGTCATGAACATTGAGATCTATTACTGTCAGCTCTGTCATGTTATAGTCTATGATCATAGCTAGAATAGCTACGACCCATAAAATAGCATGTAATTTTAGAAATGATGTTTTCACAATCCCTTATGAATAATAAAAATAGCAGGGCGTTTATGGAGATCCGGCATATTATGTTTCCAGTAACTCGCTTGTTTTGTCAGGATAAACTCCGTTGGTAGTGTAATATCACATGCAACGCAGATGCGTGTATCGGCATGTACCGAACTCACAATATCTTGTAACATTTTATCATTTCGATACGGAGTCTCAATAAATAATTGAGATTGCCCCGTATCAAATGATAGTTTTTCGAGCCGTTTTAATTCCATTTTACGTTGTTTTTGCTCAATAGGTAAATACCCATTAAATGCAAAATTCTGTCCGTTCATACCACTACTCATCATCGCCATCAGAATGGAAGAGGGCCCTACCAAAGGTACTACTTGAATCCCTTTTTGGTGTGCAATTTTCACCACATCTGCCCCTGGGTCTGCAACGCCTGGAACTCCGGCTTCAGAGAGTAGTCCTACGGAAATTCCTTCAAAACAAGGATCTAAATACGAAGGGAGCTCCAACTCGTCTGTATACTTATTGAGGAGCTTGATTTGTAGCTTAGGCTGTGATTTCCCGGGTGAAATCGCCTTGATAGATCGTCTTGCTGTTTTTTCATTTTCAACAATATAATGATCGACCAATTCAATCACTTTTTTTACCGACAACGGAATCACCTCAAGAGCACTCGTCTCTCCTAAAGTAGTGGGTATCAAATATAACTTACCAAGTGCTTGGGGCTCACTCATAGGGATGTGTTGTTATTTTATAATTAGCTTCTGTGTATATCCAGAAGTTTCAAGTTGCATCAGATAGATACCCGAGGTCAAATCTGAAATGCCAAAAGTCGTCGTTGGATTTACAATCGATTGTGATTTTACAAGCTTCCCTGTAATATCAAAAATACGTAGGGTATCTGTATGGGTAACATCAGTACGTTCTATGGTGAGAACATCTGTCGCAGGATTCGGGTAGACACGTATGTTTGTCGTTTGATCAAAATCATCCGTGCTTAATAAATCAGCATCAACGACTCTAAATACTGTTCCAGCCAATCCAGAAATATATAATTCCTTATTAACGTCCTCTCCAAACGTGACAAATGAGTTACCATTAAACTGCTCACTAATTGTAATATCTGCAGGAGTCGTTGCATCTACGTATCTGATATCGTTTCTACAGGTATCAGAAAAGAAATACAAGCCTTGCATCGTTGGAAATTGAGCCCCTCTATAGACATACCCTCCTACGATAGAAAAGAAGTTACAACTAGTATCGTGCGAGTATTCTGCCACTGGAAATGTAAGTTCGCTATCATCTGGACAGCCTGATGTATTAAAAGGACTACTTCCTTCATAGCAACGCCATCCATAATTATGGCCTCCACCAGTACCTCTATTTATTTCTTCAACAGCATTTTGTCCTACATCACCTATCCACATCGCTCCCGTTTCATCATCAAAAGAAAAACGAAAAGGATTACGCAGTCCTAGATCCCAAATCTCAGGTCTAAAACTAGTATCACTCACAAATGGGTTACTGTCTGGGATGGCATAATTTAAGTTTGGATCTTGATTATCTACATCAATACGTAGCATTTTTCCTAAAAGCAGTGCTGGGTTTTGCGCTCTGTTTCCTGGGTCTCCACCGCTCCCTCCATCACCTAAGGCGATGTATAAAAATCCGTCATCTCCAAAAGCAAGCCCTCCACCATTGTGATTGGTAAAAGGTTGATCTACTTGTAGGATATCAAATTCAGAATCTGGATCTGCGATATCAGGATCACTCGTTACTGTAAATCTTGATATTTGGGTATCTCCATTACTTAGTGTATAATGCACGTAAAAGAAACCGTTGGTTGCGTAATCTGGATGAAACGTAAGCCCTAAAAGTCCTTGCTCGCCACCATTATTATTGACAGGAATCGTAATAAATGGCGTACTGTTTACGGTATTATCACTATTTATAATTTGGATCGAACCAGGTTGTTCTACAATAAATAGCCGGTCATCACCAGCATTTTGGATGTCAACAGGACGGTTAAAGCCAGAAGCAACTTCGAGAATAGTAATGTCAGGTGTTTGGCCGTAAGAAAGATACGTAGCCAAAAAAAATGTAAGTAGGATTTTAATTTTTTTCATGATATATAGTTTTTTTAAATATACAAAATCTGTTTCTAAGGAAACTAACTTAATCGCTGTTGTATAACATCACACGCTTCATCTAGCATCATATACACTCGCTCAAAGCCATCTTTCCCCCCATAATAGGGGTCTGGAACATCTACTCTTTCGCCTGGGAATATAGTGTCTAGTATCATAGTTACTTTAGCGCGATCTTCTGGATGGTCTGCAAGTGCAAGGACATTCTCTAGATTAGAGCTATCCATCACATAGATATGATCAAAATCTTGGTAATCTCGACTCGTGAATTGTCGCCCTTTAAGGCCAGAAATATCAAGACCATATTTTCTAGCCACCGCCACACTTCGTTTATCAGGTGGATTGCCTACATGCCAATTTCCTGTTCCTGTTGAGTCGACTGTAAATAATTTGGGATCTAGCTTGTTGCGCAGGATTCCTTCGGCGAGTGGTGAGCGGCAAATATTGCCAAGACAGACCATGAGGATCTTGGTTTTGTTCATAGTGATTGGTTTGGGGAATACTAAAATAAGGAATGTTACGCTTTCTAGGAGCATAGTGACGTAGAAGTTTATACTGAGCCATGTCCAAGTACGAAAGCGTACGTAAGAACTTTATTGCTTTGAAAATCGTATTTCAGAACTGGTGAGTGGCCAACCACAAAACCCATCATTCCCTTCAAAAGCTTCTAGAAATTTTAAATCAAAGACACTGTCATCACTTATATTTAGTGTTTCATTCAGGTTTTCTTGAGGACCTAGTAGTACATGAATATCTCCTTCAACCCCAAAGCCACAAATAATGGCAGATCGCACATAGCGCGTTAATATTGCTTGATCACAGGCAATTACAAATTCAACCTCTGCTCTCACAAAAATACCCCCTTGTATATCTTGTTCATCTCTAAAAACTTCAAAACGTCTGGTATTAGGTCTATTTGTTGTAATTTCTACAACTGCAGGAGTAATAAAAGTAGGTCCTTCAAATCCATCTTGAATACTGGTATAACTATAATTTCCAGTAAACGACTGCTCATCTATACCATCTACCACATAGATATCATATGTAAAAGGCGAGTTTAAACGTCCGCCTAAACTAATAATAGGTCCTTCACTATTTGTATTTGTAAAACATAAACCATTTGTTAAGCATAATTTTAGATCTAACACAAAACGATCCGTACACTGTACATCATTACTACTGAATCCAAAAAAATCAAGCAATTCTTGGGTTGTGATGACGATATTTGTTCTAGGAAGCTCTGTTGTTAGATCAAAATCACTTCTCGATACTGTCTTAAATAATCGTGATGTTTCTGTACGATCTCCATTTTCAGGAGTTCTATCGTCAAAAGATAGAAAAAGCTCAACGGTATCTAATAGATCTCCACGTTGTTCATCCTGATGTTCTAATTGTATAGAGATAGGACGATCTAGTGCAGAAGTGTCATACGTTAGATTCTCTATTTCAAGTGTTCGCAATACGGCTCCTGTTTGCAGATTATTAGAAACGAAGTCTACCGCATTTTCTTCTCTTGCGCAAGAGATAATACATAGCGCACAAATTAAAATCAAGTAGTGTATTTTCATGGTTTTATCTATTAAACGATGGATATTTATGTAGGGTGTTGAAGGTCATTATGGGATTAAAATAATAGTAAAATAGTGTTTCATAGGGAAATACCGATAGAAAATTGCTTTTACAAGTCTGTAATATGTATTTAATAGGTAATTAATATTCATTTGTTGCAGGTTAATTACAATCCCTGTTTTTAAGAATATAGTAACTCAAACATTTATATTGAACTATGTCGGAGTACGAATGGTATACCTACAGATTTCGATATTAATTTTTAGATAAAGAGGGTATCACTAAATCCTGTACAATCTTAAATGGAAGTTTGTCTTCTTGCGAATTATACGCCCCGCCAGTACATACAACAATCATATCGTGCTCAGGAAAAACCATAATATATTGACCGCCATTTCCAGTAGCTAAGGTTGCGTAGGTACGCTTTCCTTGAATTACAAAGGGGAATTGCCACCATAAATACCCATAGTTGATGCCAGTGATTTGAGTGTGTGTACTGGTAGAAGTGGTGATCCAAGAGTCAGATACAATTTGTTGTCCTTCCCAAGTTCCTTTTTGGAGGATGAGTTTACCAATTTTTGCCATATCTCTGGGTGTCATATAGAGACGTTTAGCCGATGAGATAATTTCTTTGTTAGTCGTGGTGTGTCCGCGTTGGATATTTGTAATCCCCAAAGGATCAAACAAATATTTTTTGGTAAACGCATCCAGTGTCATTCCTGAAGCTTGCTCTATAATTTCGGCAGCAAGTAATGTTCCCATAGAGCAATAAAGAGCCGTAGTACCGGGATCTCTATCCATAGGAAGGTCAAGCGTATATTGTAACCAGTCTTTCTTTTTATAGACACGATCTTCTTGTCCTTTTGATTTTTTATCCCAATCATTACATTCTAACCCCGTACTCATAGTGAGAAGATGTTTGATGGTAATGTTGTCTTTTCGAGAATCAAGATTCTTTTTAGGAACGGGCGTTTTTAAATATTTGGAAATCAGGTCATTTTCACTTTCTATAAAACCTTTGTCAATCGCAATGCCCATGAGAATCGATTTAATACTTTTATTGACAGATCGTAAATCGTGTACGGCGTCATAGGAATAGTCTTGATAATACTCTTCAAAAACAAGGTGATCATTCTTGATAATGAGGGTGCTGTGGATCTTGTGATCAGCAGTAGCCAATTGTTTAAAACCTTTAAAAAGTAAGGAGGTGTCTATCTTTTGGGATTTCAAATCACTGGTTTTCCACCCATCCGCATATTGCGAGGGTGCTTGATAAATATATGATTGCTGTCCAAAACTTAAAAAGGGGAGGAGTATCGCTAGAAGTATGAGTAGAGGTTTATGATTTATAGTTGAATACATCGAATTGTAAGTATTTAGAGATTATTACTTTCAATATAGCAATGATTTTTCCAAAAAGCACATAAACTGCTTAGATCCCGCTGAAAAAGCGGGATTAGCCTGCCTGCCGGCATAGGCAGGTTCAACTAGCTATTTTGAATTTGTCCTTTGGACTTTTCAAAACAACGTTTCACTAATAAAACATAAAAGGGCCAAATGCGCATACATTTGACCCTTTTTATATGGAATAAAGTGACGGTGTTTATACCGTTAACTTCTTATTTAAATCTTCTACGTATTTACGGAATTGCTTGTCTGTAGAGGCAAGGTTGTCTACCGTTTTACAGGCGTGTAATACCGTGGCATGATCACGTTGTCCTATTTGAGAACCAATACTCGCAAGCGATGCTTTGGTTAATTTCTTAGCAAAGAACATGGCCAATTGTCTCGCTTGTACAATATGACGCTTACGTGTTTTAGATTGTAAGGTGTCTACATCCATTTGGAAATAATCAGAAACGATTTTTTGAATATAATCGATGGATACTTCACGTTTGGTATGCTTCACATAATTATCTACAATCTTCTTGGCAAGATCAAGGGTGATTTCTTTTTTATTGAACGATGAATGTGCAATTAACGAAATGATCGCACCTTCAAGCTCTCGGATATTGGTCTTGATGTTATTGGCTAAGAACTCCACAATCTCTTCGGGCATCTCGACACCATCTTGATAGAGTTTGTGTTTGATGATAGAGATACGGGTTTCAAATCCAGGATGCTGTAACTCTGCTGATAATCCCCATTTAAAACGAGATAATAAGCGTTGTTCAATGTCTTGCATATCTACAGGTGCCTTATCACTGGTAAGGATCACTTGTTTTCCATTTTGATGTAAATGGTTGAAGATATGGAAGAATACATCTTGTGTACCTGCTTTTCCGCTTAGTAATTGAATGTCATCTACAATCAATACATCAATCACTTGGTAGAAATGAATAAAATCATTTCTGTTATTCTTTTTTACAGACTCTATATATTGTTGCGTAAACTTCTCTGCTGAGATGTATAATACCGTTTTGTCTGGATATTGATCTTTAATATGAACCCCAATAGCGTGTGCTAAATGCGTTTTTCCTAAACCAACACCTCCAAAAATAAGCAATGGGTTAAATGAAGTCCCTCCAGGTTTATTCGCGACAGCCATTCCTGCCGAACGGGCAAGACGGTTAGAATCACCTTCTAAAAAGTTGTCAAAATTATAACTAGGATTAAGCTGTGACTCTATTTGTAAATTTCGGATACCCGGAATTACAAATGGATTTTTAAGCTCAGGGTTTTTATTTTTAAAAGGGGCGTCTACTTCTTGTGATTTTAAAGAAGATCTATTAGCACTAGGGATTTTTTCTGTAAACGGTTGATTGTTTCCATAGGTGTTTTCCATTTTAATGACATACACCAGTTTTGCGTTATCCCCTAGTTCTTTGTTGAGCGCTACTTTTAAAAGCTTCACGTAGTGTTCTTCTAACCACTCATAGAAAAACTTACTTGGCACTTGAATGTTAAGTGCTACATCCGTAAGCTTTACAGCTTTGATAGGTTCAAACCACGTTTTGTATGCTTGGGGTGTAATGTTGTCTTTTATAAAAGACAAACAATTATCCCATACAGATTGCGCAGTTCTACTCATTAGTTAATATAAATTAGTTTGGTTGTTAGTTGACTATGGAAGGTTAAAAATTCATCAATTATTAACATAATTGCTCCCCCTTTTAACCTACAGCAAATATGTGAACAATTTTTTGAATAAAAAAACAACTTAGGGGTTGTTTTTCGATTAATTTTTGTGCATACTTAGCATGTTTTAAAACTACAAAAAAAAACCGAGGCATTCTTTGAAAACACATAATTCTTTTATTAAAGTTCGATACGGAGAGACAGACCAGATGGGCGTAGTACATCATGGTAATTACCCGCAATATCTTGAAATAGCGAGGCTTGAATGGCTAGATGACTTAGGAATTTCCTATAAATCAATGGAAGAAAGTGGTGTTTTTTTACCGGTCTATTCTTTAAGTATTACGTATAAGAAATCAGCGCAATTTGATGATCTGTTGAAGGTTACTGTTAGCTTACGAAGTTTACCTACAGTTCGCATCATTTTTGACTATAAAATTTATAATCAACAGGATGAATTGTTAACAACTGCAAGTACAGAATTGATTTTTATGGATGCTCAAAAAAATAGACCGATGAGATGTCCTGCTTATATTCTCGATAAACTACAAGATTAAGTGTCTTTTTCTTTCACTTTTACGCCATAGATATTTTTTACAAGTACACTTTTTTGCTCAAAATCTTTCTTTCTAATCGCGAGTGTATACTCACATGCTAGTTCAGATTTTTGACCAATAATTCGAATGTTTTGTTCTTTGATCACGCGCATGACTTTATTCATGAGGGCATATTCAAAAGTAATGGTGAACTCAATATCAATGGTTTTTTCTTCGATGGTCGCCTCTTCTAGGGCGAGTTGTGCTGCGGTGCGATACGCATTAATCAAGCCACCAACGCCTAGCTTGGTGCCTCCAAAGTAGCGCACCACCACAATGAGTGTGTTGGTGAGTTCATAGGCTTGTAATTGCCCATGTATTGGTGCTCCAGCACTATTGGAAGGCTCTCCATCATCATTGGCGCGATACCGACTGTAGTCTTTCCCAAGTACCCAGGCATAACACCAATGGCGTGCCTGATGGTGTTGCTTTTTTAAAACTTCAATGTGTTCTTTGACCTGATCTTCATTTTCAATTGGAAAGGCATATCCATAAAACTTACTGTTCCGATCTTTAAATAAAGCTTCGGGTGATGGCGCGGTGATTGTTTTATAGGTGTCTTTCATATTCTAAGAATAATTGTAGGTGTTTCATATACGCTTCGTACTTCAGCTTCGCGCTTCGAAAGGCTCAGTGTGACACTCAGCGTACACTTTTACGTCATACTATTTCTAAAAAGCGCAGTATACCCTTTCACGAAAGTGAAACCAATATAATAGAAATCACGGCAAGCGCAATACCGATCCAGTTTTTTAGGTGTAATTTTTCTGTAAATAGTGTAATACCTAGTAAAGTAGAGATCATGACAACTCCTACATTATTGATGGTAAAGATCGTGGAGCTGTCAAAAGCGTCATTCTGTAAGGCTTTTACGAGAAAATACATAGAGCCGTAGTTCGGGATTCCTAAACAGATTCCTGCGAGGATATTTTTCACATTAAAGGTAAAGCGCTTTCGGAGTACTTGACCTCCTACAATAAAGAGTCCCGTAATCCCAGCAGTTCCAAAGACAGTAGTCAAGAATATAGGAAGGTCTCCGGTATTGAGGTATTTGTCTTCTATATATTTGATGCTGATATCTATAATTCCACTCCCTAAAAAAACAAGCGCAGGAAAAATAAGATGTGTCTTTTTTAATGCGATTCCGTTTTTGGGTTTGACAGAAGCGAGATAGACTGCTATCAGTGCTAAGATAATGCCGCTTATTTTTAAAATGCCTAAGGAGTCCTTATAATAAAGGATGCCAAAAAGAATAGGAATGACCACACTCATTTTGGTCGCTACCGATACGACTGAGAGTCCACTACGCTGGGTTGTAATAGCCATCAAATTAAAAATGAGGATGAATAAAAATCCTAGAGCAACGGCATTAAAAAACCATCCCTGTTGAGGGATCGAAGAAAGAATGAGGTCTCCTTGATATAGTAGGATGCCTATTGTACTTGCTGTGATATAATTGACAACAATCGCATGTAGGGTATTGATTTTGAAGCGAGCAAAGAGTTTAAAGACCACAAAAATGATACTAGACGAAGCAATGCTGAGTAGTAAGTAGATCACGAATGATGGTTTTTGTAGATAGTGAGTAGGTCTCCTTTCATCTCTTGGGATAGAACGGTGTTGTTGTGTTGTTTTTGAGTGAAGACTGGTGCTTTAGTGCCGTCTCCAAATGTCGTTTTTCCTGTAAATACACGAGCCTCATCCCACATATCCGAATCTATAAAGCGCTTCAATGTTTTGGCGCCCCCTTCGATGATCACAGATTGTATCCCTTTTTCGTAAAGAATACGTCCGATGTCTGTAGGATCTTGAGATGGGATGACAATCGTTGCTGCTTCTGCATTAAAAACAGTGGCTTCTTTTGGTACATTCCCTCGCTCGTCTAGCACGACACGAGTAGGGGAGTTGCCATACCAATCTCTTGTGGTCAATGATGGATTATCAGCGAGTACCGTTTGTGCCCCGACCAGAATGGCTTGCTCTTCGCTACGCCATTTATGGACGAGTTGTCTTGAGTACGTGTTGGTGATCCAAACAGGAGCTGTTTTGCTTCTTTCTGCCGGAGCGATATAACCATCGAGTGTTTCTGCCCATTTCAGTATGATATACGGGCGTTTTTTTTCATGAAACGTAAAGAAACGTTTGTTCGCCTCATAGCATTCGGCTTCTAGTAAGCCCACGGTGACATCAATTCCAGCTTCCATGAGTTTTTTAATCCCGTTGCCCGCTACTTTTGCATGCGGATCGATCGTGCCAATCACTACTTTTTGAATGCCCGATGCAATGACAAGATCAGCACAAGGTGGGGTCTTTCCAAAATGACTACAAGGCTCTAAAGTCACATATAAAGTCGCTTTTGTGATCAGTTCTGGCGTATGTGCTTTGGCATAGGCAATGGTATTAACTTCGGCATGATTCCCTCCATACGCGCTTGTGTAGCCTTCAGCAATAATACGATCATCTACCACGAGAAGTGCCCCCACAGCAGGATTAGGCATCGCGCTTGGGAGTCCGTTTTTTGATAAATCTATACAGCGTTTTATGTACTTTTCGTGTATCTTCACAGCGCAAAAATAGAACTATAACTTTCGATGAGCAAACCTATTATTCGTCCTATTGAAAAAGCAGATAATGAGCAAGTAGCTACTGTTGTTCGTAAAGTGCTTATAGAGTTAGGTGTTCCTAAAGTGGGAACTGCCTATGCCGATGCCGCATTAGACATTATGTATGAAACCTATGACCAACCCAAAGCCCGTTATTTTGTGGTAGAAGATCAGGGTAGATTGATCGGTTGTGCGGGGATAGCGCAACTCGAGAATTATGATGGGAATGTCTGCGAACTCCAAAAAATGTACTTTCTTGAAGCGGCCAGAGGGAAAGGGATTGGAACGCAAATGATGCAAACCTGTTTGGATGCGGCGCGTGATTTTGGCTATGATCAATGTTATATTGAAACCATGCCATATATGAAAGCCGCACAAAAATTGTATACCCGTACTGGATTTCGCTACATAGACGGTCCGATGGGCGATACAGGGCATTTTTCATGTCCCGTACATATGCTTATTGATTTGTAAATCTGTACACTTTCGTGAAAATAAAAGATCTCCGAACCGCTTTTGAAACTCGTTTACAGCGTCACTATCCGCTGGAAGAAGTGCACAGTTTCTTCCAAATTGCGATGGATCACTTTCTAGGATATAGCCGCATGGATATCGTCCTCCGATTGGAAGAAGAGCTCGCCGAAACGTCTGTTCAAGACTTTCAACAAGTATTGGCTCGATTGGAAACGCACGAACCGATACAATATATAATAGGAAGTACCGAATTTTACGGATTACCGTTTACGGTCACACCCGATACGTTGATTCCAAGACCCGAAACGGAAGAATTGGTAGCATGGATTTTGGAAGATCAAAAGGAAAGCGAAGAAGAAAATTCACTACATATTTTAGATATAGGCACAGGTTCGGGCTGTATTGCGGTGAGCCTCGCCAAGCATTTTGTGAAGGCAAAGGTGACTGGGTATGATATTTCTCAAGGCGCCTTGAAAACAGCCACCCAAAATGCTATCGCAAATGAGGTGGAGGTGACTTTCACACAAGTAGATATACTACAAACAGAAAAATTAGCATCTTCTTTTGATGTGATTGTATCCAATCCGCCGTACGTACGCGAACTCGAAAAACAAGAAATACAATCCAATGTATTGGATCACGAGCCCCATACGGCTTTATTTGTTTCCAATACAGATCCGTTGCTTTTTTATCGCACCATTGGGCAATTGGCATTTGATAACTTATCAGGAAACGGTAGGTTATTTTTTGAAATCAATCAGTATCTTGGTAAAGAAACCATACAACTCCTTAAAGAGATCGGATTTACAAACGTGCAGTTGCGTAAAGATATCTTTGGTAATGATCGGATGATCAAGGCGTGTAAGTAATATAGAAGGCGTGTTGCCAAGCGCTTTACGGGTAATGGCTATTTTCGCTTTAAGCGAAATAACAAATCAATTTTTCAACCTCCATTTTCGATCTTTTGAAAATGTAAAAAATAAAAAAATGACTGAAATAAAATCCATTTGCGTGTTCTGCGGAAGCAGTGACGGTAATGATATTCAAGTAGAAGCGCAAGCCAAGGAATTAGGAACCTATCTGGCTAACCATGACATTACACTGGTGTATGGTGCGGCAAAAATAGGCGTGATGGGGCAAGTGGCACAAGCCAGTTTGGATCATAAAGGCAAAGTCATCGGGGTGATTCCTGAGTTCTTAAAGCTCAAAGAAGTCGTTCATTTGGGATTGACCGAGTTGATTACCAATGAGAATATGCACCAGCGTAAAATGACCATGCAAGAAATCTCTGATGGATTTATCACCCTTCCGGGTGGTTTTGGAACACTAGAAGAGTTGTTTGAAATCATTACGTGGAGCCAATTAGGACTCCATCAAAAACCGATAGGCCTTTTGAATGTCAATGGGTTTTACGACGATTTATTAAAAATGCTAGAACACATGGTGCGTCGTGGGTTCTTAAAAATGGAAAACTACGAGCTCCTTATTGTGGATACGACGGTAGAAGGGCTTATTTCAAAAATGAAAGCCTACAAACCTCAAGCCGTTCCAAAATGGTTGAAAGGTGATCGGACGTAGATATGTTAACTGTTTCTGGGCAAGCTCACGAGGCATTTCAAGGAAAAATAGCTGATTCCTAATCAAGCCGACTGCGTATTTACAACTCGATGGTTGAGTGAATTTTCATCCATTTGCTTGTTTTGTCGGTGTTTTTGTGTGTTTTGTCGGAGCTGTTTCTGTAATTTCAATAACATCTTGTCTTACTATTAATTTCATTACTTTAGGGTTACTAACCATAAAGTCAATTAATTATGAGTGTGATTAAAAAGTATACAGCAGAAGGTCTTGGAACTTTTGCTTTGGTGTTATTTGGGTGTGGAGCTGCAAGCATTGCAGGTGTTTCCTCTGCTATAGGACCTTCAGGATTGGGATTGTTAGGAATTTCTTTAGCCTTTGGACTTGCTGTAGTTGCCATGGCCTATACCATAGGTCCTATTTCGGGATGTCACATTAATCCAGCGATCTCTGTCGCCATGTGTGTGGCAGGAAAACTCTCTGTAAAAGACCTTGTAGGATATGTAATAGCGCAATGTATTGGAGCGATTATAGGAGCGGGAATATTATATGTTCTGATCACTGGAAGTGCCAATTTTGAAATGGTGCCTTGGGCATTAGGAAGTAATGGCTGGGGCGAAGGCTATTTAGGTGCTTACAATATGAAGTCGGCTTTTATAGCTGAGTTGGTTTTTACCTTTTTATTCTTGATGGTTATTTTTGGAACGACTGCAAAAAAGGCATCTCCACAAATGGCAGGACTCGCCATTGGAATCTCGTTGGCATTAATTCATTTTGTGGCCATTCCTATCACAGGGACCTCAGTAAATCCAGCACGTAGTTTAGGACCTGCGCTTTTTGCAGGAGGCATCGCATTAGAACAACTATGGTTGTTTATTGTTGCGCCCCTTGCTGGCGGAATTCTAGCAGCAGTAACACGTAAACTATTTATAGACGATTAGTAACTCTGTCAATGGTAGTTGATAGAAGTTATGTGTTGTAAAGGGTTGCTTGAAAAAGTGGCCCTTTATGTTTATAGCTTTTTATAAAATGTAGATTATAGTCACATTAAAATCATTATTTTGTGATGTATAAAAAGAATAAGCACCTAAAATAGTTCGCTTTCGCGAAAGCATATCATTAATGACAACAGAACAGCAAATTACATCCCTACGTAAAGAACTTCAAGCGCATAATCACAGGTATTATGTATTAGATAATCCCATCATTTCTGACTTTGAGTTTGATCAATTGCTCAAACAATTACAAGCATTGGAGGCTGCGCATCCCGAATTTGATGACCCTAATTCCCCTTCCAGACGTGTGGGAGGTGACATCACCAAAAACTTTGAGACGGTGGTTCATGAGCACCGTATGTATTCGTTGGATAACTCCTATTCAAAACAAGATTTAGAAGATTGGGAAGTCCGTGTAAAAAAACAAGTAGATGGCCCAGTGTCGTACACCTGCGAGTTAAAATATGACGGTGCTTCTATAAGTCTAACCTATGAAAACGGCGAATTAACCCGAGCACTCACAAGAGGGGATGGTTTTCAAGGAGATGATGTGACCACCAATATAAAAACGATCAAGTCGGTGCCTTTAAAGCTAAAAGGAGATTATCCGCCTAAGTTTGATATACGAGGCGAAATTGTGTTGCCTTGGGATGGATTTCATAAAATGAATGAAGCCAGAGAAGCCGAAGGGTTAGAGTTGTATCGGAATCCGCGAAATACGGCTTCGGGAAGTCTCAAATTACAAGACAGTGCTGAGGTGGCAAAACGACCTTTGGATTGTTTACTCTACAACATTACAGGAAATAATTTAGGAATTACGAGTCAGATAGAGAGTTTAGAGAAAGCAAGAGCATGGGGATTTAAAGTGCCCGATGCGTCTCAGTTGGCGCAAAACATAGATGAGGTATTGGCTTTTATCAACCATTGGGATACGGCGCGTCATGACTTGCCCTATGAGACCGATGGCGTGGTGGTCAAAGTAAATAGTTTGCAACAACAAGAAGAGCTTGGGTACACCGCCAAAGCTCCGCGATGGGCAATGGCGTATAAGTTTAAAGCCGAACAAGTGTCTACACGCTTACGCGAAATCACCTACCAAGTGGGTCGAACGGGAGCGATTACGCCTGTTGCAAACCTAGTGCCTGTCGAGCTGGCGGGAACGACCGTAAAAAGAGCTTCTTTGCATAATGCAGATCAAATCGCCAAACTCGATATCCGTGAAGGCGATGAGGTGTTTGTCGAAAAAGGCGGGGAAATCATCCCAAAAATTATCGCGGTAGACCTAACAAAAAGACCTGGAGACTCTGTTGCTACGACGTATATTACCGAATGTCCAGAATGTGCCACACCACTGGTACGTACCGAAGGAGAAGCACAACATTATTGCCCGAATGAAGCGGGCTGTCCTCCACAAATTATAGGAAGGATTCAGCATTATATTTCGCGTAAAGCGTTAGATATTGAAGGATTGGGAGGTGAGACGGTGGCGTTACTTGTAAACGAAGGTTTAATTACTAGTTATGCTGATTTATACCTACTCACAGTTGCGCAATTATTACCGTTAGAACGAATGGCACAAAAAAGCGCTGAAAATCTAGTGCAAGGGGTACAAGCTTCGACGGCAATTCCTTTTGAACGGGTGTTGTTTGGATTAGGTATCCGCTATGTAGGAGAAACGGTGGCCAAGAAATTGGCTAAGCATTACAAAACCATTGATGCGATTGCGACAGCTTCAGAAGAAGACCTTGTCAATGTTGATGAAATAGGGATCAAGATTGCTGAGAGTGTGGTGGCTTTTTTCGCGAAAGCGGAAAACAGAGAACTCATAGCACGATTAAAAGGATACGGAGTGCAACTTGAAATCTCAGCTGAAAAACTCGCAAATCAATCCGATGTATTGCAAGGAAAAACGTTTGTCGTTTCTGGTGTTTTTGAAATGCCTCGTAATGACTTGAAAAAACTCATAGAAGATAACGGCGGAAAAGTATCGAGCTCTATTTCTTCAAAAACGTCTTTTTTGGTGGCAGGGGATAAAATGGGACCAAGTAAATTAGCCAAAGCAGAAGGCCTAGGGGTCACAATGATTTCTGAACAAGAATTTTTAAATCTACTCCAATAAAAAAAGGAACAGACATACGCGGAGGAAGACTTTATATATCATTGGCGATTATAGTGTCTATAATTTTGGTAATAGCTACGTTTTTCTTTGATATACACTATACGTTTGGATTGTTTTTAATCAATTTGGTGCTTTTTACTTTATATGATTACAACGTAACAGGAAAATTCAATAGTATTTATTTTATTTTTCTTGTAACATTAATGCTGGCTGAAGTAGGATTCTTATATGATTATGAAACCTATATGATGCCTGTAACTGTTGCCTACTTAGGGAGTCAATTGTGTTTTTTGTGGCTTCTAAAACCTATGTTACACATAAAAATTAAAAATTTTAGCACACATAACTTGCTAGAACTCATTATAGGCTTTGTAGGGATCAGCTTTATACTTGTTTATGTGCTTTATTTGCTTTTTCCTTTAATCCCCAACTTAGCACTTTTTTTACCATCCACGATCGCATTTATATGTATTGTATTGGTAACCTTTGGAATTCCTTTTTTTAACAAACATCCTGATAATAGTATGTTATGGGGAATAGGAGGTGCGATCATCGGAGAGATGCTTTTTGGGTTTGTATTTCAATATATATCTGATGATAGATTATTTATAGTGATTGCTCATGTATTTGGCACTTTTTTTAGAATCCTTTTTGCTACCTATTTAGTCCGTATCAAGGATATTAAAGAAACAGAAAATGAGTATAATTAGGTCCTATAAAACGAACTGATGTGTTCTATACGCATATTAGGAGCCATGTGAAAACGGACACACCAAAGTTGATTCCATCTTACTTGATTTTTTAATTGTCATCTTTCAATATGCTTTTCGGGTTGTATTCTAATACCGATTGCTTCCCTATGCGTAGTGTCTTTTGTATGTGTTTGAAAATTAGTAATGATCATTTTGTTGGTAAAAGAATAGGTAGTAAATGAGCTAAAGTAGATAGCTTACGTATTACGATTATTTCTGAGTAAGAATTTTTACATTTGCCCTGACTTAGAACAAGATATATGCAAGGTAGAATGTATAGAACACTAACGATTATAGTATCGGTACTTTTGGTATTGGCTACTATGTTTTTTAGTGTGGAGTACACATTGGTGTTCTTTCCTTTATATGCCTTGTTTCTATTTCTATATCATTATAAGGCAACAGGGAAGTTTGTATTTCCTTTTTTAGCATACCTATTGGTTGCTATGTTTTATGAGGTGTTGTTTTTATATGATTATGAGAACTACATTAATATCATCGCTTTTCTACATATCACCAGTCAATTATTCTTTATATGGCTTTTAAAACCTGTGATTAAGGTTAATATAAAAAATTTTAGCACCCATAATCTTACGGAGTTAGTCATTGGCTTTTTAGGAATCAGCTATGTTATTGGGTATGTGCTGTATTTGATCTTTCCGTTAATACCTGATTTGACATTATTCATTCCCTCTGTTATTTCCTTTTTACTGATTATTATCGCGTGTATAGGAGTGCCTCTTTTTAATAAACACCCTGATAATATTATGTTGTGGGGTATTGGCGGTGGTTTGATTGGAGAAATGGTCTGTGCCTTTACCTACGAGTACGTGTCAGATCACAGGGCCTATATTGTGATGGCTCATATTTTTGGGGCTTTTTTAAAGATTGTGTTCGCTATATACCTCACGCGAATTGATGCCATTGAAGGCTTTGAACAAAACGAAGACTACTTTTAATTAGATGTTATAAAAGGTACTAGTGTGTTCTGTACCTGTAGTAGGGTCTATGTGAAAATCAACACGTCCTAGGTTAATACCTCCCCATCCAACTTGATTAACCAGTACCACATTTCCATCTTTGTTTTGAGTGAGCGTTGGTTTTTCTAAAAACGTATGCGTATGTCCGCCTATAATAAGGTCGATGTCTTTTGTCGCTTTCGCTAAAGTAAGATCTGAAATACGTTCTTTGTTGTTGTAATCATACCCAAGATGTGATAAGCAGATAATCAGATCACAGGCCTCTTCTTCTTTTAAAATACGGGTCATATCCTCTGTACGTTCTATAGGATCTAGGTATTTTGTTTCTTTAAATTGACGTTGATTCACAAGTCCACTCAATTCGATACCAATTCCAAAAACACCGATACGAACACCGTCTTTGACAAATACGCGGTAGGGTTTTGTGAAACCATCCATAATCGTATTTGAAAAATCATAGTTCGCTGATAGTAATTCAAACGATGCATGTGGCATTTGCTTCGCAAGACCGCCTATGCCATTGTCAAAATCATGATTTCCTATGGTCGCAGCATCATAGCCTAGCATCGACATAAGTTTAAACTCTAGCTCACCTCCATAAAAATTAAAATAAGGCGTTCCCTGAAAAATATCTCCAGCATCTAATAATAAAACATTTGGATTTTCTTTTCGGATGCTATTAATGAGTGTTAATCGTCTAGCAACACCTCCTTGATTTGCATAATTAGGATCATTTTCTGCAAAGGGTTCTATGTGGCTATGCACATCATTGGTATGCAAAATGGTAATTTGCTTTTTGGTGGTGAGTGGTGTAGTGCTCATGGCGATCCCACCTAATCCAATAAGACTTCCTGCGGCAGCGGTTTGCTTTATAAATAGTCTGCGTTTCATATGCTTATTCTTTTATAAATCTGTCATCTCTTACGGGAGCGATGGTGTCTTGTTTTTTAAAGTAATCTATCAGTACGTTACGTATCTTATAATCTAATGTGAGAAGACTCACAGGTTTGCTGAAAAACGTCATATTATCACCTCCTTTTTGTAAATAATCACTAGTGGCGATAAAGTAGGTTTCATTATCAATAATTTCCTGTCCTTGGATCAGTCCTTTTTTAAGGCTTCCATCTTTGTTGAGAATCACTTGTAAGTTAGAAATAGGATGTGCTGTTCCATGAGCTAGGTAGGTAAATAGTTCTTTCATTTGGAAACCACTCAGTTCTACGACCACCACTTCGTTTTCAAAGGGCATCAGCTCATAGGCAGTTCCTGTGGTTACATTTCCTTTATATAATGGTGCTCGTATCCCACCGTAATTTAAAAGTACCGCATTAAAAGGGTATCCAGTTCTAGATTCAAAAACGGGGTTTGCTAATTCAAAAATAGCATCTGCCATCATATTGCCAATAGCAGTATTGTACTTGCTGTCTTTTTTAGAAATAGAGACAGGCGCGTAGGCAAGTGTACTGTCCATTTCTTTATCTACATGTTCCTTATACGGCGCAATAAAAGCGGTGATGGTGGTGTCTTCTTTGATGTTTCTGTCTACAGTAACCGTAGCGGCATCTACTCTAGAAACAGTGTATTGTTCTTGTTTACAGCTTGTAAAAGCGGCAAAAACACCACATAAAAGGAGTAGAGGTATATTTAGTTTAAGTGTCATTTTGAAGTTCAATTTAGTCCGTTTTTTAGCTACATTTGCTTAAAAAGCTAAGATAAATGTTTTTAAACGGATTAAAGGAAAAATCCATTATAAGAAAACTTAAAAACAAGGTTGCCAGTCGGGAATATGCACCCTCTGGTAGCCCTATCCGTACGCTGGGTATCCTTCAGGAAAAAGGAGCACCTTTTGGAATAAAACAAATTACAGCGCTTGCAAAAGCTTTAGGGATTAAAGAAATTGATATAGAGATCTTTACGTACGTAGCTAAACTACCTAAAGATCAAAAAGAAATAGAAGGGATGTATTCCGTTAAATCCATAGGGTGGAATGCAACACTTAAAACAGTTTCTTTAAAAGCATTTGTAGCAAAAGATTTTGATGTTTTGTTAAGTTATTACACAGAAGACCGACTACCGCTTCGATTGGTGTCAGGGCTCTCTAATGCTACATTTAAAGTAGGACTTATCAAAGAAGAAGAGGGGATTCACGATTTAGTGATTACCACGACGATCGGTGAAGAAATGGTATTGATTAATGAACTAGAAAAATATTTACGAATACTTAAAATTTTATAACATGCAATCTTTTCGTGGCACAGGAGTCGCGCTGGTAACTCCCTTTAATGAAGATCTGTCTATCGATTTTGATGGACTCACACGACTTATTGAGTATAACATAGATCATGGTGTTGATTATCTAGTAGCCCTAGGAACCACCGCCGAGAGTGCTACACTTTCTGAAGAAGAAAAGAAACAGATTAAACGTCATATTGTATCTGTGACCAATGGACGTGTGCCCCTTGTGCTAGGATTGGGTGGAAATCACACGGCTGCTATTGTGGCAGCACTTAAGACCGAAGGAACGCTGGATGGGTTTGATGCGCTTCTGTCGGTATCCCCTTATTATAATAGGCCTACGCAAGAAGGTATTTATGCGCATTACAAAGCCATTTCAGAAGCGTCACCATTGCCTATTATTATGTATAATGTACCCTTACGAACGGGGAGCAATATGGAGGTAGCTACGAGTTTGCGACTAGGAAAGGATTTTGAGAATATTATTGGTATCAAAGAAGCGGCGGGTTCGATGACACAAGCTTTACGATTATTAAAAGATAGACCTGAAGGATTTTTAGTGATTTCTGGCGATGATATGTTGGCATTGCCCATGGTTTCGGCAGGAGGTGACGGTGTCATTTCAGTGATAGGACAAGGGATTGTACAACCGTTTTCTGAGATGATTAGGAATGGGGTGGCGGGCGCTTTCGCGAAAGCGTATACAGCGCATTATAAAATCATGCCCGGGATCGATCTTATTTTTGAAGAAGGAAATCCAGCGGGAATAAAATCGATGCTCTCACATCTAAATATCTGTGAAGCCCATGTACGATTACCGCTTGTAAAAGCGAGTGAAGGTTTACATCAAAAAATAGGGGTGTATCTTAAAACATCATAAAAAGGCGTTAATCTTATGCTAATCCCATAACAGAGCCCATAAATCGGTTTATTTTTGGCTCATGCCAATTAATAAATGGTATCGTTACATATCGTTTTATTATGTGATAGATTTTTTGTAATTTTGCCTGCTGTTTTAATCATATGAAGAATATCCTTATCCTTTTTGTTTTTGCCACTGTATTTTGTTCTTGTTCAACATATCAAGATGCACTGAAATCTGACGATATCAAACTTAAGTATGAAATCGCTGATTCCCTGTATCAAGGGGGTAGCTATAAAAAAGCCTTAAAGCTTTACGAACAGATTGTTCCTTTATATAGAGGGCGTCCACAAGCAGAACGTGTGATGTATGCTTATTCTGATATCTATTACCAATTAGAAGATTACTACTTAGCTGGATATCAATTTGAGCGTTTTGTAAAATCATATCCGCAAAGTACCAAGAGAGAAGAAGCTGCTTTTAAGAGTGCAGAGAGTTATTACCAACTTTCTCCAGAATACTATCTTGATCAAGTAGATACGTTTAAAGCCATGGAGAAATTGCAGGAATTTATCAATATCTATCCTGAATCGGAAAGACAAGATGAAGCCAATGCAATGGTGAAGGAATTACAATCCAAATTAGAACGGAAAGAGTTTGAAATCGCAAAAGGCTATAATACCATTGGCGCCAGCCGTGGGACTTTTCCTAATGCTATTAAATCTTTCGATAATTTTATATCTGAGTATCCAGGATCTGTATATAGAGAAGATGCTATGTTTTGGAAATTTGACTCAGCCTACCAACTTGCTATTGGAAGTCGATTGGACTTAATGCAAGCTCGCCTCCAAGAAGCAAAAGAAGCTCATAAAATATTAGAAAAGTATTATCCATCAGGAAAATACACAAAAGAAGTGACGAAGATGTTAGAAGACATCAATGAACGACTTCAAATACCAGAAGAAGAAGAAGAAGAGACTATAAATTAAACACTTTTGTAAGATGAATATTAAAGATATTGATGCACCCGTAAATACAACAACGATTGATAAAAATCTAGTTGATGCCCCTACAGACAATATATATGAAGCGATTTCTATTATTGCTAAGCGTGCAACACAAATCAATACAGAAATCAAAAAAGAGCTTTCTGATAAATTAGATGAGTTTGCTACGTTTAACGATAGTCTTGAAGAGATTTTTGAAAACAAAGAGCAAATAGAAGTATCTAAATTTTATGAGCGTCTTCCCAAAGCACACGCACTTGCCGTGCAAGAATGGCTAGAAGACCGTATTTATCACAGAGACACAAGTATTTCTGAAGAAGAGACAAAAGCATAACCAGCATATGTCAGTATTACGCGGTAAAAAAATACTATTAGGTGTTACCGCTGGAATAGCAGCTTATAAAAGCGCCACTTTAGTAAGAGCATTTATTAAAGCTGGCGCTTTTGTGCAAGTTGTTATGACAGAAAAAGCAAAAGACTTCGTAACACCCCTTACACTTTCTACACTCTCAAAAAATCCTGTCCACAGTTCTTTTACAAAAGAAGAAGATGACAACGCTGTCTGGACAAATCACGTAGAGCTTGGATTATGGGCAGACCTTATGGTCATAGCCCCAGCAACAGCCAATACGTTATCAAAAATGGCACATGGCGCATGTGATAACTTATTGCTCGCCACTTATCTTAGTGCCAAATGTCCTGTCTATTTTGCACCTGCTATGGATTTGGATATGTACATCCATCCCTCCTCAAAGGAAAGCTTTCAGAAACTAACTTCCTATGGGAATATTATGATAGAAGCGACCAGTGGAGAATTAGCGAGTGGTCTTGTGGGTCAAGGACGATTGGCAGAACCAGAAGATATTGTCCGTTTTATAGAAAATCATATGCAAGAAAAACTACCTTTAAGCGATAAACGTGTTGTGATCACCGCAGGACCTACCTACGAGGCGATAGATCCAGTACGCTTTATTGGAAACCATAGTAGTGGAACCATGGGGGCAGAACTTGCATTACGAGCCGCAGATTTGGGTGCGACTGTTGATTTAATTTTAGGGCCAAGCGCGCTAAAGGTTACGCATGACTTAATCACCGTTCACAACGTGTTCTCTGGTGAAGATATGTATGAGGCTGTTCATAAAGTGTATGAACACTGTGATATTGCTATTGCTTCTGCGGCTGTAGCCGATTATAAACCTGCGCACGTCGCTGAAGAAAAAATCAAGAAAAACGACGATACCTTTACCATTCACCTCGTAAAAACCAAAGATATTCTTGCCTCTATGGGAGAGAAAAAGAAAGGACAATTCCTAGTAGGATTTGCGTTAGAGACGCAAAATGAGGAAGAAAATGCACTAAAAAAATTGAAAAAGAAGAATTTAGACGCAATTGTTTTAAATTCGCTTAGAGATAAAGGTGCTGGCTTTAAGACCAAAACCAATAAAATTACGTTTATAGCTAAAGATGGATCGCTTACTCCTTATGATTTAAAATCTAAAAAAGAAGTAGCCGTAGACATTTTTGATCAGATACTTATAAAAACGACATGAGAAGAACACTTATCGCACTCTTTGTAATTTTATGCACAGTATCACTACATGCACAAGAACTGAATGCTGTGGTGATTATCAATGCAGAACAAACTGGAAAAGCAGAACTTCAAGTATTTAAAACCCTTGAACGCCAGCTTACAGAGTTTATTAATAATACAAAGTGGACCGATGGGAGTTATAAACAACAAGAGCGTATTGATTGCTCGTTTAATATTATCGTGCAAGAAGTAAATTCTGATGCGTTTAAGGCCACCATACAAGTGCAATCTTCACGCCCTGTATTTAATTCGAATTATGATAGCCCAGTTTTTAACTTTAATGACAGGGATTTTGATTTTGAATATGTAGAATTTCAACCACTTATTTTTAATCCAAATACCTTTGATTCTAACTTAGTGTCTGTACTTGCCTATTATGTGTATACCATTATTGGATATGATACGAATTCTTTTTCATTGAATAAAGGAGATGCGCATTTCCAAATTGCAAAACAAATCGTTACTACGGCACAAGGAAGTAATAACAGAGGATGGAGACCACAAGATGGCCCACAATCACGCTATCGACTAAATGAAGACTTATTATCGCCTAATTTTAGGGATTTTAGCGCAGTGATGTACGAATATCACCGCAACGGACTTGATGTGATGGCAGATGATACAAAGAAAGGAAAAAAGGCCGTCATCGATGCGATTGGTAAAATGAAGGCGATGTATAACAAGCGCCCTAATAACTTCTTAAATCGTGTGTTTTTTGACTCTAAAGCCGAAGAAATAGCGTCTATGTTCTCTGGCGGGCCACAAATTCCGATCACAGACTTACTCACGACCTTAAATCGAATTGCTCCCACCAAGTCTACATTTTGGCGACAGATTTCTTTTTAATGAGCGATTCTAACTAAAAAAGAACCTATTCCAAACTCGCTAGTTTATTCACACTCCAAGCCTCTGGCTTGTCTGAAAACATAGGTTTTGTCTCAGCCCAAACGCCTTTAAATAACGCGGAGTGGCGGTAGTTCTCTAATGCTTCGGTAGATTCCCAATAGCTATACGTAAAGAAAATACAAGGGTCACCCTGACCTCTATACAGTTCCAAAAATTGACAACCCGGAAACGCTCTGATCTTATCTTTTACCTGTTCAAAATTGGTTAAGAAGGTCGGTATTTCGCTTTCGCGAAAGCGCATTTTGACAATTCGTACTAACATTAATCTTCAAAGTTTATCGTAATCGCATCTCGGTAATCCAATCCGAAAAGCGTAGAAGCACTTCCCACCGTGGTAGGGTTACTTTTATATATCGCCAGTTCTATATAATCCCCAGAGTTAAAAATAGCTAGTTTTTTTCCTTCTTCTTCTCGCTTGTGTTTTTCTAAGGAGAAGTTAATGGCATCACTATAGGATCTATGGATTTTAGAAATTTGCGTACGCCTCGCTTCTATTTTAAAAGAACGTCCTTTTCCGACTTCTTCAAACAGTTTACGGGTGATGTTACTTACTACATTTCCATAATTATCAACATAAATCACATTTCCGATGATTTGTTTTTGCGATTTATTAACGATCGGTTGAATGCCTGTGAGGGGTTTAATCTCAGAAATAGGCTTTCCAATCACAGCCAGTGTTCCTCCGCGAGCAATGTGACATGCCGCCTGAACAAATACGTCCAATACCGTAAAATTGGTGATCACTCTATTGTGAATGGTAATCTCTACCATCTCTTGCGGTACAATATCTCTGGTGATAAGCGATATAATCCCATTATTGGCACAAATAAAATAATGATCCTCCAGTTTGACCGCTATATGGTTGGTTTCAGGGGTCAATTCGCTATCAACACCTATGATATGAATACTTCCTTTTGGGAAATTTTTATACGCATTTTGTATAATATATGCCGCTTCGGTGATGTGAAATGGCGATATAGAATGTGTGATATCAACAATTCGAACATCAGGAAGCTCACTATAGATCGCACCTTTTACAGCACCAGCAAAGTGGTCTTTTTCCCCAAAATCGGTTGTTAATGTGATAATCGCCATACGTTTGATGAGGGAGAGTCCGCTTTCGCGAAAGCAAAAAAACAACCATCCCCAAATTGTTTATTAATTTTAATAATACGATCCCTTTTGAGTAGTTATGGAAGCTCAAAAATTTCGTACTTTGCTATATAATACCATGTATACTTTGAAAGTACTGTAATAAAATGCCCTTTTTTCCTTTCTATTTCAGAATAAAAAGAAAACGTATCTAATGCTATGCTTTAGTTTTCTTCTTCATATAAAGAAAAAAATCATCATTTTCTTTTTGGTACTTTCAAAGTATACATGGTACAACAAATCTAAAATAATTTACCGAGGTATCTCATAAAAACCGCTTGCCTTTTGAACGAAATAATAATTGAACTCTCAGAAATCAATCCGCGTGAGTTTTTTGGACAACAAAACGCCAATATAGAATTACTCAAACGCTACTTTCCAAAATTAAAAATAGTCGCTAGAGGCAATAAGATCAAAGCCTATGGGGATGAGGACTTGCTTGAAGAATTTGATAGGCGGTTCTCAATGCTTACAGAGCATTTTGGGAAGTATAACAAGCTGGATGAAAACATTATAGAGCGCGTGCTTACGAGTCAGAGTAAATCGGATTATGAGACTTCTAAAGAGAGTGGAGATACGATTGTACATGGCGTAAGTGGGAAACTCATCAAACCTCAAACGGCTAATCAACGGAAGCTTGTAGAGCTTTCTAGGAAGAATGATATGGTTTTTGCGATTGGTCCAGCAGGAACGGGTAAAACCTACGTAAGTGTGGCACTTGCGGTACAAGCGCTCAAAGAAAAATCGGTAAAACGTATCATTTTAACCCGTCCCGCCGTCGAGGCAGGAGAGAATCTTGGGTTTTTACCGGGCGATATGAAAGAAAAATTAGATCCGTATATGCAACCGTTGTACGATGCCTTACGCGATATGATTCCGCATGAAAAATTGGAGAGTTTTATAGAAAAAGGCGTGATTCAAATTGCACCGATGGCCTTTATGAGAGGGCGTACGCTAGATAATGCATACGTGATTCTTGATGAAGCGCAAAACACCACACATGCGCAAATGAAGATGTTCTTAACCCGTATGGGACGAAGTGCGAAGTTTATCATCACAGGCGATCCAGGGCAAATAGATTTGCCAAGACGTGTCACCAGCGGACTCAAAGAAGCCTTATTAATTCTCAAGAATGTAAAAGGAGTCGGAATGATGTATCTCGATGATAAAGACGTAGTGCGTCATCCATTGGTGAAGAAGGTCATTGCTGCTTATAAGGATATTGAGAATAGGAATTAAGGGTTTTAGTTTTCAGTAGCAGTTTGCGGCTTTGTGAAATAGTTACAAGTATTCATTATTCTTATCCATGACCCATCACCATTAATATTATTTTTATATTTTAAAACAAAACACATCATCACAATACGACTATGAATACCATTATAGACACCAACTTCAATTTCCCAGGACAAAAAGACTTGTACAAAGGAAAAGTACGCGAAGTATATACCCTAGAAAATGATTTATTACTCATGGTCGCCACCGACAGATTGAGTGCTTTTGATGTGGTGATGCCAAAAGGAATCCCGTATAAAGGGCAAATTTTAAATCAGATCGCTACCAAGATGATGAAGGACACTGAAGATATAGTCCCTAACTGGCTCGTGGCAACACCCGATCCTAATGTGGCGATTGGAAAACGCTGTGATCCGTTTAAGGTAGAAATGGTGATTCGCGGCTATATGTCGGGCCATGCAGCACGGGAATATAAAGCAGGGAAAAGAATGCTTTGTGGCGTGGCTATGCCAGAAGGCATGAAAGAAAATGATGCGTTTCCAAGTCCGATCATTACGCCAGCGACCAAAGCAGCAATGGGCGATCACGATGAGGATATTTCTCGTGAGGATATTATTTCGAAAGGGATTGTCTCTGAAGCTGATTATCTCGTGCTTGAGGATTATACGCGTAAATTGTTCCAAAGAGGTTCTGAAATCGCCGCAAGCCGCGGACTGATCTTGGTAGATACCAAATATGAATTTGGGAAAACAGCTGAGGGTGAGATTGTATTGATTGATGAAATTCACACCCCTGATTCTTCACGCTATTTTTATGCTGAAGGTTATGAGGAGCGTCAGGCGAGGGGAGAAGCGCAAAAACAGTTGTCTAAAGAGTTTGTACGACAGTGGCTGATTGCTAACAACTTTCAAGGACTCGACGGACAAACGGTACCTGAAATGTCTGATGCCTACATAACAACCGTGTCAGACCGCTATATCGAGTTGTATGAGAATATTACTGGGGAAGCTTTCGCGAAAGCGGACCTATCCAATATAGAAGCTAGAATTGAAAAAAACGTGTTAGCATATCTTGGGTAGCCAGGGTTTTTATATCTATGCTTTGAGAAACCTTAAAAAAATAATCTTTCTTCTTTTTATAGGAACCCTTTTAAGTTGTGGAATTCTGAAAAGAGACAGGAATAAGATTCCTTATAACCAAGAGGATATTAAAAGAATGGCCGAATGGAAATTTGGCTATGATCTTGCAGAAATTGATTTCTGTGAACTTTATATTCTTGACGGAATTCCGTATGATCAACATACGATTGATACAGCACTGACTCACTACAGAAAAACGGACTTTTCTCGTATTACATTTATAAAAGAAACTAAAGAGCGTACATACCTGCATAAACCTTGTGATCTATTTGTAGTATTGAGTACTGCTCAACAAACGACTAAAGAGAAAGAGGCATTATTGACGGAGATTACAGATTTCTACAATGAAAAAGTACCAGAGGTGCGTATTCGTGATTTTCTTTGTAAAGATTGTAAGCCTTTATCAGTCAATGGGCGATTCCCAATGTTACCTTACGATGCAAAAGAATTTTTAAACTCCATTAAAGTAGATCAAATTAAACATATTGCCATATATGATGAACCTTTAAATGTTGATTTTTTTGGTTCTGCGTACAAAAATGGGCTAATAGAAATGACACTTTATTAAAATAGATTACTCTTTGTCAACAAGGTTTGTCTCTACCGTATCTTTCTCAGAGTAGAGTTTTGTCAGCGTATCAAAAAGGCGAGAAATCTCTATAGGTTTCCATAAAAATCCATTAAAGAGATCAGGAAACTCTTCTTTGTTGGCCGAGGTGACATCGGCAGTAAGGGCAAATATAGGCGTATGTTGGTTGACATTCTCTGTAGATCGAATGATGCGAGCAGCATCAAAACCATTCATTTCTGGCATGTGAATATCCATAAGGATAAAATCTACTTTAAGCTCTAGGGCTTGTACGATGGCTTGCTTTCCATTTTTTACACGCTTGATGGAGATCCCCCATTTATTAAGGAGTTGTCGCATCACTAGGGCATTGATCTCATTATCTTCGGCTAGGATGGCTGTTTTGTTTTGTAGCGCTGTAAACATGTCCTTGTCCATGTGAACAGGCGCTTTTGCTTTCTTGAACTCAAGCTCAAAGCTAAATATAGATCCTTGGCCTTCTTCACTCTCCAGGGTGATCGTGCTTCCATGCAATTCGATTAATTTTTTTACGATGGAGAGCCCTAATCCTGTCCCACCGTCATTACGCGTCATAATGGATTTTGGCATGTAAAAACTTTCAAAGAGACGTTCTCTTTCGGCTTCAGGAATACCAATGCCGGTATCTTTTACTTTGAAGGATAAACGATCAATATCATCTGATTGTATTGCGAGCGTATCTACGCTGATTGTGACAGCTCCTTTTTCTGTGAATTTAATCGCATTACTCACTAGATTTCCTAAGATTTGAAATAATTTGGTTTCATCTACTTCATAACTATCTGCTACGGTATCTGCGATGACGAGTTCCAAATGAATCCCTTTATCCTCGGCAAGGGTTAAATAGGTTTGTTGTATGTTATATAAAACTTCCTTGAATTTTACAGGATGTTTTTCTAAGGTCATTTTATTAGAATCTAACTTAGAAAAGTCAAGAATGTCATTAATGATTTGCATGAGGTTTTTGGCAGAAAAACGTAAGGATGTCAGTAGTTTTTTATCTTGTTCATCAGAACGATCTCTGAGTAATGAAATAATACTCGTCACTGCATTAAGAGGCGTTCGAATCTCATGACTCATCGCCGAAAGGAAATTTTGTTTCATGGCAGCCGTTTGCTCTGCACGTTCTTGTTGTGCAGCTATTTCGGCTTTTTGTCGTCTTAATTTCGCTTTATTTTCTTTTGATTGTATTTTTGAGATCCGTTCGTAATTCTCAATCACTTTTAAGGTTTGTGAATTGATAGTCGCATCTTTTTCTTTTAGATATTTTTCTAAGTACTCTAAGGCTATTACATGATCTCCTTCTTCTTTATAAATGCTATACATAAAGTAATAACATTTATTTTTCATTAGAGATAAGTTGTTAGAATCACTGATGTCCAGCGCTATTTTTAAGCATATCTTGGCTTTGTCTCTTTCCCCTGTTTTTATAAAAAGCTGTGCCATTTTGTTATGGCACATAGCAATAGCAAATTGATCGCCTACACTTTCATGAATGGCTAATGCTTCTTCAAAATCGTGTCGTGCTTCTTCATATCTCTCTAGATGGGTATATACTTTTCCACGTCCATAAATGGCAAAGGCATATCCTCTATTGTCTCCCGTTTCTTTTTTAATGGAGACAGATAATTCAATGATATCTAGTGCTTTATTTATATTTCCTTGCTTTAAGAAAATACCTGAAAGAGGGTTGTAGGCATTCGACTCTAGGTTTTTGTCTTTTACCTCAATCGCGCAAGAGATCGCATTTTCATAGGCAATGATAGCATTGTGTTGATCTCCTAGGATTTCATAAATGGTTCCTAATGTTTTATGAGTTTTAGACTCATTATGTTTGTCTTTATGTTTACGGAATATAGTAAGGCAGTCAATAAGATGAAACATCCCTAAGTGATAGTTGTTAGTCTTATAATAGACCCCTGCGATATTGTATTTTGCTCTTGCAATCCCTAGCTCATCATTATCTTTTTTAAAATGAACAATGGCCTGCTCAGACATTTCAATGGCTTTTTGATTGTCTGCGCTGACCATGTGGAATAGAGCAAGTTTACTAAGGCTTTCCCCTATAAGCGATGCGTTATTAAGTTCCTTACTTTTTTCTAGTGCTTCTTGGGCGAGTTGTATGCTGAGGTGCATGTTTTCACCACGTAGTGCGTACGCTTTGTCCAAAAGCTGTGTAACTTCTAAAGTAGGGTCTATTTCTTTATTCATTGTTTAGGGAGCAATAAATTTAAAAATAAAAGCAGGACGGATACTAGGTGTAGGTTTCAAATTTTAAGGCATTGTGTTGATTACCAACACAAATATACTTTTTTTAATCTTGAAAAAGATAGGATGTAGGATTTTTCGCTCTTTTGACTGATGTAAAACAGTAGTTAGTAAATAAATTTATCTACTATACATTCAAAAAAGCAATTAGTAAGGGTGATACTTTTCATTCTTCGCCTTAAATCCTAAAGTAGAAAATAAAATGTATTCGATCACTGTGTAATGCCTAAAAAAAGGAATAAAAGGAGGGATCGTACATTGTAGTCTATGAGGATCTACTATAAAAAACAAAACGAAGTTGTCTATACATAGACAACTTCGTTTAAGGTTGATGTAGGTTTCTTAAATCTACATCCGTCATTGAGGCATTTTAAATGGTACTTAGTATACTGCTAATTTCTTTCAAATACCAAGATGTCAATTCCTCCATTTCCACCACTAACATCTCTGAGTTCCATCCGATTTTCTGTGACAGATACGATATCCCAATCATCATTCAGATCTTCAAAATCACTTGATTGCGATACAGAGAAGAACATATTAAAATCAATATCATCGTCATCATCAGGGCTATCATCGTCGCTACTGCTATTACTATCATCTGTGATAGACCAAGTTCCCGTGATTGTATTGGTTCCATTGGTAGCTGTTACCGTTCCATCACTTGCAAAATCAAAGGTATATCCATTAAAATCTCCTGTTTCGTTTTGTCCAGAATCATTAAAGTTAGTGATGATCCAAGTTCCGGTATTAGCGATACTTTGCGCTTGCATAATTTGCTCTTCAGTGTTGGTATTACTAGAAGAACTGTCATCGTCGGTGCTACAACTTTGTAAGGCTATTATACCTACTAGAAAAAAAGCAGTGATGACTAATTTATTTATTGTTTTCATAATTATAGTCTCGTTAAGGTTAAGGTGTCTGTTCCTCCATTACCGCCGCTTACATCTTGAAGTTCTACTTGGGTTTCGCTCACAGAAATGATATCCCACTCGTCTTCAAGTTCATCTAATGGCGTGGAAGTTCCAAAATTTAAGAGCAGTTCTGTTTCATTGTTTATGTGTGCCCACGTTCCGTTAGTCACATTTCCACCACTGCTAGTAGCCGTCGCAGTTCCATCTATATTGAATACAAATTCAAATCCATTAAAATCAGCCGTTTCATCATTCATATCCTCGGTATAGCTACTTACGATCCAAACACTATTGTCAGCGGTAAGAATATCTTCTAAAACTGTGTTGTCACCCCCATTATTACCGCCATCCTCACACGTGCTTTCAAATCGTAATCGATCATCACCTATGCGTAAGTCTACTTTTACTTCTCCTGTTTCTTCTTCAATGGCATGTAATATCCAGGTATCACTTAGGTTTGCATCTCCAGGAACATCGATGGCTACTTCTATACCATTTGTCATATCATTTTCCATGGCATTCCATGTTCCATTAGTCATCATGCCATTGTCATCTATAGTGATCGTACCATCTGTACTGAAAGAGAATTCAATGTTCGTGTAGTTATCTTCAAGGTCAGTATCATTGCGTTCTAGTTTGTCTATTTCCCAACTAGGGCATTCTGTGAGAATAGACGCTAGTTGATCTGTGGTACAGTCTTCACAATCGTTATCATCATTGTCGTCGTCATCATCATCGTCATCATCGTCATCATCGTCATCTCCACAGTCACTTTCAAAACGTAATCGATCATCACCGATACGTAAATCTACTTTTATTTCATCATCTTCATCAT
>CAYGQJ010000026.1:0-1884 GCA_964351845.1 uncultured Flavobacteriaceae bacterium | reverse complement strand
CGTAATCGATCATCACCGATACGTAAATCTACTTTTATTTCATCATCTTCATCATCCTCATCAATTTCATGGAGCATCCAAATGTCACTTACGTTTGCATCTCCGGGGACATCGATAGCTACTTCAATTACATTGGTCATATCATTTGCTACAGCATTCCATGTTCCCATAGTGATCGTACCATTGTCATCTACGCTTATGGTACCGTCTTCGCTAAAAGAGTACTCGATGTTCGTGTAATTATCTTCAAGGTCAGTATCATTACGCTCTAATTTGTCTATTACCCAGCTAGGGCATTCTGTAAGAATAGACGTTAATTGATCTGTAGTACAGTCTTCACAATCATCATCATCATAATCATTATCATCATCTTCATCACAATCATCTATGGCATTTTCGATAGCATCTTCCAGTTGTGAGATGTTATTTACCGTGACCGTATTTCCATCAGAAAGAATAAGGGTTAGCGGAAAATTAATACTTACGACATCAGAATCTTCTAAATTATCAATAAATTCATAATGCTCTTGGTCATTATTGATGGTGACTGTTTCTATAAGTTCGTTATTCTGATCAAAGACCGCATAGGTAATTGGGTATTGGAAGTCAATACACTCAATGTCATCATCAGTTTCGTTTTCTCCAGAACATTCGTCGATAAAGGATTGTAGTTCTTGTGCATTGGTAATGGTGATTTCTGTAAAATCGCTTAAGATAATAGTGATTGGGAATACAAAATCCAACTCATCAATATCATCATCAAACTCATCAAAAATCGCTTCAATAACATCTAGATCTGCTTCAGAGTCAATGATAATTTCTAACCCATCTATAATCACAGTCACTGGTAACTGAATACTTAAACAGTTGGCATTGTCTAAGATGTTATCATTAGATCCATCGTTGGTGGTGGTTCGGGTAATTAAGTCGGCAGTCGTAGAGTTTATCTCTAGGATTTGTTGCTCAGGTGGCGTAATGATTTCTTCATCCTCTGTTCTACAGGCAGTGAAAAGAAAAAAAACCGCTATGATTAAAAGTGGAAGGTTCTTAAATAGTTTCATAATATATTCGTTTTTTATTTTGATTAGTAAACAACCTCTGGACAAGCCTACGAGGGATTTTAAGGAAAATCATTTGATTTCGAAACAAACCTCGAAATCGTTAAATCTCGGTTATCGAGCAAAATTTCAGTACATTTAATTGCGAACGTTCATACTTAAAACAACCACACCTTTAAAACTCCTGAAAAAAAAATAAAAAAGTTTCTCATAGCTTTGTAGATACTAAAAAACAACCCTTGTGAAAAAATCAATGCCAAGTTCTGTTTGTGAAGATTCTGTTTTTTCAAAGTTGTATGATACCTATGCGCAACCCTTAGCAAATCATTTGTATTATAAATATGGAGAAACACTGAATCCTAAAGATACCGCGCAAGAAGCTTTTATAAAATTATGGGAGAATTGTAAAAAGGTGGCTTTTGATAAAGCCAAGTCTTATCTCTATACGATTGCCAATAATATGATGCTAAATCAGGTCAAACATCATAAAGTGGTATTGAATTTCAGAAAAATAAAACCCAAAGAGTACACCAATGAGTCTCCAGAATTTTTACTTCAAAAAGAAGAGTTTTTAGGGAACTACCAGAAAGTACTCGGTAAATTATCAGAAGAGCAACGCGTCGCTTTCTTATTGAATAAAGCCGAAGGAAAAAAACATCAGGAAATCGCCGATGAATTAGGCGTCACAAAAAAGGTGGTAGAATATAGAATTTATAGTGCCTTTAAACAAATTAAAGAAGAGCTTGAGGGATTTTATTTAAAATAGTTTCAGGAGATTTCGCGATAAAGTTGTTCTTAATATAGACACGATACGAATGGAAAAAGA
>CAYGQJ010000025.1:0-53022 GCA_964351845.1 uncultured Flavobacteriaceae bacterium | reverse complement strand
TACCCCGCTCCCGCCAGTTTGTAACTGGTGGCCTTTAGAGTGATCAAATCAATTAATAAATATATAAAAGCTATGATCTTAGATTATAGCTTTTTGTATTTTTAAGTAGTAGCTTTATGATTTTTCGCGAAAGCGTAAAAGAGATAAATAAAGAATTATATTTATGACCTGATCTCTCAGGCTAAAGGCGCAATGATGTTTTAAGCGATCAAATCGAGTTACTAAAAAGTAAAAAATAGCCAATGACAAAAGAATTATATTTAAATTATATATCAGATTTAGTAGAGATACTAATAGAAAAATTAGAGGATTTAAAAAATAATTCTGAAAAAGATGACTATATTAAAGGTCAGATATTTAGTTATTATGATACTTTAGATACTATCAAATCACAGGCTGAATTATTTGATGTTAAAATAGATAAGTTAGAGCGATTAAATTTAGAGAGTTATCTACAGTAATAATAAAAGATGTCGAACTAGCGCTCATCTGTGACGGGTGCCGTCAAGAGTAAGAAATCATATAATTAGGAACAAAAAGCCATACGTATGTCACGTATGGCTTTTTGTATTTTTAAAAAGAAGTTCTGTGTAAAAGCACTCGTTGCAAACGAGTGTCATAGAAGGTAATTAACTACAAATCAAAATCTTCTGAGTCCCAACGATCAGCTGTCATATCACTATCTCCTGTCATTCCGTAATTACTACCTCCACCATATTTTGTAAACCGGATGACTAAAAAAGCAACTATAAAGACAACAACAGCTCCTCCTATAACAATCAAAATATCTTGAGAAGTAACGTTCATAGCGTATATTATTTTATCTCTTATACGATAAATATAAGCTTTATAGCTATAGGGTCATCAATACTATAGAAAAGACGATTTTCACTTTCCTCTCATATCACTATAAAAAGTGTGCTAGTTAGTCGCAACTAAAAATCTTGAAGGAAATGAGTAACTATGATAAAAATTATCAAACAACTATAGCCAAATACATACAGGTCTCTCACCGCCGCAAGAACTACAGCAAAGAGTGTCTCCGTCCTCAACGGTCACACAATCAAGCCTGAAGTCTTCAAAAGCGGACCCATTTACTTCTTTTAATTTAGTTGTTGAGATTTCGAATTTCTTTAAGTTTTTTAGTGTTTTCATGAGTATATTTTATTTAGTCAATATTAAAATGATTAAATAGGGATTAAGTTAACTCCGATAATAACTGACCTGCGACTTGAAATGACAGGTTAAATAATTGAAAAACAATAATTAACTAAAAATAAAATGGCTGTTTGTTTACTTGTATCTAAAGGAGAATGTTATTAATTTGAAGATTCAAAAATAATTTCTATTTCCCCAGTAGTTTTCATTTTCATTAAAATTCTTATTTGATAGTACTGCTTATACTTAATAAACATTTATTAGTATAGTTAGATATAACATAAGAATAGAATACGAAAAGTTGTAAAGATGATGCGTACGCTTTCGCGAAAGCGTATAAAGAAAAACCCCTTTAAGAAATCTTCACCCCATACTTGGTCAGCAGTCCATGCACATCTTCCTTAGAAAACTGCGCGCCTTTGACCTTGTTGCGATCAAGATCTATGGTATAATTCTGAGCGGTTCTAAAATCTGCTTTTTGAAGATTGGTTTGATCAAAAATAACGCCTTTAAGATCACAACCTGAAAACACAGCTTCTGCTAAATTACTTTCGGTAAAATCAGTTTCTTTAAGCGAACAGTCCTTAAAATGAGTTTTGGTGAGGCGAAGTTGATAGCAATTGGCAAGATCCATCACACAATCTTCTAGGCGTATAGATAACATAAAGTCATGGCAAACACTGAGATCTGCACCGACCATTTTACATCCTTTAAAAACGATATCATGCAGCGTGGTCCCACCAAACTTTGTATTGGTGAAATTACAATCTGTAAACGTACACTCTAAAAAGGTGGTGTTGGAAAGGTGAAGCGCTGGAAATAAACAGTCAGTAAACGTACAGTTGTCATACTCTCCTGTGGTGAATCCTTTAACGGTATAGTCAATCCCTTTATAATGTTGATCTAAGAATAGTTGTGACATAGCGTAAAGGTATAATATAATGTTCACTAGAAAAGGATTATTATTTCTAATGGCTCTTTATATTCCTTGTATTTTGACTTTATGTAAATGCTCTAAACCGATTTCTATAGTAATCTTTTTTCCAGAATCAATAAAATAACCTAAGTACATTGCTTATTTTGAGTGACTTAAATTAGGACTCTGTATTTCGTAATAACGAGATACTTTTCTTGTTTTTTATCTTAAAAAATCAAATATTTGAACTGTTCTGAACAACAAATCCTGTTAAGTTTTTAGAAGTTATTGATTTTACAATAACCTTATTATCAGTTAGAATGATTGCAATCTCTCCTGTCAGGGTTTACCAAATTCAAATTTGCTTATAGAAAATATTGTCTAGAAGTTTACTAGTAGTATAAAGCGCTTCTTTCAGACCATACCTTCTGTATCCTTATTTTTTAACTAAACATTTTATATTATGAAACAACTTATGATGGCACTATGTGTCCTTTTTTTAATTTCTTGTTCAGATACAACAGACGAAATTAATCCAACAACAACTGCTGATTTGTCTCAGGAATTTGAAGGAATATTTTCTGATGAGAGTAATGGCTATGTATTTAAAGAAGTAGCACAAATTGATGAAAAAACAGTAGTAGATTATTACGAAGAATGGCAAAAGGGTTCTAATACTCGTGGGAGCTCTGCTTGTCTAGATACACCAGATTGCACTAAAAGGACAATGAATTGGTCTTATAACTTATCGCCTAATTGTACAATCGATTATTCTTTTGATCTATATATCTGTAGTGCTGGAAATGTAGGCATATATAATTTTCAGATGGCTCCTCAAAATGGGAGTAGTTGTCCAGAATTTGCAAGCATGATGGCCCTCTATAATGCGGGTGATTTATCTGGGTACCAAGCAGCTTATAATGCTATAGTAGCACAATTATTAAGTGGTGTAGAGGATTGGTTATCTAACTTTGGTTCGAGTTTGTTTTTAGGGAATCAACTCTTAATTGTGAGTTCTATTCCAAACATTTGTGCAGTAACTTGTGGAAGTGGTGGGACTCAAGAAGAATGTGGCATAGACTGTTGTTGGAGATATGTTGTCCTCAATAGCGCAACTCAAACAAGATCAACGTTTGCATTTTCATTAGGAGAATGCGGAGGAACAACGACTACGTGTAGTGGTGGTGAGGTAGGAGATTGTGAAAACTTAAATTGTACTGGATTGGATGTATATACTCCTTAAGTACTATTGTTTTTTAAAATACAAATAGATAAAAAGGATATTGCTTTTTGAGCAATATCCTTTATTATGTATAACATTCATTTTTCAGTACAGATCGTATGTATCTATCTATATGATTACTCTTTAAGTGGCATAAAAACTTCCGCTTTCCATTGGAGTTCGTCACCGCCCATGTTTGGGTTGTTGTAAAAAACTTCAATAGGGGTGAGGTCAATAGGGATATTGTGGCTTTTGGCATAGGTTTCTAATGCATACCAAGCGCGATCCGAAGTAATATAATTACCGTTATAGGTGGCTTTGAGGGCTTTTTGGCTCCTGTATTGCTTGTATTGAATCTCTGGGTGTACTGGTAAACTATCGCTTTTTATAATCGGAAAACAGAAATTATACGAGATACTATCCGTTTTTGTATTCCAGTCGGTGACTTCCACAAAGGGCGTTCCATTGAGCGCTACATTCCCTTGAAGCATGATTTGTGTTAATAAGGAATAGTTATACATCATTCCTTTTGCTTTTTCGGCTTGCTGTCCTTTTACAGGCACATACGCCACATACGTAGCCCTTGTGTTATCTTCTCCGTTAATCGTTACTCTCGTCCGCTTTAAATGCAAATTAAGCACATCATAGAATTCCTTTACCGTCGCTTCGGAGCGTTGCTCAATGGCGGTATTTGAAAATGGAATCGCCAACTTATTAGCGAGGCTATGATCTTCATCTGTTACATAGACTTTTACCAGAGAGGTGGAGTCGGTGACGGCTTCTATTTTCCAAGTATAGGTATGTATGGAATCTCCAAAATTAAATTGTTGGGTAAGCTCATCAAACTTTGATTGATCAATGAGTTGTGTGCCTTCAATACCCGCATACCAGGATTTGATGGATTGATTAATCGTTCCCACGGTGGTTTTAGCAGGAAAACGGACCACATAGTCATACGGCTTTAGAAACAGATACCAGACAATGGCAACAAGACAAAGCACTAAAAGAATACGTCCGATCTTTTTCATAGAAGCTTAGTTAGAAACTTGATCTTTATTCACTTTCATTTTGAGGGTAGCATTGACAAACCGACCAATATTTTTTCCTTGAACCAACCCATTATCTACCGCAGCGCGGTAATGAATCCCTCCATAAAGTCTGCTCACTGCCGCTTCATTAGCGGCATTTCTAAACGAAGAGAAGCTTCGTACAGGAAGTCCAAAAGGCAATTCGGTATCGTCTATAAAAGAGAATCCATCGCCAAAAATACTGGTCAATGCTTCTGCTGCAGCTCCCGAAACGACCGAGTGACCGCTCACATATTCTGGGAAGGGAGGGGTTTGTAAAATAGGCTGCCAGTTATCATTAAAATGCTCATTAATGAGCGTTTCTGGGCGTACCAAATTACTTCGGTATTTCTCATCCCAACAGCTTATAAATGCATCGGCAATGGCAAGGGATGTTTTGGTGTAGGTATACATGGTTGGCATCACATCATGCCCTGCATTTCTAGAAGCAATTTTAGCAATCCCAATCCAGTGTGCCCCAGGGGTGATTTTTTTGGTCGCAAACATAAGATGTCCGCGGGTCACAGAAACATATGGGTTACAATCCCAAAACTGAGCGATCGCAATTTCTTCAGCATCGTCTCCTTTGGCGGTAATGCTTTCGCTTAGGTCATAGACTTCTTTAAGTTCTTTATAAAAATCTGAATTTTCATCCATAGAAAATGCTGGTGGGGGTACCGGTTTAAATTGTGAAGCCGAGTCAATCACAAAAGGGCGAATTTTATTCCAATGCGGCTCGATACCATCACCGTAGGAAGGTGGCGTAGGTTGCCATCTAGAAGGATCATCTGTGATCACAGAAAACTTAGGCATGGTACGCGTTTCTTTGTACATGTCACCATCCATCCATGCCGCCACATGATCGGCTACGGCAAGGCCATAGGTTTTTGATACCGTGTATTCGGTAGGATTTTTTGTATTCCAAAGTTGATATAAACTATCTCTGTAAGGTGTAATTTTATCTTCCGAAAAGACCAAACGTCTACTCAAATCAATGTGCGCTACCAACGCAGCAAGCTCATAGTTGAGGTTTTCGGTGGTAGTAGGTGTTGGAATCGACGTAAAATCGGTAAGCTGATTCGCAAGCGAGTTGTATTCGTCGTTGGTACTTGACAAAATCTCATAAGCAGCCACATTGGGATAGGCATAAATTCGACTTGCTTGTGGAGGAGAGAAGATGTCATGAATCATCACTTGGGTCACATTATTGACCGAGGTGTGAAAATCTTCTGCGGTAATCACAATAGGCTCTATGGGTTTTTCTTCACAGGCTGCAAAGGAAATAACCAGTAGTAACGCTCCAAAACATCGGGATATCAGGGTGTTTTTCATCATGCGTCTATTTTTGTAGTTTGTATACGTGTGCTTTATCATTATTAAAAGTAACCATTAGGTAGCTATCTGTACCTACCGATAAGACGGATAAATGTCTCACAGATTTCTGTGAAAGATCCAATCCTAAAAGATGACCCAATGTAACACTTCCATCACTTTTAAGCAATGCCCCAGAGAAAGAATCTAATCTTCCATGAAAGGGCTTTACGCCAAAGTAATTTCCGCCGGCTAAGACTTCTTCTTGGCCATCTCCATCAAAATCGTGGGTAGTAAAAGCCATGATGGGCGCTGTTTGTAAGCTTTCGCCGAAAGGCACAAAAGAAAAACGACCCTCTTCATTTTTAAGATACCCAGATTGTAAGGTATGTACACTCAATCGGGTACTTTGAATTAAGGCTTTCTTGCCAAAAATGTCTTCTACGGTTTGTCCACCAAAATCCTTATAGCTCGTATATTTTTTGAATAAATTGGTCATCTGACTTCCTAATTCATTCAATCCCAATAACGGATAATAGTCACCTCCTTTTTGAGTTGCTATAATGGTTTCCGATTGGCCATTGGCATCAAAATCATTCAGATAGGCAAGCATAGGAGCACTAAGAGATGCTTTAAACTTGCTGTTCTCTCCCCAGTTGCCAAGGATGTAATCTAGGTCACCATCTCCATCCATATCAAAGGGTTGTATCGCTTGCCATAATCCATTAAGAGCGGGATCTGTAACCGCTACTTTTTGAAATGTACCCTTCGTGTTTGCATAAAACTGAGGGGCCATCCATTCGCCCACAAGGATGAGGTCTTTCTCACCATCTGCATTAAAATCACTCCAGACAGCATCGGTAATCATGCCTATCTTATCAAAAGAGGTAGCCGTATCTATCGTAAAATTGCCTTTGTCATTGCGTAAAAGAACAGATTCCGAAGGACGCCCAAAGTCATTGGTTACGGCTTGATTGCCTACAAAGACATCCAAGTCTCCATCGTTATCATAGTCATGCACGGCAAGTACAGACGCATTTTGAAAGCTTTCTGGAAGTTGCTGCTGTACAAACGTAGTGTCTTGTGCGGTAAAATACAGGTCCTTGAGCGGAACTGCCTCATTGTCAAAATCGGCGCCGCCTGTGCCTATAAAAAGATCTGCGCGACCGTCTTGATTAAAATCTTGTAGGGTGGCAACCACATCTTCGGTGATCGTTTTTTTGGTAATATCTAGATACGGAGCTTCTGTAAATCCCGTGCTATCCGCTAGGTAAATTTTAGATGGCATATACTTCGAACTCCCAAAATAAATATCGTCTTTTTGATCGCCATTAATGTCTCCAATAGCCACCGCAGGTCCGCGATCTGATACCTGATACGGAATCAGTTTCTGACGGTTAAAATCAATATAGCGGTCTTCAGTATGCGTAAAATCGATTCCAAGATTGTTATCTACCTTTTCAAACAGCTTTTTGCGAACGGGTTGTAAAGAATTGTAGTCAAAAGGGGTGTTGCCTTTCGGCGAAATCACAAGCGTTTGGTTGACCGCAACATGGGTAAGCGTTTGTGCCGTGCGATCGGGCCAGATCACTTTCAGCGAATCAATCGCTGGGGTGTTGCCAAATCCAAAATGAAGGATCGGCTCTGAAGATGCCTGAAAACCACGAACAGTGTAGAGTTCTTTGTATTGTAAGTTTCCTTGGTGATACGCAAATACTTTGGTGCCTATGCCTAATTTATTAGCACCTTTATAGTCAAATCGAATCTTCAAATAGTTGGCAGTCGCATCGGTGGTGTTTTGATAGACTTGTGGCGTCGTATTGATATTATTGGTCACCATATCCAAATCGCCATCATTATCCAAATCAGCGAGGGCTGTAGCCCCAGAAACCAACGTGTCTTTTTGCGTCCACGTACCTGATAGATCTTCAAAAGCGAGCTGTCCTTTTCCTTTAAAAATGTAATTGTGCGTATTGCCTTTGGGCATCAACTCCAATGCTTTCTGATCGATAAGCTTCGTCTTGCTGATGGTATTTTGAATCTGATCACTCGAGATAAACCGAATATAATCAAGGTCATTGGGTCGTTTAGGAATCCCGTTAGAGATAAATAAATCTTGCGAACTATCCTGGTCAAAATCGGCAAAGAGGGCACTCCAACTCCAGTCAGTGGCAGCAATGCCACTTAATAGGGCGGTTTCTTGATAATCGTATCCTTTTTGATTGATATACAGCATATTGCGCGTAAACTGATAGTGGTATCCAAAACGATCAATACGTAATTTTTGCGTTTGGATATTGTCATCACCTTCAGAGGATTTCAACACTTTTTCATCCTCAGGAAGCATGTCTAACGAAATCATATCGGGCCAACCGTCGCTATTAATATCTGCCACGTCACTGCCCATAGAAAAGCGGGAGGTGTGTCCAAAATAGTCTTTTAAGCTTTCGCGAAAGCTGCCTTCTCCTGTATTCAAATAGTAATAATCATCTTCGTGAAAATCATTGCCGATGTACATATCGGGCCAGCCGTCTTGGTTAAAATCGGCAACAGCAATCCCTAATCCGTAGCTATTGATTCCTCCGAGAATCCCCGCTTCTTCGCTGACATCGGTAAAGGTGCCTCCGTCATTGCGCATGAGCCGGTCTCCGGTTTCGTAATTTCGCTTAAAGCGCAACGAAGCCTTTCCATACGATTCTTGGGTGTGTACGGCATGATTGAGAATATAGATATCCAAATCGCCGTCCAGATCATAATCTAAAAAAGCCGCATTAGAGCTGTAGGTATCCAGATCGAGTCCATAAGCGGCGGCACTTTCTGTAAACGTAGCATCGCCATTATTAATGTATAATTCATTATGGCCATCAAAACCATTAATACCCACCACCGCGCAGACATAAATATCTAACAATCCGTCGCCATTCACGTCTCCCATCACCGCGCCGGTATTCCAAGTACTATTGCCAGCAACACCTGCCGTATCACTGATGTCTTCAAAAGTAAGATTGCCTTTGTTGAGGTAGAGTTTGTTTTTTACTTGATTCCCAGAAATAAAAATATCTGGAAGCGTATCGCCATTAATGTCACCGATGGCAAGTCCGCCGCCGTTGTAAAAATAGAGGTAGTCTATGATATTGAAATCATCACTTTCTGTCAGCGTATTTTCAAAAGTAAGCCCCGTCTCTTCTGCCGACGGGTTTTTAAAAAGCGTGTCTTTTTCTGAACAACCCCAAAGGAGAAAGAGCATCCCAAGAAGTACGATATGTCTACTTGCCGGCATGATAGACTTTTGGTTTTTCATTATTGATTGCCGCAATCAAAAAGGTAGTACCCTTACTGTCTTTAAAGGTCGATAGATGTTTGATCTCTTCACGAATTTCAAAACCGCTTGTGGTGTAGTCTTGCCATGTAAATCCTAATTTTCCGTCTCCTAGTAATACATTTCCACTGCTTGCATCCAATTGTGAGTATTGAGGCTTGAATTCAAAATTATTACCGCCCATGACAAGGTCAAGATGTCCGTCATTATTGATATCGGTACATGCAATGCCACACACACATGATAATTGTACGCGCATTGGGAGTTCTTGGATTTTAAAAACGCCATTCCCTTCATTGATCGCAATCACAGAAGCCGATGTTTGGACTTGCTTTACGATAGAAATGTCAATCACTTCTTTTGGAAATAATTCGTCAATCGATCGTTTTGCGTAGTCGGATGCTTTGATATTTTGCTTTTTGAGCGATACGAGTTGCCCCGTTAATTCTTTCTTTTGATGCAATGGATAGTCTTTTCCGTCCTTTTGGAAGGTCGTGATTTGCTCTATGGTTCCGTTAGTGTCAAAATCATTGATGTACATTTTCATAGGGGCACCTTCTTCGGGCTTGTAATGAATGTTTGTTCCTTCGTTGCCTAGCACAAGATCGATATCTCCGTCATTGTCAAGATCGGATGCTTCTACGGTATTCCACCATCCGTGCAGGTCATCAAGGCTATTTTTCATAGCGGTGAGGCGTCTGCCGTTATTTTTATAGATTTTGGTGGTGCCCCATTCTGAAGTAACCACCAAATCTTTTTTACCATCTTGGTCCATATCTGCCCAAACGGCATCGGTGACCATTCCTGCATCTTTAAGTGGGTAGGCAATGCGTTCTGTGGCATTGGTAAATTCGCCGTTTCCTTTATTTTCAAGGAATAGCTGTTCTGGATCAATTCCGTATACCGCAATCACACTTCGGGAGCCTACAAATACGTCCATATCGCCGTCTTGGTCAAAGTCAAATGGAGCTACCACAGACATGTTTTGGTAGGCAGAGGGTATGGTTTGGTTTGCTTTCGCGAAAGCGCCCTTCCCATCATTCATATACAACCGAAGGCTATAATCTTCTTTGACCGTCGCTTCATTACCGCCAGAGCCCACCATCAGATCCAGGTCTCCGTCACCATCAGCATCAAAAAATGCCGCCGCGGAATCTTCATAATTGGCATCTGCTTTAAACGCTTTTGTATTGGGAGCCTGAGATAAAATACCATTTCCTTTGTGAAAGTACAGGGTGCCAGCTTGTCCCTTGGCACCGCCTATGTAGATATCTTCATTCCCATCTCCATTGACGTCTCCAACCGCCAGCGAAGGTCCTTCTTGGGAGACCTTTTTGGCGATTAATCCTTCGTAATCAAAATCGCTGTACTCATTTTCTTTGTGAGCGGTGAGGTTGGTATTTGCCACTTCTTGAAAGAGTTGTTTTCCTTTTTTTGGAGTAGGTACTTTGTACGTAGCTGTGGCGTCTGTAATTTGTAAGGCAAGCGTTTGATTGACGGTTAGATCTTTAAAAAGTTGTGTTTTATCATTAGGCCAAATGACACGTAATGAGTCTATTTTTTGAGACGTACCTAAACCAATCGTCATCGGATGCTCCATAGACGATTGGAATCCTCTCGAAGGGATGAGTTCTTGGATGTACGTTTGTCCTGAGTGATACAACCGAACAGTCGTACCTATCGCAAAAGGGTTTTTTTCAGCGCCTTTAAATTTTAATTTGATATAGTTGTGATTCTTTTCTTTTTCGGTGTTATTTCGGTAAATAAAGGAACCCATATTTACATTATTCACCACGAGATCCAAATCACCGTCATTATCTAAATCTCCATAGGCAGCGCCATTGGACATGCTTAGAATTTCGAGTCCCCAATCTTTGGCTTTGTTTGTAAAGGTGATATCGCCCTGATTTTGGTACGCATAATTAGAGAGGGGTTTGACAGGCATCTTATTGATAATGGTATCCAAGATTCTTGTTTCTCCAGTGGCTTTGCTTTGGATGATTTCATTAGCAAAGAAATCGACAAAATCCAGATCCGTAAGATCATGGTTGATTCCGTTAGTGACATAAATATCACGGAAGCCATCATTATCCATGTCAAAAACGAGTCCTGACCAACTCCAATCGGTGGCTTCTACACCACTGTGATACGCAACTTCAGAGAAGGTGCCATTTCCGTTATTGATTTGTAAGGTGTTTTGGATAAACTGCTGGTAGAAATCGTTGCGCTGTTTTCTTTTGTAGACATTATAGCCATCAAATTCCATCACAGATTTTACGCGTTCTTCCCCATCAGGAAGCATGTCTGTGATAAAAATATCTTGAAGTCCGTCGTTATTGATATCTGAAATATCAACCCCCATCGCCGAAAGCGATAGGTGAGATGTCCATTTTTTTATTTCTTCAGTAAAGGTGCCATCTTGATTATTGATGTATAAGTAATCACGTTCAAAAAAGTCATTGGAGATGTAAATATCGGGATATAAATCCTGGTTGATGTCTGTGACCATTACGCCAAGTCCAAAGCCAATTAAAGAGCCATAAATACCTGCCTCATCACTGACATCGGTAAAAACGCCATTGTCATTACGCATTAATAAATCCCCAACGCCTCTAAAATCACTTTCTACATTTTCCCAATCTTGTGCGCGCTTGTCACGTTGCCCTTTGTTTCCTAAGCTGCTTACGGGTACATTGCTGTTATTTAAAATATACACATCGAGATCACCATCCTTATCATAATCGAAGAAAGAAGCATGGGTCGAAAATCCAGACGTGGCTAGGTTGTATTCCTTTGCTTTTTCTGAGAACGTCAAATCCCCATTGTTGATGTATAAATTATTATCATGATTATCTGCTTCAAAGTTCCCTGCGTTACTTACATAGATATCTAGTAAACCGTCGGCATTTACATCGGCCATAGTGACGCCGGTAGACCAAGGTTTATTTCCTTCAATCCCTGCTTTTTCAGAAATGTCTTCAAAAGTGAAGTCTCCTTTGTTTAGATAGAGTTTGTTTTTTTCCATGTTGGCAGTTAGGAAAATATCAGCAAATCCATCATTATTAATATCTCCAATAGCCACACCACCGCCATTATAGAAGTTGCGGTACTTAAAGATATTAAAGTCTTTTTGGTTTTTGATGTTGTTGACAAAGTCAATACCCGTTTCTTCTTTAGATAGGAGGGTGAATAAGGTATTTTCTTTTGATGTCGTCTCTTCTGCGGACTCTTTGGTGGTTGAAGTACACGCTGTGATACATAGAGCGAGGATAGCTCCGAGAACGGTTTGGTATGTGAATTTAACTTGCATATACGATTACTTCTCTTTTTTTAGAAATAGTGGCGTGTTGTTGTTACGACCTACTACATAAAAAATGTGATCTTTTATTTTAATTTTTCGGATACTTCGGGAAGCCCCGTTGATATCATAATTCTGATTTGAAAGCGTGATAAAACCGCCTTTTGTATCGTTTTTCAAAAATACGCCATGAGACCCATCTAGCCTACCTAATTGGGTACTTATTTCATAGGTATTTCCTACCAAAATGACATCTAAAAATCCATCTTCATCAACATCTTCTACCAAAATATCCTGAACGGTCGATACTTGCGCCAAAAAAGGCAATTCATGTGCCTGAAAGGTATTGTTTCCTTTGTTTTCAAAATAGGTGGAGGCAAAGAGATAGGCTTCTTTCTTATCTGATGATTGGAGTTTCTTTTTACCTAGGAGTTCTTCTAATTCCGCTTTCGCGAAAGCGTTATACGATAGAAACCTTTTATTAATCAAAGGGATCTGTTTGACGAGTTCATCTTTGGTGGCAATGGTGGTTTCTATACCTTGGTAATAATAGGTAACGATAGGGTCGATTTGATTATTGTCATCAAAATCGTTGCGGTATAAGGTCACGGGTTCCTCGCGTGTGGGTTGTAAGCGTGTGTTGAGTCCCCAATTCCCTGCAATGATATCTAGATCACCATCTTTGTCAAAATCGGCTACTTTGAGGGTGTTCCACCATCCGTGGGTGTTTTGTAAGCCTTCGTTTTCTTGAAGGATAAGGGAGGTGCCGTCGTTGATAAATATAGTGATAGGCATCCAGTGTCCCGCGACAATGGCATCAGGATAGCCGTCTTGATTTAGGTCTTGCCACGTGATATCATAGACATTTCCGATCTGCTGAAAGTCTTTTGCATAGTTTGCTGTGATGTCTTCAAAATGACCTTTCCCATCATTTTTGAATAGGTATTGTGTGGGTGTTTGTCCAAATTGATGTGGAACGACATTGGCAGTCATACACAGGTCTAGATCTCCGTCTTTGTCTAGATCTACGGCGGTTACTTTTGACGCGTTGATAAATAGGTCTTTGAACTGCTCATGATCTCTTTGCAGGGAGTCTTGTGAGGTGATGTATAATCTTGGGGTGAGTGGTTTCCCTCTTCTGAATTCGTTGCCGCCACTTACAATGAGTAGATCATTTTGTTGATCGCCATTGGCATCAAAAATAAGGGCGTGGGTATCTTCATTGATTTTTGTGTCTTTGGCATCCGGCAAGGAGCGTTCTTGAAAACCGCCAACTTCGTCTTGTAACCAAATTTGAGAAGGTTGTCCTTTGGCTCCTAAGGTGATGATGTCTTCCCTTTGGTCATTATTTAGATCACCTGTGGTGATATACGGCCCTAAATTGGTCGTTGCGTACGGAATAAGCGGCGATCGACTGAACTCAATAGAAGTAGCGTCTTTATGCACAAAATCAATAGGGGAGGATGTGTTTGAAAGTAGCGGAGTCGCTGTGTTTTTTTGAAAACTATAAGCGTCTTCTGAAGCATTTTGATAGTCTAAAACAAGCTGTTGATCTGCCTTTAAGTTTTTAAGGATTTGGTAGTTCCCATCAGGCCAAATCACGCGTAAAGAATCTACTTGTTGATGCGTACCTATTCCTGCTAAGATACTCGCAGGACTCGCAGATAAGTATCCTTGTGTGGTGTAATTCTGAAAAAACTGTTGTTGTTGGTTGGTGTACAGCGTAACCTTCGCGCCAATTCCTTGGGTGTTTTGATCACTTCCTTTAAAATTGATTTTTAAGTAATGCGTCGCAGTGGAATCTTTACGGATCGTATTTTCTAGAATAAATGCCTTTTGATTTACATTATTGATCACAAGGTCTAGATCTCCGTCATTGTCAAGATCTGCATAGCTAGCGCCATTACTAAAAGAAGTTTGTGCTACTTGCCACTGATCACTTACGTCTTCAAATTGAGTGTTTCCTGTGTTTTTATAAAAGTAATTGACTGTTTTTTTCTCAGGGAGTTCATCAATAAAAATAAGTTCTTCGGAGCTCATTCCTTTTCCGAGTTTTTTCTGAATTTTCTCATTAGAGATAAAATTCACAAAATCCATATCATTGGTAGCGCCTTGGATCCCATTGGTGATATAGATGTCTTTGTGTCCGTCATTATCAAAATCAGCGACTAGAGGAGACCAAGACCATTCAGTAGCTGAGATGCCACTTAGAAACGCCGTTTCTGCATAGGTGTCATTCCCTAGATTAAGGTGTAATGTGTTTTGCATGAACTGGGGTTCATATCCATTGCGGAGTTGATTTTGGAAGATAGGGTAGTTGTATTCGGCGCCAGAGACTTTTAAGGTGTGTAAATCCTCAGGGAGCATATCTAGAGACATAATATCAGGAAAGCCATCATTATTGATATCTGAAATCGCATTTCCCATAGAAAAATGCGAACTATGCCCCAACTTAGATTCTGTAGAGTTGATTTCTGTAAATGTTTTGTTTTTTTGATTGATATAGAGGTAGTCGTTTTCAAAAAAATCATTGCCTATGTAGATGTCTGGGTATCCGTCATCATTAATATCTGCCACCGAAATACCAAGTCCGTATCCTAATCTACTTTGAAAAATTCCGGAAGTATCTGAAACGTCTATAAATTGGCCATTTTGGTTTTCTAATAGTTTATCTCCATAAAGGGTGTCTTTCTGTTTTCGCAAGGTTCCTTTGCCGTAATTGCTGTTAGGGTGTAATGAGTGATTTAGAATAAAAACATCAAGATCTCCATCAATATCGTAATCAAAAAAGGTAGCCTGTGAGGCGAGTCCTTCCAATGCGAGTCCGTAGTCTTTGGCTTGTTCTTTAAATTGCGGAATTCCAGTGGGGTCGTTTCCTTGATTAACGTATAAAAGATTTGATCCTTTAAGATCAAGATGACCGCTTACTTTAGAGATGTAGATGTCAATGCGTCCATCATTATTGATATCTACCGTAGTAACGCCTGTAGTCCATCCTTGATCATTATTGATTCCTGAGGTAGCGGTGTAGTCCTCAAAGTGTAACATCCCTTTATTGATGTATAGTTGATCTGCTTGTTGGTTTGAGGTAAAATAAATATCATCTAATCCATCATTATTAAAATCGGCGATGGCAGTTCCTGCTCCATTATAAAAATAGAGGTAGTTTAAAATATTGAGTTCAGGTTGGTTTTGGACGTTGTTGGAAAAAGAAATACCCGTATGAGTAGCTTCAACAAAGGTTGGTTGATGCTTCATTTCTTCTTTACAAGAGATAAAGAACAGGGAGCTAACTACTATGGCAAAAAAGAGTTTCAATGTATGTTTAAAATGCAAGTTTACTAAAAGAAAAAGAATAATAAAAGTTGCTAAAACTTAGCTGTGAAAAAATCAAGATGTTACGTTCTAGATTTTAGAAATACCAAAGAAAAAGTAGCGTTCGTCTAACGAGCTATTTTAAATGTATTTTTTAGAATACTGTAAGAACGGATTTAGGCTAATAAAAAAGAGGGTTGAAAAAACAACCCTCTTTTTAAGCTTAATTCAAAGTTTAGGTTTAATAACCTGGATTCTGTGTTAAATTAGGATTTAAGATCACCTGACTTGCTGGTATTGGGAACAAGTTTAAGTTTGCATCTCCTACAGCTCCAGGACTCTTAAGCTCCCAGTCTCTTGTATATTGTCCGAAACGAACCATATCATTTCTTCTCCATAATTCTGCATATAATTCACGTCCTCTTTCATCTAAGATATCTTGCTCAGTTACTGTTCCTAATGGAGCAGCACCTCTAAGAACACGTAAAGCATTTACATCTGCAGTAGCATCTCCACCACTACGAAGTCTAGCTTCTGCTCTCATTAAATAAGCATCTGCAAATCTGAATACGATTTCATGCTCTGTAAATCCTCCATAACGAGGGTTGTACTTTTGAAGACGTATTCCAGTCACTTCATTGTTGTTGATAAGGTTTGTGTTACCATCACCATCTACGAAATCTCTTGTGAAAAATAATGGGTTTCCAGGACGATCTTGTAGTGCAGTTCCATCAATTTCATATTGTTGTCCAATTAAGAAACCAAATCCAATGTTAGATCCAGCTTCAAAACCTGGGAAGTTCCCTGACTCTGTTGTTCCTGGCGCTCCTGTGAATGCAACTCCTTCTGTTGGTACAAATCCACGACGCTCTTCTTGACCGCTTCCAGGTTCGTTGATATTAGCATCACCTTCAAATAGGTCATAGTATTCTGAAAGTGTAGAGAATCCATTCCAACCACCTCCAGCAATTTCTGGAGCCATGTTGTAGTGTAGTCCATTCCAAATTCTATTTCCTACAGCTGTAGGTAAGAACCAAATAGTCTCATTGTCTAATTCGTTTCTGAAAATATCAAAGTATCCACCTACTAAACCATATCCTTCTGCTTCGATATCATTCACCAATGCAATTACTTGGTTCATATCTGCACTATCAGGTGATGTACCAAGGTAAATGTGCTTGTTCAATAATACTTTTGCAAGTAATAAACGTGCAGCTGCTTTAGAACCTCTTGCATGTGCAGAAGTGTTATCTCCAACGCCAGATCCTGGAGCCAATGCAGGTAAATTAGCAATAGCTACGTTAAGGTCAGCTACGATCTGATCAACCGCCGCTTGTCCACTTAATACTTCAGGGTCTACTAATAAAGACGCTTCAGGATCACGAACAGGGATTTGACCAAAATTATCTAATATAACAAACATTCCGTAGGCTCTTAAGAAAGAAGCATCTCCTAGTTCTTGGTTTGTTAAAGTGGTTAGTGGAGATAATAACTGTGCTCCAGCAAAGTGAGTACCATTCCACTGGTTCCATACGTTTGTAATGAACGTATGATCATTTCTCCAGTCATGCTGGTGTAATTGTCTCCAGATTCCATTATCTCCCCAGTCAGATCCACGTGTTGGGATCAATGCTGCGTCTGTAGTTACTTCACTCAAGGCAAATAAATTTGCTTGATCTCCTACTTGACCATTAAGACTGTTATAAACCCCATCTATGAATGTAGCAGGATCAACAACACCATTAAAAGCTTCTGTGTTAATAGACTCTGTTTGTTCTACCTCTAGATCAGTACAGGATACTGCAAAGGTCAAAGCCAGTGCCCCTAATAGGAGCTTGGATGACTTCATGTTAATTTTTGTGTGTTTCATAGTTTTCATTTTTTAATTAAAATCTTGCATTAACACCTAAAGTTACTGTACGAGCTCTTGGGAAAGCTGAGTAATCAATTCCAGCGGTTGGAATTGCTTCAGCATTGATATTTCCAGTGTTGATACCTACTTCAGGATCTAAACCACTATAGTCAGTGATTAAAAATAAGTTTTGTCCCGTAATTGATAAGCGTAAAGAATCGAATAACCCATCACCACTCACTGGCCAGTTATATCCTAGTGAAGCAGATTGTAAACGAACAAAATCTCCAGATTCTAAGAATCTTGTAGATACTGCTGTTGTTGCTGCTGCATCTTCACCACTTGTAATAGCTGCTTGTGTAACGTTTTTAGCAATTCCGATTCCACCTGCAGTAAAGAATGCATTCGCTGTTGCATTGTACACAGAGAATCCAAACTGTCCTGCAAAATAAGCAGAAAGATCAAATCTTTTGTAAGAAGCATTTAATGATAAACCAGCATTAAAATCTGGAAGTGCATCTTCTCCAACGAAGAATTTATCAGCATCAGGATCACCAATACCGTTTCCATCAAAATCTGTATAGGTAGGGAATCCATTAGCATCAAATCCTGTGAATTCAGCCATAAAGAATGAGAATAATGGCTGTCCAGCTTGTAGACGTTGTGCAAATGCTCCTGTTAAACCGTTACCATTAATAGCACCCGTATCAATTACTTGATTCGTGTCTTGTACTTCATTAAAGTTGTATGAGATATTGAATGATGTAGAGAAGCTCCAATCATCTGTATTGACCCAATCATAGTTAACTAAAAGTTCAGCTCCTTGGTTTAATACAGTACCATCTTCAAGGTTTTGGAAGATTGCTGTAATTCCTTGTACTCCTGGAGCAGCAATAGTTCTGTTTAATAATAAATCATTTGTTTCTCTACGGTATACGTTAAAGCTACCATTGAAGCGATCATTATTAAATCCGAAATCAATTCCAAAGTTAAAATCAAATGTTTGCTCCCACTTTAAATCTTCGTTGTTATTTCCAACAAAAACAGTACCTGGGTTGTTGATAGATCCATTATCGCTAATGCCTAATCCTCCAAAACGAGTTCTACGTAAGAAGTTTGCATAGCCTAATCCTTGTTGGTTACCTACAAGTCCTGCTCCTATACGAAGTTTAAGTGTAGATACATTATCTCCAATAAAATCTTCTTCACTTAATTGCCAAGCAAATGCTCCTGAAGGGAAATACCCATATTGATTAGAAGGTCCAAACGTTGAAGAACCATCCGCTCTTACGGTAGCCGTAAATAAGTATTTGTCATCATATGTATAGTTACCTCTTACAAAAAACGATTGAAGTTCATCCGTGTTATCAAATGTATCACCGAAGAAAGAACGTATGTTTCTTGTAAATCCATTTGGTAATGTTTCGGTCGCTGTATCATTCTCAGCAAATAAAAGTCTGTTTACGAAAGCACCGCCATTTGCATCATACGCAAATTGTTGGAAATCTCCTTGGATAGTGTTTGCAACTGCAAAATATTGGCTCTTTAATAAACCAGCCATTTGATCAAGGCTATTCGTGTTGAATCCCCAACCTCCTGCGTTGATTCCGTCTCTTGCAAATTCTTGATAAGAAAAACCTCCTAATATGTCTAATTTAGACTTGCCAAATTCCTTTTTGTAATTTAAGGTAGCTTCTAAAAGTGTGTTTTCTTGATCAAACGTGCTGAATGATCCTTGACCATTGTCAGATACTCTATTAATTCCTCTTACTAAAGGAGCAAAAACCGTTGTTGTTTCTGATTGAAAATTATCATAACCTACAGTTACTTTCGCGCTAAAATCATCTGTAATTTTATAATCTGCAGATAAGTTGGCTAAGAATCTTTCTGAGTTAGATCTACCTTGATAGTATTCTAGTAAGTTCGCAGGGTTTAATAAGTTTCCTGTAAAATCAAGATCTACATTATTTGGAAAAGTAGGATTTGTTGTGATCGCAGCTCCTATTAAATCTCCTGTTGAACCTGCAGTACCACTTATAGGTGCAAAATCATCATTCACTCTAGAGAAAGATCCTTGGAATGCTAATGTTAATTTGTCGTCAAAAAATTTGTGCTGTGCATTTAAACGACCCGTTAGACGTTCTTGACCTGCACTTTCTACAACACCTAGTTGGTTGCTATATGCGATAGAAGTTCTTATATTTCCTCCCGTATAACTCTTAGAGTAACTTAAATCTGTTCTTCTAGAATAAGCTGTTCTGAAAATAACATCTTGAAAATCTGTAGAAGCACCTTGATTAACTTCTGAAACGTTTCCTCCAAAGTCTGGTAACGCAGTAAGGAATTCATCTCTGTTCAATAGATCATATCTGTCAGCAGTTGTTGAAATACTTAAAGAAGAATTTAATTCCCAAGCACCTTTAGAGTTTCCTCTACCACCTTTAGTTTGAATAATAATAACTCCATTTGCACCACGAGAACCATATATAGCCGTTGCAGATGCATCTTTTAAAACGTTGATACTTTCAATATCATTAGGGTTTAAGAAACTTAATGGGTTACGAGCTGCACCGCCTCCAAAAGCAATATCTCCTGCTGCTGGCGCTGTATCTGTAGTTAATGGCACACCATCAATTACAAATAATGGATTGTTTCCAGAACGGATAGAGTTTGTACCTCTAATGTTTACAGCAATCCCTGCTCCAGGCTCTCCAGATGATTCTGAAATCTGAACCCCAGCGGTTTTACCTTGAATTAATTGTTCTGGAGAAGCGATAACCCCTTGGTTAAAGTCTTCTGCTTTTACAACAGAAACAGATCCTGTTGCGTCTTTAATCGTAGTCGTACCATATCCAATAACAACCACTTCATCTAAAGCGTTGTCTGTGGCTAATGCTACATCTATTGTGGTTCTTCCTCCAACAGCAATTTCTTGTGTTGAATACCCTACATAACTAAATACGAGGATAGCATCACTTGCTACATTATTAAGAGTGTACTTACCGTCAAAGTCGGTGGTAGCACCATTTTGAGTACCTTTTACAATTACATTTGCACCCGGTAGAGGACCACTCTCCTCAGTCACTGTTCCAGACACTGTCTGGGCAGTTGAAATTCCCGCAAAGAGAACCGCGACAAACAGCAGCATACTTTTAAGTAATACTTTCTTCATAAGATTCTTGTTTAAAATTAGTTTGCTTAGTTTAAAAAAATTTAGTGTTTAATCACTTTATAAGCGTCTAATTTATGTAAAATTTACGTTAACACAATAAGAATATTGCGTTAAAGTTACGAAAACGTTTTCGTGTTTAAAAGGCTTTATTACTAGTTTTATGGTAAATTAAGAGTGTGTTTTTTGATGAGTTGGCAAAAACAATCATTGCTAATTATCAAAATCGTAATGAATTATCGTTTTTAAAAAAAACGTTAGGCTGGTAGTTCGTCGTGAAATCAGATGGATAAGATTATTCATTTTTTTTAAAAGCATTACCTTATTTTCTTTACTAATTCAAAAGTATATTTGCATAAAACACATTTTTTGGACATTACAGCCACACATAAAAATATCATCATTATAGGAGGCGGAGCTGCTGGATTTTTTACAGCGATCAATTGTGCCATTTCTTGTCCCGATGCTTCTATTTTAATTTTAGAAAGAGGAAAAGACGTATTGACAAAAGTTCGTATCTCTGGAGGGGGTAGATGTAATGTCACACATGCAGAATTTGTCCCAAAAGAATTATCAAAGAAATACCCTCGTGGAGAAAAAGAACTTCTAGGTCCTTTCCATACATTTATGACAGGAGATACCATCGCTTGGTTTGAAGAACGGGGCGTAGATCTCAAAATAGAGGAAGACGGTCGTATGTTTCCTGTTTCTAATACATCAACAACCATTATCGATTGTTTTTTAAAAGAAGCAAACCATTATGGTATTGACGTGTATAAAAATCATTCCGTTCAAAAAATTGAAAAACAAGAGGAGAATTGGTTTATAGAAACTTCTAAAAATAATTTTACGTGCGACACACTTGTTATGGCCACAGGAAGTAATCCAAAAGTCTGGAAGCTTCTTAAACATCTTGGTCATACCATCACACCCGCAGTTCCTTCTTTGTTTACCTTTAATAGTAAAGATACCCGGATTAAAGACCTGATGGGATTATCCAAAGAGGCGTCTGTTGAAATTGTAGGAACAAAATTACGCTCTGAAGGGCCATTGCTTATAACGCATTGGGGGTTGAGTGGTCCCGGGATCTTGAAACTTTCTGCTTGGGGCGCCAGAGAATTGGCAGCGATGAATTATCATTTTACGATTAAAGTCAATTGGTTATTGTATGAATCTTCAGAAGATGTATTAAAAAAATTACAAGCATTTAAGCATGCATTTGCCAAACAATCGCCCCATACCTACGCACAATTTGATATTCCCAAAAGACTTTGGCAAAGCTTATTGACAGCTTCGGGTATTACAGAAATCACTAAATGGGCAGATCTTACAAAACAGCAATTAGTATCCTTAAGTAATGAACTTACAGAGGGGCTTTATGAAATAAAAGGGAAAAGTACTTTCAAAGAAGAGTTTGTCACTGCGGGCGGTGTAGATCTCAAAGAGATTCATTTTAAAACGTTTGAAAGTAAAATACACCAACATCTATATCTCGCAGGCGAAGTCCTTAATATCGATGCGATCACTGGGGGCTTTAATTTTCAAAATGCATGGACAGGCGGCTATATGATTTCACAGGCCATTGTCAATAAGTAGTGTTTTATGTCAGTATACGCTTTCGCGAAAGCGTATACCAGGATACATTATAATTAATTATCATTAGAAGTCATAGCTTAGTATAAGATTAAAAATTACAACACTGATGTAAAGAATTTAAATACGTCGTGTCTATTTTATGATTTCTGATTGAATTATTAAAAATCGCCAATTAACAAAATATTAAGAATAGCCTTGTAATTTGAATCCTATAATGTTCTAATTTTATGATTATTAACTTTTAAACGTAAATTATGAAAAAGAAAAGAAACCTAAAATTAAGTTTGAACAAGCGTACAATTAGTGAATTAAATAAATCAACTCAAAATGCTGTTCATGGTGGATACGGTTCATATGGTGATTGTATCCTTACAATAAATCCTGTATGTAATGGATCTGGTAGTGCCTGCCATATTTGTCATACAGATGTTGGTTGTACTACAGGTGCTCTTTGTTAATAATATTAGCAACTATTAAAATGGTTTATTAAATAGGTAAATTTTTAAGTTTACCTATTTTTTTGCTTAATATTCTACTTGATAAAGCAAAACTATAGCATAATATCTTTATTTGGAGATACAATGAATCTTCTGAAGATAAGTTCTTTCATTAATTTTTCTACAACTACAAAGAATTCTATTTCTTCCTTTTGATTCGTAATGTCAAAGAGTTGAATAAAATCATTTATGACATTTTTTACATCCCTCTTTTTTTCAAAGAGTTGAAGTACATAATATTGATACTCAGTTAATGGGAACTCAGATATGTTAGTGTCATATATAGAGTCAAAAGTCCCTGTTTTTTCAAATAAGAAGTAATGGTCTGATTTTTTTGTGACTAGTATTTTTTTAATATCAAATATTTTTTCAAAAGGCTCTATTTCAAACCATTTCCAATCAGCTTCATAAATACTTATTAAAGAGTTGATTTTTAGGGGTATTTGTGATAGTTCTTTAAGAGACAGGTTTAATAATTTTTCTCTTTCTATGTTGTATAATGCTTCTTTTTTAAAAATGCTTTCAACTGTTGTTATCGAGTCACGTAGTTTTAATTTTTCTTTTTCAATCGCATATATTTCCTTTATTTTTTTTTTGTGAGAACCTTTATAGGACTTAATGCATTTTTTTAACTCCTTACTTGAAATATGGGATAAATTCTGGTCTACACTTATTTGTTGGGGACTATTTTTTTCAAAATTGATTCCGGCAAGCTGTCCAATGGTAATTGTTCTCTTAAAGTGTTTTATGTCTATTTTCATCTGCAATAAGGGAAATTATTCGTTGGTGATACTCAGGATATTCTAATAGTAATTGATGTTCTAATTCCCTGCAATATTCTGGGTAAAACTTTGAAATGGAATACATATGCACATATTTTTTTCTAGCATATTTATTCATAAAATTTACTAAATCCATTGATTTTTTATCTTCTCCTTCAAAAAGATGCTGAATTTTTATCGTATGCTTGCGTGCTAAAGCACTAAACAAATATTGTTCATATAGGATTGCATAGGAAGAGCCGTTAAGATTTTTATCTACTTGCGCAAGATTAGCGTCAATAAAATGAAATGCTTCCTTTACAAATTCTTTAAAAAAAACAATATCGTTTCCTCCAATAATTCCAGCGTTACTGGCATCAAATCTTTTAAACATTTTTAAATCATTGGTCAATGTTTCAGGGATTTCAATATGTTGTTTTTTTAAATTTTTTATCGCAGTATGATAATGATCTTCTTTATCATCAACATGTTGGGCAACTAGTGGAGCATTTTCAATTTCAGGACCAAACTTTTCCCATATAAAAATGTCATTATCGACATGAATAAAAGGTTCATTTTGTATACCATAGGCATACAGTTTTCCAATCGCCCATAACTTTTTAGGATACTTATTTAAGCAATCTAATACTACCTTTACGCTTTTGTATGGAAGTTGTAATTGATCTATTAAAAGTTTTTTTCCAGCAACATCAGTTACTAATTCTATAGTAGGATACAATTTATTGAATGTTAGGCAACTTAATGCCCAACTCATATATTCATATTTTTTTTCACGCCATCCTCCGTGGGTTTTTTCACCATTTTCTTTTCCTTCAACGATAGAAGGTTTTGACCAGTAGCTTTGTACTATTTTCATTGTTAGTTATTGATGATTTATGGCTTAAAAATTAAATACTACAGGTTAATTCTGTTGTTTAATTATGTCTAAGGGATTCATATGATGTAGCTAAGCTATAAAAATAATACTACTAGGGCTTTATAAGGTTTGAAAATTAATTCAATCGCCAAATCTCAAAGTTGAGGATCGTTGCAAAAGCGACCCAACAGGCATATGGGATTAATAAATACGCAGCACGTTTATCTACTACTTTAAACCATTTGATGGTAAGTAGGATCATGATAAATAAGACGCCAATTTCAATCAAAGCCCACCCTGGCTGACGCATACCAAAAAATAAAATACTCCACATCGCATTTAAAATGAGCTGAAAGCCAAAATGATACAGTGCTGTTTGTACCCATTTGTGATAAAATCCTTTATGCCAAACCAAGGCAACCGCAATACCCATCATAATATAGAGCACCGTCCATACAGGCCCAAAAATCCAATTAGGAGGATTAAAAGAAGGTTTGTTAATTGTTACATACCAATCTGCCATACTAGACTGCGTAGCAATCGCTCCAATGCCTCCTATAGAGAGACAAAATACGACAGAAACTAGAATTTTGACAAAGAGGCGTTTTTTCATGGGGTGCGTTTTTGGTTTGGTTATTTGATGAAAATGAATAGTGTCTATGTACATTTCACACAACCAATTTATAAAAAAACTACTAAACACTTCCATTGTTATAATAGAAAGACAAAAGTTATCTTTGCCAAAACTTGAATGTATTTATGTCTGAAGATTCTTTTCTTTTCAACTCAGATACCACTTTGGTATCCGCTGGGTCTGTGAGCTGGCAATCTCCTAGTAATATCGCCTTAGTGAAATATTGGGGAAAACACGGAGCACAACTACCGCAAAATGCGAGCATCAGCTTTACGCTAAGTAATTGCCATACCGCCACAACCTTGCATTATACGCCTAAAGAATCTCAAGGGTTTGATTTTGAAGTATACCTCGACGGTCAAAAAGAAGAAGGATTTGAGCCTAAAATTGCCAGTTTTTTCAAGCGTATTGAAACCTACGTGCCTTTCATAAGTGCGTATCGTTTTAAAATTGAAACGTCCAATTCCTTTCCGCATAGTTCAGGAATTGCTTCTTCTGCCTCAGGAATGAGCGCGTTGTCTCTATGTATTATGGATATGGAGCGCCAACTCGCCCCAGAGATGACTGATGCGTATTTCATGCAAAAAGCCTCTTTCTTGTCTCGCTTAGGCTCGGGAAGTGCCTGTCGTAGTTTGGAAGGTCCGCTTATTGTTTGGGGAGAACATGATGGTATAGAACATAGCAGTGATCTTTATGGGACCTCGTATCCGTATGAGGTGCATGCTCATTTTGAAGACTACCAAGACACGATTTTACTCGTGGATAAAGGTGAAAAACAAGTAAGTAGCACCGTAGGACACGGGTTGATGCATGGGCACGCTTTCGCGAAAGCGAGATTCACCCAAGCCCACGACAACTTAGTGCAGTTAAAAGGCGTGTTACAATCTGGCGATGTAGATGCGTTTATAGCTCTTGTTGAAAGTGAGGCACTTACCCTACATGCGATGATGATGACCAGTCATCCTTATTTTATTTTGATGAAACCCAATACCTTAGAAATTATACAGCGTATTTGGGATTATAGAGAAACCACAGGATCAAAAGTCTGTTTTACCCTAGATGCTGGCGCCAATGTACATGTTTTATACCCCAAATCAGAGCAACAAAACGTACAGGAATTTATAGAAAACGAATTGTCAAAATTTTGCCAAAACAACCACTATATTCATGATTGCGTGGGTCGTGGAGCAAAAAAATTGTAAATTTGTATTTATCTAGTTAACAAACCCTATGAAAGGTCCCTTATTTTATTCTAAAATTCTCCTGTTTGGAGAATACGGAATCATCAAAGATTCAAAAGGACTCTCTATTCCCTACAATTTTTACAACGGAGCCCTAAAAACAGATGATCATACAGCACCCGCAGCGGTAGACTCGAATGCCAAATTAAAGAAATTTGCAGACCACTTATCCGTTCTTTCTCAGTCGGATGACGTATCTGTGCATTTTGATATAGAGCGCCTTACGCAAGATTTAGAAAAAGGAATGTACTTTGATTCTAGTATTCCTCAAGGATACGGTGTAGGAAGTAGTGGTGCCTTAGTCGCTGCGATTTATGACAAGTATGCGACCGAAAAAATTACGGTATTAGAAAACTTAACAAGAGAAAAATTATTAAAACTTAAAACTATTTTTGGGGCAATGGAATCTTTTTTCCACGGAAAGTCTTCTGGACTGGATCCTCTGAATAGTTACTTAAGCCTTCCTATTCTAATCAATAGCAAGGACAATATTGAACCTGCGGGGATACCTTCGCAAGAGCAACAGGGCAAAGGCGCTGTATTTCTTTTAGACAGTGGGATTGTAGGAGAAACTGCTCCTATGGTCAATATCTTTATGGAAAACATGAAGCAAGAAGGATTCCGTAATATGCTTAAAGACCAGTTTGTAAAGCATACCGATGCCTGCGTAGACGATTTCTTAAAAGGCGATGTAAAATCATTATTTGGCAATGTGAAGCAACTTTCTAAAGTCGTGTTGAGCAATTTTAAACCGATGATTCCTAAAGCCTTCCATTCTCTCTGGAAACATGGGATAGAAAGCAATGACTATTACCTTAAACTTTGTGGTTCTGGTGGTGGTGGGTACATCTTAGGATTTACTCAGGATATTGATAAAGCCAAAAAAGCATTAAACGGTTACAAACTAGAAGTGGTCTATAACTTCTAGATTTTACACACATATATGGGCACGCTTTCGCGAAAAAATAAACATCTATTTCTCAAGATGTTTAGCTTGTTCTCTGTCGTGAGAGGATATAACATTCTTGTAATTGTGTTGGCGCAGTACCTGACCGCTATTTTTATTATTGCCCCCGATACGTCCCTTAGAGGCATTTTATTTGATGTTAGTTTATTAATGCTCGTTCTCGCTTCTGCAGCAACCATAGCAGGCGGATACATTATTAATAATTTCTATGATTCTGAAAAGGACTTTATCAATAGACCTCGAAAAACACAACTAGATAGACTCGTAAGTCAAAACACAAAGTTGTCTTTTTACTTTATTCTCAATTTTCTGGCTGTTATTTTTGCAAGCTACGTGTCTTTTAGAGCGGTGGTGTTTTTTGCAGGCTATATTTTTGGGATTTGGATCTATTCTCATAAACTCAAAAAATATCCCTTTGTAGGAAATCTAATTGCGGCACTGCTCGCCATTACTCCTTTCTTTGCGATATTTCTCTATTACAAAAACCTGGATACCGTCATTTTTGTACATGCAAGTTTTTTGTTTTTAGTCATTGCAATGCGAGAGCTTACCAAAGACCTAGAAAACCTGAAAGGCGATTTAGTGCAAGGCTATCATACGATTCCTGTTGTTTTTGGAGAGCGTACCTCAAAGTGGATGCTGACAGCACTTGCAGGCTTAACCATTATTCCTATCTATTTTTTAATCAATCATTTTGAAATAGGGTACATGTATGTGTATTTCTATGCCAGTGTGATTGCATTACTGTTTTTCCTAGCCGCTTTATGGAAATCACAAGAAAAGCTTCATTATTTATTACTCCACAATATTTTAAAATTTATTATTGTAGCAGGCGTATTTTGTATCGTTTTGATAGAACCTAACGAGTGGCTTCGATTTGTGCCTTTTAATTTGTAGTCAATTTAAGAAGGCCTTTTTTCACTTAAATATTTCCAATAACGTTTTGGGATATGCTGTACGTGTAATCGCATATTTTTTCTTGAAGCAATATTGGTGCTATTAAAGTAATTCTGCCATAATTCTTCATACTGCAATTCCTCTTGCGTAAAGTAGATCGCTGCTTTAGAGGTTGCATGAATATCAGCGGAGAGCTGTAATTCAATAGTTTCTACTGTTTGAAGATCGTAGTAGATACCGTATTTCCGTTTGAGATCGTAAATCAACCATTTTTGATCTGCATACCGTTTCTTAAAATGAGTTGAATTAAGCGGAAGCACATTAAAATCTGGAGCGATGGTGGCAAAATAAATGCCGTCTTTCGTTTCGCGGAAGCGTACAAAAGCATCCATCCGATGTTTTTCTCGACCTACCATTTTGACGACTTTACTGATCCGTAAGACATCAGGATCTGCATAATTTGTTATGGATAGCCCTTCCTTAAAACACTTGATGATGTAGGATAACAGCGTGTTCTCTATTCCTTCTATTTCGCTGAGGAATGCCCGATAAATTGCTGTTATCGCCTCATTCCCTCCTTTTTTCTGTATTCCTTTCCAAACCCGTTGTGCTTTTTTAGGATCGGTGATGATATCTTCTGGCGTGTCAAAAAAAGAAAGCGCATTGTGGTGTTGAGGTACTATAAAAAGCGTAGTAGGTTTCTGCTCGTAATAGTCAAAGATACAGGTGAGAAATCCTTCAAAAGTACTATCATATCTAAAGATGGCCATCGCTTATAGTGTAGTAGGTAAAGATTGAGCGTCAAAAAGATTAAGTTGCGAACTGTACGCCTTCCTAAATTTACTAGAGCTCTCCTGCAGAATCATGCTTTTGAGTTGACCAGGCGTTCTGTCTTTGGTTTCAAAATCTTTAGAATCACAGGTGATAAAGTACTTGGCTCTATTCATAGAAATACCAATATTTTTAAGATGTTCCCAGTTGAGTTTTCGGTAGCGTCTTGCCTGTATGATTTTATATACAGATCGCATACCAACCCCAGGAATACGAGCCAATGTACGACGATCTGCGGTATTGATATTGACAGGAAATTTATCGAGATTTCTGAGGGCCCAACCCAATTTAGGGTCTACATCGGCGTCGAGATTGGGGTGCTCTTTGGTAAGTAATTCGCGTACGTCAAAGCCATAAAATCGAAGCAACCAGTCCGCTTGGTATAATCTGTTTTCTCGCAGCATAGGGACTTCTGTGCCTATAGAAGGCAAACGCTCATCATAACTGATGGGAATATACCCTGAATAATACACCCGCTTCATTTGATACTCCTTATAAAAATGAGCGCTGGTGTACATGATTTGTGCATCGGTTTCTCCCGTAGCGCCAATAATCATTTGTGTGCTTTGACCCGCAGGTGCATAAATCGGCGTACTTTTGATGATCTTCTTTTCGTTTTTATATTGTATAATTTCATTTTTCACCTTACGCATCGGTTGTAAGAAATCTTCTCGTTTTTTATCAGGTGCTAATAGTTTAAGCCCAGATGCCGAAGGAATCTCAATATTGACGGAAAGCCTATCGGCATATAATCCTGCTTCCCGCATTAATTCGTCACTCGCACCAGGAATCGATTTCAAATGGATATAGCCATTAAAATTTTCTTCTTCACGTAGTTTTTTGGCAACGGCAATCAGACGTTCCATCGTATAATCGGCATTTTTGAAAATACCACTGCTTAAGAAAAGCCCTTCAATATAATTTCTACGGTAAAAATTAATCGTCAAATCCACTACTTCTTGTACTTTAAAAGCCGCTCTTTTAATATCATTGCTTTTACGGGTCACACAATAGGCGCAGTCAAAAATACAGTGATTTGTGAGTAATATTTTTAGTAAGGAAACACAACGCCCGTCTTCGGTATAGCTATGACAAATACCCATGCCGCTACTATCGCCCAATCCTTTATTTTTATTGGCACGTTTGCTTCCGCTGGAGGAGCAGGAAACATCATATTTGGCAGCATCGGCTAGTATATTCAGCTTTTCTTTGATTCGTTCGAAGTTCATAAATAGGATTTAATCCAAAAATATGGAATATTTCTAAATATCAAAGAAAGGATCAAAAGTTTAACGTTTTTCGCGAAAGCGAACATCCCCTATACCGACTATCATTTTTGTATTTTTAAACCAAATTGATCATAAATGACTTTACCCGAAAATCACCTTAAAGTAGCCATGGCACAGATTGCACCCGTTTGGCTCAATAAAAAAGCAACACTCACTAAGATTAAACAAGCCATCACCGAAGCAGCTCAGGAAGGGGCTGAATTGATTGTGTTTGGCGAAGGACTACTACCTGGCTACCCTTACTGGTTGGCGCTGACAGGTGGTGCGGAGTGGAATAAGGATATTGTCAAAGAATTGCACGCCCATTACGCTCGGAATTGTGTCGATATAGATGCGGGAGATTTAGAGGCCGTGTGTGCGCTTTCGCGAAAGCATAACATCGCCATATACCTTGGGATTATTGAGCGCCCACAAGATAGAGGGGGTCATAGTTTGTATGCCTCATTGGTGTATATCAATCAGCAAGGATCCATACAATCGGTACACCGAAAGTTACAACCTACCTACGACGAGCGATTAACATGGTCGCCTGGTGATGGTCATGGATTGCAAGTGCATCCGTTGAAACAATTCACCATCGGCGGTCTCAATTGTTGGGAAAATTGGATGCCATTACCACGCGCAGCTTTGTACGGTCAGGGTGAAAACTTGCATGTCGCTGTTTGGCCAGGAAGTGATCATAACACCAAAGATATTACCCGATTTATTGCCAGAGAATCCCGCTCTTTTGTGATTTCAGTGTCCAGTCGGATGAACGTATCAGACTTCCCAAAAGATACGCCACATTATGACGAATTGGTAAAAAATGCTCCAGAACTATTATCCAATGGAGGTTCGTGTATCGCGGGACCTGATGGGGAATTTATCGTACATCCCGATATTGAAACCGAAGGAAATATCTATCATACCATTGACTTTAATAGGGTATATGAAGAACGACAAAACTTTGATCCCGTAGGGCATTACTCGCGTCCAGACATCACACAATTGAGTGTAAATAGGGAACGGCAAAGTACGGTGAAGTTTAATCCCTCATCCTAGCCTTCTCCCAGAGGGAGAAGGGACTGCTTTTCGATTTCAAAATTGAAACTGAAACCATCTACTAAAAGCCAACAGCTAAGAGCTAGAGACCACCGACGAAAGACGAAAGACCAACAACTAAAATTCCCGTTTTTTCGTTTCGGCATCGGTAATTAAGAGCGGATATAATTCTTTGATTTGTTTTAATTCTGCTTTTACTTTTTTAAGATTTCCTCGGTAACGTCCTTCTTGGACTTCTTTGAACATAGTGGTATAGGAATATCCAAATAAATGTTGTGATTCGCGGTTACGCAAACTATTGTAAGCTGTAGCCAACTCATTCTGTAAGGCTACGTAATTCTTGTACGCAGATTTTCTGTGAGCATTAATGGCAATCACTGCTTTTTTTGGGTTGTCTGAGGATGAAGGATTCCGAGCTCCTTGACAATAACTACAGAAAAGTTCGTTGGAAGTAGCGCCTCCATTATCTATAAAGTCTCTGGCGATAACGGCAACTTCTTGTATGGATGTGATCTTTTCTTTGACAAGAAACTCACCTTGCTCATTAATAAAAATAGGTAAGATGTTTTTTTCTTTAACTTCTACCGTTTCTGGATTTGTTTTTAATGGGAGTAATCTGGCAATTCCTTTGTCCTTATCAATGGTGGTGGTGACTAAGAAAAAGATGAGGAGTAAAAAGGCAATATCTGCCATAGATCCTGCATTGACTTCGGGTGCTGTGCGTTTTGACATAACTGATGGTTTTAAAATTATTATTTGAATAAAATCTACTTTTGGCTGGTAGCTCTTTATTAAAAATAATTTGGTATGGTTCGTATGTCTGTATTCAACTCGCATAATGCGAGCTAAGCTTTTCCGTTTAATTTCTACTCTGCATCAAGAGATATGCCATAAAATAGTATGAACGAAGTTTCTTTGTATGTATTTCGTAGTTTAAACCTACCTTTGTACCCAAATATGAAGACCATGAGTAAAGATGCACCTAGAAGAGGGAAAGGAAAACCGAAACCAAAACCAAAGGGAAGGTTTGATGCCGGGAAGAAGGATGTTCGATCTAATGCAAAAGATAAGCAAGGAAAAGATCCAAAAGTAAAAGCAAAACCAAATCCTCCAAGAAAGGATGACGGTACCATACGTTTAAATAAATACATTTCAAATTCAGGGGTGTGTTCTCGCCGTGAAGCCGATATGTTCATTTCTATCGGAAATGTCACTGTCAATGGGAAGGTAATAAATGAGATGGGGTATAAAGTGCAACTAGGAGATGATGTGCGTTTTGATGGACGTCGTATTAATCCAGAAGCCAAAGCCTATGTGTTATTAAACAAACCTAAAGGCTTTGCAACGACCACTAGTAATGATAAAGGAAATACGGTGATGGATCTTGTGGCTAAAGCAACGAGTTCACGGATCCAGCCCATAGGAAGGTTGGGGCGTAATGCGACAGGATTGCTTTTATTTACAAATGATGACGAATTACAACAACGTTTTACAAACTCAAAGTCTGGGGTTGCAAAATTATATCATGTTGAGTTGTCTAAAAATGTAAAGGCAGCCGATATGGAGCGCATCAGAGAAGGACTGACCGTCGAAGGCAAAAAGATCGCTATCGAAGAAATTAGCTTTGTAGACGGCGCTCCCAAAAAAGAAGTAGGTCTTAAAATAAAGCATACAGGAAATAGTGTAATCCGTACTATTTTTGAACATCTGAATTACGAGGTTGTAAAAATAGACTGTGTGACCATTGCAGGTCTTACCAAAAAAGATTTACCCCGTGGCAACTGGCGTCACCTTACAAAACAGGAAGTCATTAACCTAAAAATGGTATAGAACCCTTCTTGACTTTTTCTATTTCCTTTTCGGTTAAAAACAAAAAGTCAAGATGCGTTTATATTTTTTTAGAAAAAAGTATCTTGCGAGTATCTAACTGTATTTTATGTCGTATCGACTTACCATTGTAGTTCCTGTGTATAACGAAGAAGATAACCTTCAGCGTGTAGAAAAAGAATTCCTTCAGTATTTTGAAATGGCTACGGTACCTTGTAAAGTACTGTTTGTAAACGATGGTTCTAAAGATAATAGCCAGCAGCTTATCGAAGAAATTTGTGCGGGTGATGAGCGATTTACCTATCTCTCTTTTGTGCAAAATGAAGGACTAAGTGCGGCCATTAAAGCAGGATTTGATCACACAGACACCCCACTTGTTGGGTATATAGATGCCGACCTCCAGACCACTCCAGAAGATTTTAATACGTTATTAGATCAGATGGATGACTGCGTGTTAGTCACAGGGGTACGCGCCGATCGTAAAGATAGTTTTGTAAAAAATATGTCTTCCAAAATAGCCAATGGCATCCGTCGTGCGTTTACACATGATGGGATGGATGATACGGGCTGTCCGCTTAAAATCATACAAACAGACTATGCAAAACGCATTCCTATGTTTAGAGGATTACATCGTTTTTTGCCTGCCATGATTATGCTTCAAAACGGGAAAGTAAAACAAGTCCCCGTACGTCATTTTCCGCGTATTGCGGGCGAAGCAAAGTTTGGCTTATGGAATCGGTTGTTAGGCCCTTTAATGGACTGTTTTGCCTACCTCTGGATGAAGAAAAAGTATATCAATTATACCGTAGAGAAAACAAGCCGTGGATAAGTTTTCCTTCCTTGCGATTATTGCCCAACTCCTTTTTGGGGGACGTATGTATTCGCAATGGATTCTTTCTGAAAAACAAAAAAAATCAGTCACCCCACTTTTCTTTTGGTGGCTCAGTCTTTCAGGTTCTTTCTTGCTATTTATTTATGGATATTTACGGGTTGACTTTGCGCTTATGCTAGGACAGGTATTGACCTATTTTATCTATATCCGTAATTTGCAAATACAAAAACAATGGGCTAAAATCCCACAGTGGAGTCGGTTATTTTTCTTCCTGATCCCTGTGTTGATTATTGTTTATGGATATAATAATGGCGATTATGACATTAAAAACCTACTTAACAATCCTGACATCGCTCAATGGTTATTGATTTTGGGAATTATTGCACAAGTAGTTTTTACTTTGCGTTTTGTATACCAATGGCTGTATGCCGAAAAAAACAAAGAAGCCGTCCTTCCTTTAGGGTTTTGGATTATTAGCCTTATAGGCGGACTAATGACACTTACTTATTTTATCTTTAGACAAGATCTTGTCTTAATTATATCCAATGTGATGGGTGCGATTATTTATGCACGCAACATTATGTTATACAGAAAAAAACGTGATAGCGCTAGTTAAAAAACGACCTGTATTGACCATCATCCTTTTGGTGGCGGTTTTACTATTCCCATTTTTGGGCGTGATGGAAGTGACCATCATGGAAGCCCGTAATTTTATCACCGCTCGTGAAATGCTCACAGATGGTAATTGGATCTTGACCACCATGAATGGAGAAGCGAGGTATCAAAAACCACCCCTTCCCACCTGGCTAACGGCACTTTCAGCCATGCTATTTGGCGTTAAAAGTGTTTGGGGATTACGATTACCTGCGGTGATCATGGTGATGCTGTTGGGGAGTTTGTTGTATACGCTTTCGCGAAAGCTTACCCTAGACAAATCCCACAGTTTATACAATGGTTTGATCGGTGTGACCTCCCTGTATGTGATTCTAATTGTATTGGAAGCTCCTTGGGATATTTATGCACATACCTTTATGTTGGTAGCGATATACGGAATTGTACGCGTTTTTAGCGCTACCGAAACAGCTTGGAAATACATACTCTTAGCGATTGTTGGAATTGGGTGCTCGGTGCTGAGCAAAGGCCCGGTGTCTGTATACGCCTTGTTATTGCCGTTTTTAATTTCGTACGGGATCATCTTCCGGAAATCAAATACATCCAAAAAATGGATGCAGCTGTCAGGGATTCTAGTGTTGGGGCTTGTGGTAGGATTTAGTTGGTATCTCTATGTTCGCTATGCCGACCCAGAAACATTTGCAGCTATTACGGCAAAAGAAACAGGGAATTGGACCAGTTATAATGTGCGCCCTTTTTATTACTACTGGAGTTTCTTTACCCAAAGTGGCCTATGGACCATTCCTGCTTTTATAGGCTTGTTATATCCTTATTTAAAAACACGAGTTTCTAATTTGAAAGTGTATCAATTTACGCTTTTATGGACATTACTAGTCGTAGTTTTACTCTCCATAATTCCTGAAAAAAAATCAAGATATCTGATGCCGGTATTAATTCCGCTAGCGATAAATACAGGGTTTTATATAGACTATTTGATACGTCGTTTTAAGGAGCTAAAAGATAAGCGGGAGACCCTTCCTGTGTATGTTGCTTTTGGCGTGATAGGGGTTGCTTTTATAGGCGCTTCCATGTTTGCTATTTATGTGTTATTTACAGAAACCCCCATAGAGGTTCCTGTGCTTACCTATGTGTTTGTAGGAGTACTCTTTGCCATCGGTGTCTTATTACTTAAGAAACTATATCAGAAATCAATAGAAGGTGTGATTCTATTACTTATGGTAGGACTTATGGCACTTGTGTATGGTTTAGGATTTTTACACAATGACACTAAGATTGTAAATGCAGATTATTCCGGATTTGATACTTTTTTTAAGCATAACAATATTGAAGATACAATTCCTATATACGCCTACAAAAGTACTACACCAGAAATGGTGTGGGCTAGAGGTGAAAAGATTCCCATTATTGAGGATTTAAGCGAGCTAAAAGAAGGTGATTCATTTTATATTTTTGATTGCCAAGGATGTGAAGAAGGCATTGAGGATAGTGAGTACATTTCTAGATTTAAATACGACGCACCTTATTTTATTGATTTGAATCACGGACGCCCTAATTCTGGAAATTATAAAAATCGTAAAGTGGGGTACATTTATAAATTGGTTGCAATCGATTATAATAGTATAAACTAAGAAATAGATTTTTATGAGTGTTGTATTTGGGTGGTATAGCTTTAAGATAAAATCGTATTCAGCAGATGATTTAGCACTTAAGAAAGAGGAGTGGGGGAATGCGACTTTTGAAGTTCGTCAAAAAGTATTTCATTTATTTTGGATTCCTTTTTTTGCTATAGGAAAATCATATGCACTACGAAAGAACGGGGAGTTATATGAATTGCCAGAATATATTATAAATAGTATTAAAGGTGGAGATAAAATTAAAACACCTTGGTATTCTTTCTTTATACCCGTAGTTTTAATAGTTGGGTTGATTGGTTTTACATTATTTGCGGGTGTGTCAAAGTATTATATGAATCGAGAAAGATATAAGGAACGTAAAGCTTTGTATGACATCTCGCTTAATGAGATCCAAAATAACTATGAAAACTTACCTCCAGATTCTTACTTGAGAATTAAAAACATAAAAGATTTATATAATAGAGAGGTGACCTTTTTGAAAGTTGTAGAAAAAAAAGATGATGAATATGGTTTTCTAGTAGTAAAAACAAAAATCCCTAACTATAGTCAGAGGAAAATCTATTTCGAAGAAGTACTATCAGATACCATAACCTATACTGTAAATGAGTTAAAAAAGGCTATTTGTACCGATTATGAGTTGATTGATGATAAGGAGTCTTATGGTTTTGATTTTTTTGGAGATAATACTTTTTACATCATAGATAGAATAGAATATTTTGACAGACCCATTATTCATGGTAGAATAGCTCGAGATTTTTGGAAAACAGTTAGAAAGCAAGACTTTTTTTATATGAATAGTTCTAGAGGTGGAAGGGATGATCGTTCTTGGCGAATCAAGTTGGGGTTGCAAAATTTTGGTATCCCCGTAGATCTTGTAAAGATTGAAAACATATCTAGTGATATACAATGGATAGATAGCCTTCCTATGCGTTTTGATAGGTATGAATATGAAAAAGAAATTTCAATTCAAGGCATAACAAAGACACACATTAGAGATACCATATTGAAATCTAGATTAACTTTTAGGGATTCATTACATAAAGAATATGATTTTGTAATCGAAATAGAAAGAAATTATTTTAAAGTAACAAGAGATTAAATATACCTATTGTTATATAATAATAGGCTTCTCATCCTTCCTAAAAACCTCCCAAAGAAACACGCCCAATACAACAAGGTACTCGGTAGCTACCAATCCTAAGTTTTCCTTAAATCCATCAGGTCCGTAGGCCGAGTAGCTTAAGATAATCGTGAAGCTCCACACCAGAGGGAAGCGATATTTTGTAAATACACATAAGATAAGTGGTGTCGCGACATACCAAGGATGTACCGTGGTAGATAACAAAAAGTAAAACGAAATCCCCAGAAGTATTGCCGTAATCGTAGCTTTTAACGTCCTGTTTTTTCGAAAGAACGCTAAGAGCAATAAAAAGCCAACGACATAACGAGGTAATAAAGGCCCGACATCGCCTATGATATTCCATCCTATGGTTTGATATCCGTACCAACGAATGATGTAATAGATACTCGCATTGAATTCAAATTTTTGAAACCAAAGCGCAATAGACGCTCCAAAATTTTCGGCGAAAGCACCGGTAAGAAAAGGAGCAAATGTAAGCGCCACAGTTCCCAAGACGATGAGGTAGTATAGCGAGGCTTGTTTCCATCCTTTCCAGGATAAAAATAAGTTTTGATTCGGAGTGCTATTTCGCGAAAGCAAGAATTGAAAAAGCAACGGCAAGAACAATAAAGGCAATAATTTTACAGATATAGAAAGTGCCAATAACACTGCACTCCAGATCCATTTGCCTTTGTGAAGAACGTAGAGTGAGGCGACCACAAAAAAGAGCATCACCGACTCAAAATGGAGGTTTCCTGTCATTTCTATAATAATAAACGGATTGAGTGCGTACCAAAAAATAGCGTGAATAGGCATTCCCATTCGTTCGAGCAATTTCTTGCCTAAGATAATCGTACCCATGTCTGCCAATAGAATAAGAATTCTAAAGACAATGGCTGCACCTGTGATACTGTTGCCAGAAAAGAGTCCTGCAATAGCAAAACACAATTGGTTGATAGGTGGGTAGTTGGTGTAATGACTTCCGTTAAGGGGTCCCATGCCTGCATAGAGTTGGTCGGCTTGAGCGACCACATCCATGGTGCCGCTTTCTACATAACTTAATGGGGTGGTTAAGTAGGGATTAAAACCTTCTAAAAGCAATCTTCCATCCCATATAAAACGATAAAAATCCTGTGATAGATTAGGAATGACAGGAAGAAAAATAAGACGGAGTACAAACGCAATAAACGCGAGAAGCCAAAAGTCTGTTTTACCTAGCTGAACGATTTTATAGAAAAAGAAAAAAAGCGCTGTGTAGAGGGTCAGTAATTTTGTAAAATCTGAGCGTACGAGATCATACGCAAATGCCCCATAAAAAGCGAGCGAGAATAAGGCAAAAAGTAGCGGTAGTTTATGATATTTCCAAATGCGGGCAATCACACTTTGGAGGTTAATGATTTAAAAAATACAAATCCAAAACCTATAAAAAGCATTAAGTGAAATGGGAACAGTCCAAAATCACCGCCTTGGTCTCCTACAATAAAAGCACTGTACATTCCAAACGCAAAATACAGCATTAAGATTCCTTCCAGAATCACATGAAGGGATACTTTTTTCTTGAGGTATTTGTTGCCTTTCCAGCTGTCTTTTAAGGTGCTGATATTAAATTTTGGCGTGCGGACAAATTCACTTCGTTTTCCAATATGTCCCTCAATCACAGCAATAGAATTGTGTAATGAGAAGCCCATAGCAATGCTAAAGAACGTGAAAAACATTCCGATATAGCGTATAAATTGTTTGAAGCCTCCTCCATATATATTTTTAAACATAAACCAATAGCAAACAAAGAAAATCAAGGTGCTTGCAACAAAGAAACTCATCACGATAAAATACGTTTTGAGATGGGCATATTCGTTTTTGATGTACAGCATAGGGATGCTGAGCAATCCTACAATGAGGACATTTAAAAACATGGTGCTATTTAATAAGTGCAAAATGCCATGAAACTTGTTTTTTGTAGACATATTCTTGCTCTTTAGAACTTTAGATGCCATCTTTTGGAAGTTTTCTGCGCCTCCTTTATTCCATCTAAATTGTTGCGAGCGTGCGGCACTAATCACCACCGGTAACTCGGCGGGTGTCTCTACATCTTCCAAGTATTTAAATTTCCAGTTTTTAAGCTGGGCTCTATAGCTTAGATCGAGGTCTTCGGTAAGGGTGTCGCCTTCCCAATTACCTGCATCTAGAATACATTGCTTGCGCCACAGGCCTGCAGTACCATTAAAATTAATAAAATGGCCTTTACTATTTCTCCCTACTTGCTCTAAGGTAAAATGGGCATCAAGGGCAAATGCTTGTACTTTGGTAAGCAATGAGTAATCTCTGTTAATATGTCCCCATCGGGTTTGTACCACCCCGATATTACGATCTATAAAATAAGGAACGGTGCGTTGAAGCCAGTTGGGCTCTGGAAGGAAGTCGGCATCAAATATGGCAATAAACTCTCCTTTGGCTTCTATCAGGCCTTCTTTAAGGGCACCTGCTTTAAATCCAGAACGATCGGTACGGGTGACATGCTTGATGTCAAGCCCTGTCTTTTGTAATCGTTCTATATGTTTTTTTGTGGTCTGCAAAGACTCATCCGTACTATCATCTAGTACTTGAATTTCTAACTTTTCTGCGGGATACTCAAGAAGTGCAATATTATCTAGTAAGCGCTCCATGACATACATTTCATTATACACAGGGAGTTGTATGGTAATATAAGGCACTTGCTCAGGGTCTGACAGGTCAAACTTTGGAGACGAGTCTTTTTTGCGTTGTGCCCGCAAATAGTTAAATAGCAAATTAAGTTGCGATAAGCTGTATGCAAAAATGATAAGCAGTGCCACGGTGTAAATCGTAATGATTGTGTATTCTATGACCATTATTTAAAGCTATATTTAAATATCCAACTTAAAATTTTAACGCCTGCAAAGATAGCACCTTTTACGGTTCCTGAAACTTTAGAAACTCCAATACGATTTCGGTATTTTACGGGAATTTCTGTGTATTTCATTTTCTTTTTTAGCACTTTCAATTGCATTTCGACGGTCCACCCATAGGTTTTGTCTTGCATTTGTAATGCGAGCAAACTTGTATATTTCATCGCTCTAAAAGGTCCTAAGTCTGTAAATCGAGCATTAAAAAACAGCCGCATGAGTGAGGTGGCTAGCCAATTTCCAAATATTTGTGGACCGGTCATGGAACCGCTTTCGCGAAAGCGTTTATCTCGTGCTCCAATCACCATATCATACTCTTCCTCAAGAATAGGGGTCACAATGGCTGTGAGTTGCTCTGGATAATCACTATAATCTCCATCCAAAAACACCACAATATCAATGGTTTCAGACGCATTTGCTAGGTATGCTAATCCTTTTAAACAGGCGTTTCCATAGCCAGGGGTATTTTCTCTTAATACAGTAGCCCCTGCATTTTTTGCAACCTCATCTGTTTGGTCTGTAGAGGCATTGCTTACAACAATGACTTCGTGTACACTCTCAGGAATGTCTTTGATAACGAGACCTATAGAATCCTGCTCATTGTATGCAGGAATAATAACTTTGATGATAGGATTCATAATAGGTAACAAATCTAGTATAGCTTTACATCAGGATTGTCGCGTCTAAAACTACGAATACTGGTCCACGTGCCTTTATATTCGTTTTGTATGTATTTTTCGACTTTGACAAGTTTGTTTTTTTTATACACAAGACTAAATCCGTTTTTCTGATTATTTTGGAACTGTGTCTTGCGTGTTTCTTGGGCTGCAAGATCGTAAAAAATCCACCAATTCTCGGCGATTCCGTTGTTATAATGTCCTTCTCTTTCTAAAGCCCCATTTTTATCATAATAATACCAGTATTCTGATTTGTTATTTCCTTGATAGTGCCCTTTGGAAGCTAACTGTCCGTTTTTATGGTAGTGATACCAATAGTTGGCTTTTTTTCCAGAAATTACCCACCCTTCGGCTTTAAGGGTGCCATTAGGATGGTATTCTTTGTTGTACATTTTTACAGCGCCATTATCAGGAGGCGAGAGTACGCATAAAAATAAAATAAGTAACTGTGAAAACATTGGGTGTACGTTAAAGTCGCTTAGACGAAGATGCGATGAATTGCTAACAGCGAAGTCGTTTTTTTATTTGAGCGTACGTAAAATAAAAGACAGATATATCGATGATGATGCTTATTTTTACGGAAATCCACAACCTATGAGTGTAAGTTATTGGGAACATCAAACATGGCTATCTGCGATTGATTATACGATTGTAGGAAGTGGTATCGTAGGATTGAATTGTGCGTTACGCTTGCGCGAAAAGTTTCCCAAAGCGCGTATTCTCATTCTTGAAAAAGGGATGTTACCCCAAGGCGCCAGTACAAAAAATGCAGGGTTTGCCTGCTTTGGAAGCCTCTCCGAAATTCTAGATGATCTGACTTCTCATTCTGAAGAAGAAGTCGTCGCTCTTGTAAAGCAACGTATAGATGGCTTGACATTATTGAGAGAAACCTTAGGGGACGCCACCTTAGACTACCAAGAACTAGGCGGATATGAGCTGTTTACCCATGAAGACGAAGCATTGTATGAACACTGCCTGCAACATATAGAAAAAATAAATACGTTATTGTATCCTCTTTTTGGAGGCCCAGTATATAGCACCAAAGCGAATAGATTTGGTTTTCAGCAGATTCAAAACCAGTATATCTATAATGCTTTTGAAGGGCAAATAGATACGGGTAACATGATGGATGGTTTATTGCAGCTCGCGTTGAGTAAGGGTATTAAAATTCTAAATGGTGTGCGTGTGACTCGTTTTGAAGCGCAAACCGACCATGTTGAAGTTGCTACGGATGCATTTACGTTACAAACCCATCAATTACTCATTGCTACGAATGGCTTTGCCTCTCAACTTGGATTAAAAGAAGTACAACCTGCGAGAGCACAAGTGCTCATTACCAAACCGATTCCTGATCTACATATTGAAGGCACGTTCCATTTGGATAAAGGGTATTATTATTTTAGGAATATCAATAACCGTATTCTTTTTGGAGGGGGGCGTAATTTGGATTTTAAAGCCGAAGAGACCACAGAACTAGGGCAAACCGAAATTGTACAAAACGAATTAGAACGTTTATTAAAAGAGGTGATTTTACCAGATACTCCTTTTGAAATTGACAGGCGATGGAGTGGTATCATGGGCGTAGGCACTCAAAAGAAACCCATCCTAAAATCGATATCAAGTCACATTCACATAGGTGTTCGCCTAGGTGGAATGGGCGTCGCTATTGGAAGTCAAGTAGGAAGGGATTTGGCTGATTTGGTAGAAGATGGACTCTTTTAAGGGGAGAGCCCATTACGGGGTAGTTATTCTTTTTATTTTGTAATTTTTTGAACAAAATAAAAAGAATTTTCTGTTACTATGGTTTTCAAAGTCAAGTAGGAAGGGACTTGGCAGATTTGGTGAATACATGATTCTAGTGTTTGTAAAGCCCATTACGGGGTGGTTGTTCTTTTGTTTTTGTAATTTTTTGAGTACAAAAAGAAAAGAACTTTCCGTGAAGTCCATCTTTAAAAAAAAGTAGCTTTTTGCACTTTTTTAGAAATTACTTTGCGCTATCTTGGTCTCAGAATCAGTTGCGAAGAGATTATCATTCATGAATCAACAAGAACTAAAGACACATTTACTTTCCATTTGCGTTTCGCAACTAGCAACACGCCGTGCTTCGGTAGATAAGATACTTGCTAATGTGGCTTTGTCTCTTAAAGAAGAAACCAAAAGCTCTGCAGGAGATAAGCATGAGACAGGGAGGGCGATGCTTCAGCTGGAACGAGAAAATGCAGGAAAACAACTCGCCGAAATAGAAAAACTAGAAGCGATTCTTCACCGTGTGCCTTCGACTGTTTCCTCAGGTCCTGTTCATTTGGGGAGTGTTGTGATGACACCTCAGGCAAATTATTTTATAAGTATTCCTGTGGGTGAGATCAAAACAGAAGCGGGTGTTTTTTATGCCATTGGCGTAGGGTCTCCGATAGGGCAATTGTTATTGGGCAAACGGGAAGGAGATGAGGTGCGCTTTCGCGAAAGCGTACTCAAAATCAGCAGTATTTATTAATAAACTAAAAGGTGTTAGATCCCAATCTAAAATTGGGATAAGTCATAGATCCCGCTAAAAAAGCGAGATTAATTCAACTATCTATGCTGTGCGTCTTTTTGACTTTACAAAACAGTGTTTCACTAATAAAAAGATGTCCCCAGAACGTATCCGTTGGGAACACCTTTGTTGTTTTCTATAATACGATCTCGTTTATAGGCTATTGTTTAATCACTTTTACCGTCTGTACTTGTTGATTGTTTCCTAGGACTTCAGCCAAATAGATCCCAGAAGAAAGTGCAGATATATCGATGGTGGTCACATTTTTATGGGAAGCCACGAGCTCGCCTACCATAGAGTATACATTCACGTTTATAATCTCAGAACCACGTTCGGTTTGTATGGTAAACTGGTCTTGAGCTGGATTTGGAAATACAGAAAATGTTGTTTTTTCTTCCTGATCTGTAGAGAGCGAACCTGCATTCAGAACGCTTACGCCTTCTAGGGTTCCAAACCAGATATTACCAGCTGTATCTGGCTCAATGCCTCTTACGATATTACTGAGAAGTCCGTCATCTTCATTTAACACTAACCAGTTGGTGCCATCAAATCTCGTGACACCAAGACCTCCTGCAAACCATAAATTATCATCATTGTCTTGTGCAATTTCTCTTACATTATTAGAGGCAAGTCCGTCGTCAGTAGTAAATATGGTGAAGGATACGCCATCAAAACGTGTTAACCCCGTGTTACTAAATCCTGAGCTAAACCACTTATTCCCGTCATTGTCTTCAAAAACTCTAGAGAGTTCATTGGACGCGAGTCCGTCTGCGACTGTATAATTTGTAAAGGAAGTACCGTCAAATTTTGAAGCACCGCCATCAAATGTTGTTATCCATATATCTCCATCCTTATCTTGAATCACAGAACTGATATTGTTGCTTGGAAGTCCGTCGTCTACAGTATAGTTTGTAAAGAAGATTCTATCATACATCGTAAGACCTCCGTCTGTTGCAAACCATAGGTTATTATCCTTGTCTTCCATAATATCTCCTATGTTTTCTCCGCCAAAACCACTATCTGTAGGAAAGTACACCCACGAAATACCGTCAAACCTACTTACGCCATTGGCTTCTCCAGCAGCAACATTTCCAAACCAGTAAGCACCAAATCGGTCTTGTAGTGAGCAAATGATGTTGTTGCTATGTACCCCTTGTTCTGTGCCAAAAAGTTCCCACGTGGTACCATCAAATTTTGCAATTCCCGGAGTAGTAGCGTCAAGCGAGCCTACACACCAGATGTCACCATTAGCATCTTGTATAATTTCATTTACTAGGCTAGGGAAGAGTCCGTCTGCTTCTCTGTAGTTTGTAAATGTCTGTCCCACTGTTGTCAGTGAGATGAGTACTGCTATTAAAAATAATTGTGTTTTCATAATCTCATAGTTTAAAATTGATACTCTAATGTCAAACATAAAGGGCTTTGTAAGGTGTTATTTTATAAACATTTACGTGCGATGAATTTTAAGATTCGTAAGCCCCGATAATAGTTTTCGGGGGTATTTTTTGGGATCCTAATGAATTTAAAAATGAAAAGCCTTTGAGTTTCTTGCAAAAAACAGATCCGCATCATGTCCTCCTAAAAACATGTATGCGGATCTTCCAACAAACCAACTAAACTATTTTAATACGTTATTTTTCTATGTCAATTTGAGTTCCTTTTATCCAATGTTTATATTCTTCTCCATAATATGGATATACGGTACTCGCAGGGGCTGTGTAGGATCCAGCAACTTCTGCTTTGAGATCTAAATGAATGGTTTTTTCTTCTTGACTTTGAAACGACCTCCAATAGCATACGATGTAATTATCATAGACCTCATAAAAGGCAATCTTGTTTGTTTCTATTAACTCTTTAAGTTGCCATGGTTGTGCCGTAGCTCCAGAAGGGATTCCTATAATGGCGGTTACCATTCCTAATCCATCCCTTTTTTTATTTTTGATATGTGTACTGTGTCTTATAATATCTCCCACCTTATACTTTCCTTTTGTAATTGTTGTTGATACTTCTAGGGGGCAATCCAAAGCAGATTCAGGTAGTGTGCTATCCCAAGTGACTGTAAGATTGTATGGGAATTGTTTCTTTGTATCAGAGAAAATAACATCAATGGTATTTGTACCTTTTTTTAAATCTTTTTCAAGACCAGTGATGGATATTTTTCCGTCTGGTGATATGGTGAGTTTTTTTTCAGAGACGTTACCATTCATACTAATTTTTACCACATCACTTTCGCTTAAAAGTTTTGCTTTTTGTGTTTTTGTATAGGTGATTAATGCTTTAAGTGCCATCGCTGTTGCTTGGGTAGCGCCAAATCTTCCATGCTTTCTATTGCTTAGTAAATGTTCTATGGCTTTACTTATTTGAAAAGCATCTTGGTGTTGCTCTTTTAATAATGCAAGAATGGTAAAAGCAAGTGTTTCTGTTTGCTTATCATTTCCATAGGATCGAGTAATGGTGTTTTCAACAGGAAGGTTTTTGAATCCATAGGTTTTGATGTTTAATTTGACTTGTTGTAAAAGCTGTGTAGCATCTTCTTTGTGATTAAGATTGAAAGCAGCACAAGCCATCAGCGCCATTTTATAACTGTCATTACTTTGTAAAGCATCCCTATAAGCAGTTTCATACTCTTTTTGAATATCGACAGCCACACCTGCTTCACTTAATGCATACACGATATATGCATTGGCAACATCTTGGGGAGAACTTGCAAAGCTATCGTACCCTTTTTTACTTTTATGAAAACCACCTGTTCCGTCTCTTCTACTCATCAGCCATTGCACTGTGCGATCAATCATAGTGGCACTTACTTCTGGGTACACTTCTTTCATTTCTGTAAATTCAAGAACGCCAAAAGCGGTGAGTGTTTCGTGGGGTGGTGTGTGGCCAAACCATTCAAACCCTCCTTCTTTGGTCTCAAAACTAATCAGCCTTTTATATCCTTGTTTTATAAAATCTAACGCCTTTGCTTCTATTTCTGGGTTGGATTTACCACTTTCTCTAAGGTATTTTAATACCATAACATTGGGATAGGTACTAGAAGAGGTTTGCTCAAAACACCCATACGGTTGACGTATTAATGAAGCGATACCGTCCATCACTTCACCAACTACGTCTGTATATATATTAAATTCAGCGTTCAAGCTTTCTGAAACAACATTATTAATTTCTAGTTGAAAGGATTCATTTTTAAATCCAGATACTGATGCTTCTGTGGGGAAATATGGACTTACAATCGTTGTTGACGTTGTTAAAAAGTCAGTATGTGTATCACTCATGAAACCTGCTTTTATCTCAATACCCTTCCCTTTTTTAATAGTGTGTACAGGGATGTGTACTGTTGTAAAACTTTTTGGAGCTATTGTTATTTCTTGTGGTTGATAGGTGTTTGTAAAGCGTATTTCACTAGGCAATTCCATAGAAAGTAGTCCATTCACGGGTTCTTCTGTATTATTTGTGACCGCTACAGATAACACTACTTCATCATCTACAGAGAGATATGCAGGTGTTTTATAATCGATAGTGACAGGATTTATGACCGTATAGGCTGTTTCTGTACGACCGACTTCGCCAGTGGCACTGATCCCTTCTGCAATGATATTAAAAGAGGTAATTGCATCTGAGTTATAATAATTTAGCGTAGCTTTTCCATTTTCGTCTGTTTGCACTACTGGATTCCAATAGAGGGTCTGCCTGAAATCGCTACGTTCTCTATCTGGTTGGTTATTGCTATATAAAGGCGCATAAAATTGCTTGCTAGGAGTATAATTTCTATAATTAGCAGCGAAGAAATTTTGTATGGCATAATTGCGATACTTTGCGTTATTTATTTTTTTACTTCTGCTTGAATGGCGATAGGTATTGTTCTTGGTGGAAATCACAATAACACCATTTCTTCCAGCTGTGCCATAAAGTGTTGCGGCGGTGACCCCTTTTAAAATGTTTATAGATTCTATATTGTTTGCGTCTAAATCTATGAATTGTCCTACACCTCTTGTTGTGTCAGGACTTAATGGAATTCCATCAATCACAAATAGTGCCTGATTACTTCCACTTATAGAACTATAGCCTCTCACTAAAACATTAGTGGTATTGCCAGAGGTGCCACTTTGACTTGTGATTGCTATGCCACTCGCTTTTCCTGATAAAATTCTTCCTACATCTCCTTCAGTTCTTGATTCTATTTCATCAGAAGATACTTCACTTACCGCATACCCAAGGGCTTTCTTTTCTCTTTTTATTCCTTGAGCGGTTACTAAGATTTCATCAAGCTGATTATCGCTGGCTAACATTAGAGAAGTGCTGTTAGTATCATTAGACGCTGTTTTGTCTTGTGTAACCACCCTTTGAACAATAGGTTTTGCTGTAGGCTTTGCTAGTGTTTTTTTTGAGGTCCCTTCTTGTTTTTTGATGGTTTTATCTTTTTCTACTTGCTTTTCTGTTTCTTCGAAATTATAATGGTTATTCGTATTGTAAGATTTAATAGTTAGTTTATCTCCATTATCATTATAGGCTAGAAGGGTGTACTGTTTTCCATCTTCTATTTTGAAAAAGAAAACTCCTTTTTTATTTGTTTCAAAAGGCAATACATCATCTCCATTAGTGTCAAATAGCAATAATTTTGCAGGTGTTGGGGTGCCATTTTTGTCAACAATAACCCCTGATTGAATAGACGAGCTTTCAGGTGGGTATTGTGCTATATGAATACTTTCTCTTTTTTCTGTGATGTAACTTCTCCAACCGTGTGTGAGTAACACATAGTCTAATGCTTTTTTTGCTTTATCTTCTTTAGGGTTGAAATAAAAATTTGGTTTATAAATACGCCCTTTTAGTTCACTAGATATGAGTAAATAAGAGACAATATTGTCTTGTCTGTCATCAGCAAAGCTTAAGAGTTTATTGTCAACAACGGCTACAGATAGGTTAGAAGGAACGGGTCTGCCGTGTTGATCTTTTGTTAGAATGTCTATCGCTATCTGTTCGCGGGTGGTATACGCATCTTTGTCTGTTGTGATCTCGATAGATAGCTTTCTGTCGTAATGTATAAAAACAAGACGTTCTGATGTAGATTGACCATCTAAAGTCTGTAGCGTAAATTTTGTAATCCCTTGAGGGAATGCAGTAGTATTCAAAGCTAATTTTTGAGTTCCTTTTTTGAGCTGAACTTGATCATTATGGATCGTTTCTTTTACATCACTTACACACCATGCTACTTTTTGATTTTCTGAACTTGTGATGGTGAAAATCGCCTGATCTTTATCCATACTGTCAAGATGAATACTAATTCCTTTTTTCTGTGCTTTTGGTATGTTGTAATGTATTTTTGATCTAAAGGGTTCCAGGATGTGTGCCGTGTATTGTTCGCCTGTTTTAGGAGTAAGTTCAAAACTCCCCATACCATTATGAAAACTATCAAAATTGGCAATAATATCGCCTTTAGAGTTTTGAATGACTCCACGGATATCTGCAGGCTTTCCATAGGCGTTTAGTGCTTTGAAAGCAACGGTGTTGTTGTAGTTTTCTAAAAGGACACCGCTTTCAGGTAGGAATTGTAAATCGATATTGTCTAGCGTTACAGGAATACTTCTAGAGATCGATTCGTTAGATCCTAGATGTGGTATTAATACATTGATGACAGCGTCTGTTGTATCTAAATATTCAGGTAATGAAAACCGAATAGAAAGCACTCCTTCGTCATTAGATACAATGTCTTTTTTTGAAACACGTTTTCCAGCGATACTTACTGTGTAGCTACATTGTTTGTTTTTTAGTGGATTATTTTCTAGATCTTTTAGCGTCAGTGAAGCTTCTACCGCACTACCTGGGCCATATGCTTCTTTTTTGAAGTCGAACTTCATTTGTAAGCGAGGTTCTACTACTTTTTGAACTGTGATTTTTTTTGAAAAAAGTGAGGTGTCTCCATAATTAAGCATCCATTGTGTGTATGCCTTTAAGGTGTAGATGCCACCTACCCAATCACTGTCAAGTTCAAATTGACCATAGGCATACCCATTTTGAATATGATACGTAGCCTTTTCAATACGATTCCCTTCAGGAGATATTAATTCGACATACACGACATCACTGAGTGATGTTATGTTTTGATGTGCATTTGTGATATAACTTTTAAACCAAATTGTTTCCCCAGGAAAATAAAAAGAGCGATCTGTGTGCGTATATACCTTTTCGATATAATCCGCTTCATGGATATCTATTGTTTTTTCTTGCCCTAATGCTAGAGTGCTTATGCCTAAAAATAGCCAGAAGTATATGTGTTTTTGTATCATGGTTTTAAAGTTTAGCAACGATTTGTATTCCAGTTTGAGAGGTGATGGGGGTATTAAAGAAGTTTAATCCTTGACCGCTTATACCATCAAAAAAAGAGCTGTAAGGGGTGGCGCCTCTATACGCAGTCCATGTAGCAATATTATGCGTGTAAAGACTTACTTTGAAAGAAGTGATAAGTGATTTGTGCTGACTTTCCTCTTGTTTATCTGCATTTACAAACTCATAAGAAGCTGTAATTGATTTAAGATTTAGATAACTTCCATCTTCAATAAAATGTTCGTCTGCACCAACAAATCCCTGTATCGCTTTTTGAGATCCGTTCCAAACATCCCCACCTTTTTGATAGTCTAGTGTAAATTCAAATTCAAATCTTCCAAAATCGAAAGTGTTTGAAATACCTAGATTATAATCAGGAATGGGGTCTCCTATGATTTTAGGAGCATTAGCCGTGAGCGGATTTCCATTCTCGTCTGTGATAATATTGTTGTTTTCATTTCTTGCGAAGGCACTCCCTACAATCACTCCCACAGATTCACCTTCAATAAGATTGGTGTTAATGGTAGAAAATCCTGAGATAGGTATCCGTAGTTCGTCAGAAAGTAGTTTAGATACTTTTATACGCTTTCGCGAAAGCGAGATACTTGTACTCCATAGAAAATTCTCCGCATAATCTCTAGTATTATCAGAGTTAAGTTCTATGTCTAATCCATGAGAGGTTGTATTTGCTATATTTTTTAAGATAAATGAATCCCCTTGTAACACGGGAAAAACACCGTTTGCATTTTTATTTTTTGAGTACCCTACATTGAGGGCAAATCGATTATCTATAAATCGAAATTTTGCTCCCATTTCAAAACTTCTTCCCTGTTCGAGTTTGAGATCGTTAGTAGTAAAAAGATCAATTCTATTTGAAAATGAGATAGCATTTTCTGGAGCAAGGGTAAGCGCATTATGACTGTAATTACTATATAATAAAGGGGAGTCTTTTATGTTTTCTCCATAGCTGATGAAGACTTTGGCATAGTTTAAAAAGGCGGACTGTATATCATAAAATGCAGCAGTAGGAAGAAATGATAGATTCACTTGTGGAATCCACCAGTCACTTTCCTGAATAGAACTGGTAAAACTTAAATTAGATACTGTGAGAAATAGAAAATTATCATAATCCGCACTTACAATATTCTTTAACTCAAAGACTTGTTTTGTTAGCTTTTGGGGGATGTTGAGTTGACTTGATCCATTGCGTTCTGAGAAGTTATAGTCAAGGTTTGTATATCGATACGCGTTGTTTGTGGTGGTGCTTACACCTATCTTATCTGAGATGTCAAAATCTGTATTTATAGAGAGATTAGACTGTGCTTGATATGCTGTTATTTTTTTTGTAGCATCATATAATGCATCAAAGCCTAAAGTGCCCCCTTGCGCAGTAAATTGCTCTTTTGTGTCATCTATAATAATGCTTGAATTTGAGTCGAGATTCACAATATCATTAATACTGTGGGAAGCAATCAAAGAGGCGTCAAGGTGATTTTGCGTTTTTTTACTTCTAGTTGTATTTAAAAGGGAGGTAACACTGTTTGCATTGTTTTCAGGGACTGTAAATTGATTCTGGATAAGGATGTTTTGAAATCCGTTAATATTTGACAGATTATCTTTACTCGTTGTGGCATTTACTCGCACAGTCATTGGAATCTCTCTACGGTTATAATTTTTATTTTTATAAAATCCTCCTATGGATGCTTTCGTGTTTGTGTCGCTGTTATAAAGATTACGATCTGTAGCGATAGCTGCTTTAAGACTGCTTTTAAATTTTTCAGACCATAAGGATACGTTTGCATGATGATCGTTTGTGAAAACAGTTTTAAAAATATTATTCTGAGCATTAGGTAAATTTTGGGATTTGATATTTCGTATGTTTATAGTACTATTTGCAAAGCCTTCTATGAAAATATCAGGTTTAAAATAGGTGAGATACACTACATTATTTTTGATATCGATGTCTTGTATTCTTGAAAAATAACGATACTCTTTTTCCTTTGTATACGTATATGGGCTACTACCTACGCTAGGAATTGTCGCATTATTTATGCTGTTTTTTTGTAAGGCTTCTGTATATGCAATACTCTTTATAGGGGCTACTCTCATGCCTGTATAAGGATTGATGTTTTCACTAAACATTTCTCGAGTCACTGTAAACTCCCTGGTTGAATACCCTACATAACCTACTACAATAACATCCCCAACATCACAGGGTATGGCATAGTTTCCATCAAAGTCGGTTTGAACGCCTATGTCTGTTCCTTTAATAGAAATAGTAGCGCCTGGGAGTGGCCCATTTTCTTCTGTTAGTGTCCCCGATATAATACCTCGTTGAGAAAAAGCGAGGGACGTTATTAATAAAGTGGCAAGAAGTACTATGTTTCTCATGAGTTGATCGTTTTAGTTGAGACCAAAAGTAGACGGGTCTTAGATGGATTAAAACAAACAATGAGGGAAGTGCCCTTTTCAGTGAGGGAAGTGCTTTTGGAGACTGGTTGTAAAATGAATAGCAACTAAGTTGTGTGTATTCTGTATTTTAAAGTATTTTCGCGCCAACTAACTAACTTGCTAAATGACTGTCAACTATTTTTTAATAGGCCTTGGAGCCGCAGTGTTCTTAGGAATCTTTATACACTACCTCATTCAATTCATAAAGCATAAATCCTTATACCCTTTTATGCCGTTTAAGTATAACTTTAGACGTCGTAGAGTCACATTTGCAAAAACCCTTGAGTTACTATCTGATCGTAATGCAAAGACTATTATCGAGACGGGTACTTCTAGAAAAGGGCTGTCAGCTACCCGAGGCGATGGGGCTGGTACGTTTGTTTTTGGTAAATGGGCGAAAGAAAACAATGCCAAACTTTCTTCTGTAGATATCAATGAAGATGCGGTACAAGAATGTAGGGTAGAGGTAAAAAATCAAAATCTTGAAGATACGGTTACAGTTACACTAGATGATTCCTTGAATTTTTTAGCGAATTATAAAGATGAAGTCGATTTTTTATACCTAGATAGTTATGATTATTCTAGAACAGACACGGCCATTCAAGTCGCTAGTCAAGAACATCACCTTAAAGAATTTCAAGCGATCGAGTCTAGGTTGCATAAAGATACTATTGTCCTTATAGACGATTGTGGATTGCCTGGTGGCGGAAAAGGAAAAACGGTTGTTTCTTATATGGAGCAGAAAGGATGGGAAGTACTCATAGATGCCTATCAGATATTATTGGTTCATCAAGATAGTGTGAAAGGCTAAGTTG
>CAYGQJ010000024.1:38195-53151 GCA_964351845.1 uncultured Flavobacteriaceae bacterium | reverse complement strand
ATTTTGGAGAGCATCATCCTACGACCGCAGTTCGTTATTCAAATTTGGCAATGGTGTTTCAAGATTTAGGGGATTATGAGGGTGCCAAGACCTTATTGGAGAAAGCCTATCAAATATTTTTTGAAAAACATGGAGATCAGCATCCTAGTACTAAAATCATAAAAAACAATCTAATGGAACTCAAAAAGAAAATGGAGTCATTTTAAAATTTAACGGAGTGTTAGTGAGTGATAATTTTCGACATAAATATTTAAAAATCAACTAACTTCTTCAAAGGAACTTCCAAAGCTTTTGCAATTTCTAAAAGAGAATATATGGTTGGGTTGACTTTACCATTTTCTAGTTTCTCAATGGCTTGCCTATCTTTACTAGAAGCCCTAGCCAAATCAGACTGACTCCAGCCTTTTTGACTTCGTAGTTCAATAATATGTTGACCGAGTTTCTTTTTAAGTTGTTCTTTATCCACAAAGCAAATGTCAATCAATTATATGACATTTTTGTCATACAAAAGTTTGACAGTATGACTTTAATCTATATATTTGTCATATAAATAGTTGACAATTGACCCAATTCAGAAAACTAAAAATCTATCAGAAATTCCGTTCCAGAACGTGGGATCAGACCACGGTTCCTGAGATTAGATTGGAAGGAAAATGGTTACAGGCATTGGGGTTTGAAGAAGGAAAAGAAATCAACGTCAAGCAACAAAAAAATAAGCTTACGATTACCCTCGTTGAGAAGCGATCACAGTAGGATCAAGAGAAAAGAAAAGCGAACCGAAGTCCGCTTTTTAATTTAGCACAGCTCTTGTCTACACTCATAGAAGCAAGCACTAAATTCTTCTTTGCTTTGAAAATTTTGTGATCGACAATAGTCTAAACATACTGAGCAAAGTACAGGAGAACCTCCTTGAATTAGCTTTTGTTCTTGTGTACTTAATAGCGAACCAATATTCGAAATGTTTTGTAACATAATCATAATTTTTAAGGTTAATACTACATCTAAGCTAACTAAAATATTTAATAATCAAATAGTTACGGTAAATCCGTACCCATAAAACAAACTTATGATTACGTTAGCAGAAAAGAAATAACAACCGGTTGCTCCACAAAAAACTCCTGCATGCACAGGAGTTTTTAATAGTGTAGTACGGTATACGTCTATTAACAGCCACTTATCGGGCAAATGGTTATGGTAACGTTACCCTGACATGCTGTGTCATTGGTGCCTTCTTCAGCAAAAGGAGGACCAAAACCGCCTTGTACTCGCGTAGCGGTAAGTTGTGAAATCGTTTTCTTGTGTAGAGACAAGGTTGTTAGATGCTTCTTTTTCATGATCTGTATAGGTATAAAGTGAATACTATATTAAATATACTAAAATTATCTGATCATCAAGTACTTACGGTAAAACCGTAAATATAAAAAGCGATGGTGTGACGCCTCTAGCTGAGAAGAGATCACGATCGGTTACCCCATAAAAAAACTCCTGCATACAGAGGAGTTTTCAATAAATAAGATACTATTTCGTATGTCTCTTAACAGGCATTTGAGCAAGCAGTTCTTGTTGCCATTCCTTGACATCCTTGAACGCCAGAGCCTTCCTCAGCAAGATTAGCGCCGCCTAGGACTTGTGTCGCGTTGAGTTTTGAAATTGTTTTTTTGTGTAAAGACAATGATTTTAGATGCTTCTTTTTCATAATACTGTGTTATTAGTTAATATGCTACCTAAGATAGATAAAATTATTGACAATCAACTACTTGTGGTTTTGATGTGTTTTGTCTAACAGTATCATAGCAAAGTCATAGAATGCTTTTTAAAGCATTACTCATCTGTGCAATACCGACAAGGATTATTTTCTGAGATGCAAATAGAGGGGTCATATATTTTACAGACATGACCATAACCTCCATGAATCGTTTTTTGTGCTGCCTTATTTAATGGCAGAACACCTTCTAGATGTAAGACGTTTTTTAACATAGCGTGAAATTTTAAAGATGAATAGGAACTCTAAGGTAATAAAAATAATTGATAATCAGATACTTGTGGTTTTGAAGTAATGTGTCTAAAAGTATCTTAAGAAAGCAACAAACTCATGATGACTCAAGTTGAGGAGAGATTTTTATGTTGCGCTAGTATTTTGATTCACTATGTTAAGGAACTTTAAAAAATGAGAAAGATAGCTTTATAAAAACTATCTTTCTCTATATTGTTTTATTTCAATTGTGTTCCATCTTTAGAATACTTTTATCGCGTTTCTAACGATTAGTACTACCTATTTTGAATCATTCAATCACAGCCAACCAAGAGCACTTAAAAGTCCTGAGGGACATGCGAAACACTTGGTATGACTAAGGTACAAAGTACCATTAGGTCTCATATAATAGTAATAAATTTTTACTCGACCATTACATCTACAAGGTCTTACACGTGGTCCTGAAAGTGCTACATTCTCTACAGATCCCTCAATTTCTTCTATTGGGTAATATTGGACACTAGTAGCATTTTCTAAATTTTGTCCAGTGATCTTAAAAAGATGAAAATCATTATACTTAACAACATCCATCTTTTCAATACTCTTAAACTCCTCTTCAAAGTTATGACTCACTTCTTCAATGTAATCAGAAGAAAGCTCATAAACAAGATTTTCTCCTGCTGAAATAAATTCGTTAAACCTGTCGGAATCAGTTTGAGATTCCTGATGGGTAGTTTTATTATCCAACGTTGCATGGGACTCTGTATTAAATTCGTTGAGAGTGCTTTCTTCTTCACAGCTGATTACCACAGGAACAAGAAATAAAATTAATAATTTTAAGTTGCTTAATTTTTTCATCGTATACATTTTAATTTTCCTACTCTATTTCAATGTGAGGCTTTTCGGATACCGCCTTGTGATTGATCAATCATAAGACAGTAGCAGGGGTTTATTTTTATGACCCAAAAAATATAGTATTATTTATAAATGTTTAAAAACTAATGGGATTATATGGTTTTTTGCTTTCGCGAAAGCAAAATAATAGCGCACACATCAGTGATTGGATTTGTGGAAATAGGCATTTGTCACATACGTAACTATTCTTGACTTTTTACAATGTAGCATTGCGTTTTCTTTTTCTGAAGTATACTAATGCCATTATAATGATTAAAATACTTCCTGTGATAACTCCGTAGCTTAGATAAGAGGTCTCTGTCAAGGCATCTGAATTCCCAGTGAGTGTCAGTGAAGCCCAGAAGTATGGGAATGTATTAGAAAGTTCATGACGTTTTAAATAATCTAGTTTAGCTTTACGTAATGCAGCTGATTTTGATTTTCCTTCTTCTAGTGCTTCAAAAAAAGATACTGAGATGGTATTTGTTGCTTTTTCATTAGCATTCCATTGGGAAGCGATTACACTTTTAGAGCCTGCATGAAAAAAGGCTCTTGATAAGCTTTCAATGCCTTCTCCTTTCTGTAATTTTCCATCTCCCGTTTTACATGCATCCAGAAATACTAAATCATGCGATCTGTTCATGATGTATATGTCTTCTAGAGAAATTAACGTATCGTGTAATGCGAGCCAGGGAGTTTTTGTTTTGTCATCTATACCAGCATGTGTATTTAGATGAAGTATTGTATTTTCTTTTGAGGTATTTAAAAACGCTTCTCTCGTCGCTTTTTCTTTTACTAGGATATGAGAAGGAAACAACGAAGCGATCTCTTTTGTAATTGATTCGCTGTTTTTTAAATCCACTAAATCTTCTGATTTAAAATATACAGGTGCAATTCCTACATACGAGTGAGAAAGCACGTCTTTTTGAGTGTAAAAATTTTGAGAGACAGCAGCTGAATTGAGATAAGATACTTCTGCAATATTGATAAAATAATTATTTTTTAGAATTGGGTTTTTATTAATTATTAACGCATCAAATGGAAAATTATATAGTTTCCCGTCAGGTATAATAGCTAGTTTTTTCTTTTGTAAGTCCTCTGTTGCTTCCTCCCACGGGAATAAGGTTTCAAAAACGTCAAATCCTATTTTAATATATTTTTGAACTTCTTCTTTAGATAGAGAAGGGTTTGTATGCATACGTTTCAAAAAATCAATATTAGTATTTAATTTTTGATAGTTTTTAAGTTCAAAAAAATGCACTTTATCTTCATTGATCCATAACCCATAACCTTCTTTTTCTCCAAGAATATATTCAATGGCATTTGTGTTTTTCTCTTTTAGGAAGTTTTGAAACTCTTTTAATGTGATGAGTTCGGGTTTTAAATTACTTGTATAATATTCTGGAAAACTATTCTTTAGAGAATCTATAAACTTGATGTGTTTTTGTTCTGCTTCTGTGTAGGTATTTTGAACTAGGAGGTTTTCTGGAGTAATTTTAAGATTGTTTTTTGCTAAAAGAGTTTCATAATGAAGACGAACTTCTTTTTCTAATAATCGGTTTGGGATTTTATATTGATTTTTTAACTGAATCTTACCTAATTGCTCTAAAAGATAGAGTGATTTATTTTTTTCCATAAAATAAAATGCCTCAGCAGGTTGATCCAATAAAAAACAAATCTTCACGGCTTCTAAGTAACTATTGACTCCTTTTTTAATCCAAAAAAGCTTGGATGCTTTAGTTGCACTGTCTAGTCGCATCACAGATATCAAATCATCTATAGCCCCAATAGTTTCTAGGGCCTTACGCAAATGATTCTGATCTTTGTCCTTGTGGTATAATTTTATCCAAGCTTGCGATAGATCTGTGAGGCTTGATAGTAATTCTGCTTTGTAAGGGCTCTCTTTTAGCTCACTTAAAAAAGAAGTTTTTTTTGAAAGATCTGCCTTTATTCCAAGTAATCGAATTGCTTTTTGATGATATTCAATTTCTTGCGTAATGATAGGAGTATGATAGAACCCTAAATTATTATAGGCGGCAGAACTATGAATACTATCTTTGGTTGCTATTACTTTTTGATAGTATTCCTTTGCTTTTTCTGATTTTTCAAGTCGAGAATACATTTCTCCTATGTTTATGTAAATCTTATTTAGATTTTCTTCAGAAGTTTTACTTGTGGTATTCTCTAATGCTTTTTGAAATAAGATCAACGCTTGCTCGTGATTCTCATAACCTCTGTATATAAGTGCCATTGAATTATACAAGATCATTTGATCATCGGGGTAAAAAAATTCTTTTCTTTTTTCCAACTCTTGTCTATGGTATTCTATATTGCTAAGAAGTGTAGTATCGTTAGAACTTATTTGTGCATACATGATTATTTTTTCGAAGTGAGCTCCTACGAGTTTACCCTCATTTTTATGGATGGGATAAGAATCAATGACCTTATCAGAATACTCCATGGCTCTAAAATAATCCCCTAGTTCGTGATAAATCTCTGCTAATCTTATAAAGCCTTTTAATTTGTAATTAGTGTATTCTCTAGCGTTTGCAAGGCGATGTAGATCTTTTATTTCATTTTGTACGTCATCAAGATATTTATAACACACGGCACTTAGATTTAGACTTTTGTGTAAATCTAATGTTTCAACACTTTCAATAGATTCTCTTATTGAAATTGCTTTCCGTGCATTTTTGAGCGCCTTGCGATATTCTTTCTTACTATAATATTGGACGCCAAGTTCGTGGCAAATTTTTGCATATAACGCCGTATTTTCCTGTGAATAGGATTTTTTAAGATGATCTAAACGTTGAAATTTTTCATCTTGATTTTCTATCTTTAGGATAGCATCTAATTTCTCATCAAGAGTATGTTGTGCCGTACAAAATGCAAAACTCATACAGAAGGAAATATAGATAAAGAATCTCATACTCATGATTTTAATTCTCTAAGCTAGGCATTTTCTGGTGTTATTCTATGAGTTCCATATAAAATACTGGTTTTGAAAAGTAATCTACATTAATTCCAAATTCCTGTCTTAATTTTGTTCTTATATTTTCAGTATCGTTTGATAAAATTTCTGCAACTCTCCCAGTAACTTTAGCAGCGGCAAAAGAGGTTCCAGAAAAAAATGATGATGTATTTGGGGTTGCTAGAGGAAAAGAAATCTTATTTCCAATAGCAAAAAAATCTACCGTAGTCGCTCCAAAATTTGTAAATAATGTAGCATCATTCAAATTGTATTTAGCAGCAGCTATAGACAAGACATGATCTTGTGGGAAGTTAGAGGGATAATGTGCATATACGTCATTATTAAGATTTTTGTTTCCTGCAGATGTCACTATAATGGCTTCGGTAGTATCAATTAAATCTGAAAACATAGCGTACAAATCTGGATCTGTACCATTCCAACCAAGACTCATATTTATCAAATGAGATTCTTTTTTTATTGCGTATTCGAGTCCACAAAGTGTGTTGAAAAAAGTTGATTTTCCATCATAATCTACTACTTTTATAGGTAATATTTGATACTCAATACCTGAATTAATTAATTGGTTGTGGATAGCATAAGCAACGGCAGTGCCATGTAGAAAGGGGTTGTCATCATAGGTGTTGTTATCATTATTTACAAAATCTCGACCAGATGCTTCATTGCAATCCCCATTTGAAGCTGAATTATATAAAAAATTGCCTATAAACCCTACTTGATTGGTATCGATTCCTGTATCCAATACAGCCACCGTAATACCATTATTAAAAGGTACGATTCTACTCAGATAATCGTCATTAAACGTACTTTCTATATATACAATTTCAGATGGGTCTTCTATGACTTCAGGAGGGCCTTCTGATTGGTTCGTAAGTGCGTGCATTGGTGTATTATACACTTTGTTAGGTGAAACAAGAGCTACTTCATCTGGATTTTCTCGTTTAATTACTTTTACAGTGGTTTCTATTTGGACTTCTGATTCAGGCTTCATAAACCACAATTCATATCTTTGATTTTCATCGGTACAGTCACAGGTTTTATAATTAATAACTTCATATTCATTTCTCAATACTTCTTTGTCATCTTCAGAAATTCCGGGTTGGTATTTAATAATAATTTCGTTTAGAGGGACAGTCTCAGATTCAGGACTATCTGCAAAAGAAGATACTATCTCTGAGGCTGCACTAGATCTATTTTGCTCGTTTTGTATAATGGTAGTCGTCGTATTATCTAAATTTAAAAACTCATTTTCAGTTGTAGTACAGGAAAAGTAAACGAATAATATTCCGATAAAAGCGAAGCCTCTTTTTTTCATAATAAGTATTTATTAATTTATAAAAGTTTATTATCAGTAGTTAATAAAAAAATATATGACCCATTTTCTCATAAAAAAAATACCTTGATCTGTTAAAGAATCTATAATACTTTTCAAGTTTACAAATTCGTAGAATGATACTTTAAATAAAGTCCTATTTTTGAAATACTTGTGATTTGAATATGAAACATAATGAAAAATATCTAGAAGCATTGATAAACAATGATTCTGATATAATTTTAGAAATATATACGAAGTTTTATCCCAAAATCGCCTCTTTTGTACTAAGCAATAAGGGAAGTTATGGAGATGCTCAAGATATTTTTCAAGATGCATTGATGTATCTTATCTATGTTTACAAGGAAAAATCAATCCAAATACACTCTTTTGAAGCTTATTTGTTTACCATTTGTAAGAATAATTGGCGCCGTCGATTAAAAGACAAAAAAGAGTGGGTCACGAAAGATGGTATTTATCCACTAGAAGATAAGACAACGAAAACCAATTTATTTATTTTAGAACAACAACGTGAAGAATTGTACACTAAAAATTTTGCCAAGCTTTCTGAAAATTGTAGGGACGTACTGACGTTATATTTTAATACAATGAATTATGAAGACTTGTTAGGTATGTTTTCCTACAAATCGGTTGATGTTGCTAGACATCGTGTTTTTAAGTGTAGAAAAAAACTAATACAGTTGATAAAAGGAGATGAACATTATCATACATTGAAGGAATGAGTTCAAGTGAAGAATATACTATCCAAAAAAAGATTGATTCGTATTTGAATAATACGATGCCAATAGCTGAGCGGTTACTTTTTGAGCAAGAAATGAAGACTAATGCTGATTTAAAAGAGGATGTTCTTTTGCAAAAATCAATTAGTGAAGTTGTATTTAATCATGATTTATCACATATTGAAGATCCTTCAAGAGATCAAGAACTTGCCACTATAAAGAAAACGTTAGAAAAAGAATCCTATCAGAATTATAATAGAAGTATTGAAAAAGCAGCTTCTATTTATTCAGAAAAGAGAAAGAAAAGAAAGTTTTTTTACTTTGGCCCTATAGCAGCAGTAGTCTTAGTTTTTATAGCTGTTTTACTATTTCCTAAAGAAAACTCTTTTGAATCTGTGTATGCTGAATATTCGAACTGGGATGAGCTTACGTCTTATGTAGAACAAAATGGCTCTCAGGATGAGTTTTCTAAAGGAGAGCTTTTGTACAAAGAGGAAAAATATACAGAAGCCATTCAGTTTTTTGAAATGTATACAAAAGATACAGATACGGCATTATATGCAGCAGGGTTATTGTATTTAGGCGCTTCTTATTTTAAAGAAGGTCATTACGACAAAGCAATCGAAACGTATGATATTCTTATACATTCAGACAGTTATGATAATTCAAAAGGGTACTGGTATCAACTTCTTATCTATTTAAAACAGAAAGATGTTTCTCAAGTGAAAGCTACGATTGAAATCATTCTAAGTGATCAAAGCAATTATAAATACAACGCTGTTTTAGAGATGGAAAAAGATTTGTAATATTTTATACTAGATGTTTTAAAGATATAGTATGCGGTATTTTTTATTTCTCCATTCCTGAAGGGAGCAAAAAATTAAATGCACTGTACATTTAGAGAATATATCCGCTATTCAAGCATGTTTAAAATAGAGCACTACTCTATTTTTGAAATGCAATGGGTACATGTCGCTTATAAATACTACCGATGTTACTCTAGAGTCGTATGACTCTTGATGTGACTATTATTTTCTATATCTGTAAATATATGAGTCCCATTTTGGATCACTACGTTTTTGCCAATTGTGAGTCCTAGGAAAATGGTTGCTCCCATTCCTATAATGGTATCTTCTTTAATATGAACGCCCCCAGCAATAATAGCGCCTGGCGCAATATGTACATTATCTCCTATGACAGTATCATGAGAAATGATACTTCCAGAATTAATAATACAGTTGTTACCTATTTTTACATTACTCCCTATAATAGCACCCTGCATAATCTGATTTCCTTCGCCTAATTCAACAGAGGGCTCTACAGAAGCAGACGGGTGTATGATATTAGGGACATAGAGTCCTTTTTCTTTTAGGGAAAGGAATATCTTTTTTCGACCTTCTTTACTTAATACGGCACCTATGCCCAGAATAACATTTTGAAGCCCTTTGGTAACAAGTTGATCTACTGCCGTTAAATTTCCAATAATAGGGATATCCAAAATGAGGGTGTTTAAAGGGATATTATCATCTACAACACCTATCATTTTATGTGTTTTGGTTTGTTTTAGGATGTCAATACACACATTAGCATGACCGCCACCGCCAAATATTAACACACTTCCTTTATCGACTATAATGTCATCCATTTTGTTTAGAGGGCGGGTGTTATTTAAATACTTTTCTACATCTTCCCGTGTGATTATAGATGCTTCTTTGAAGACAGAAAGATCAATAGAGTGTTGATCTATTAATCGTTGTGCGGGTTTTGAAATTTTTATAGTAGTATTTTTCGGATTCTTTTTTTCTTCTTTTGGTGTATTCACAAATCGAAACCAGTCTCTTGAAGAAAATGTTTTTTCTTCAGCAATAACAGCGATGGTTTGTCCAATACTAATTTCTTCATTTTCTTTTGCGTCAAAAAAGACATATCCTTTTGCAGGTGCTTCTATATCTATAGCTGTTTTTGACGTTTCGAAACAAAGGATTAAATCGCCTTCTTCTACCCAAGATCCATTACTGGTATATAGTTCTATGACTTTATAAAAGTCATCACTAATACCTTCTTTTTTTACAATAATAGGTGCTATATTATGTTGCATAATAGGTATTTTTTATTTTTTCAAAAATCGAATTTGAGTTAGGAATCGTAGCCAATTCAGAAAAATAGGAACTGGGTATGATCTCATTATTTGCGATTCTTCCAAAAGATTTGAGATGTATATTATGCTCCATAATACGTGCTGAGATTTCAGAACTATACGAAGCGATGTTTGTGCCTTCTTCTACCGTTAATAAACGTTGTGTATGCTCTATAGATGCAATAATGGGAGCTATGTTGATAGGATTGATTTGTGAAGGGCATATAATCTCGCAAAGTATTTCTTCTTCTTCAAAAGCAAGTTCTATGGCCTTTTCTACATCTTCTAAAATCTCTCCGTAACATAAAACGGTTAGGTCTGGTTTCTTATCTTGAGGGGTGATCTTTACTGTTGGATATTTTTCATCACTGATGAGCGCTTGATATCCTAGAAGTACCTCTGTTTGGATTCTTTTTGTGTACAGTATTTTATTCTCTATGACGAGTGTCGGGTTCTTCTCTGTAAAAACAGCGCTGTATATTTTTTTTGGAGGAACTCTATAGTTAAGTGCCACCATGGATAGGTCTGTAATTCCTAAAAAGTGTTTTTCTAAAGATTGGCTGTGCGTTGGTCCGTAGCCTCTTTTTCCTCCCATGGGGGTTCTTATGATTAAAGGAATAGAAACCTGACCATTGTACATTTTATTGAACTTACAGGCATGATTGTATAATTGGTCAAATGTAAGTGTCATAAAATCGCCAAACATAATCTCTATAATGGGGAGCATCCCTCCTATAGATAGCCCTGTGCCTACGCCTGTAATGGCCGCTTCTGAAATGGGCGTGTTCTTCACAAGTTCAAAATGAGCGCTCAAATCTTTAGACACTTTAAATGCTCCTCCATAAGGGGTTTCTGTCCAAGGGGTGGTATACTCAATGTCTTCTCCCAACATGATCGTGTTGGAGTCACTTTCAAATTGGCTTCTTAACGCCTCGTGTATTAATTCGTTGATGCGTTTGTCGCTAGGAGTTTCCTCCAGAGGTGAATAGTTTGTTTTATGGTTTGGTTTTGGTCGTACAGGGATGGTATCTGTAAAAGAGGATTGCGCTGCTTTTTCTACCGCGGCATCAATCGTATGTTTTATGTCTAAAAGCATTGTAGAAAGCGCTGCGCTATTTGCTTCTAGCTCTTTGTTTAAAATATCTTTTACTTCAAATTTCCGTATTTCTTCGGGATTTCGGTTGTCGTCACCTTTAGAGTGGGAGTTTAATCTATACGTATCTATCTCAATAAAAACGGCCTTTTGATCCTTTCGCGCAAGCGTAGTCCCCTTTTCAAAAGTGGCCAGCATATCGTCTATATCCCAGACATTGGATTCTAAAAAGGTCAATCCAAAACCTTCGGCTCTTTGTTTTATAGATCCGGATAGGGTTTGCTCTATAGATGTTGATTGTGCTATTTTATTATTCTCCAAGACATAGACAATGGGTAATTCCCATACTGAAGCAAGATTAAAGGCTTCATAAATAATCCCTTCACCTAGGGTGCCATCGCCGATGTAACACATGACGATGTTCCCCTTTTTTTGAATCTTATTAGCTAGCGCAATCCCTGCTCCAATCGGCGTCATACCGCCTTGAATTCCATTGGACAAATGATTGTATTTATAGAAATGCTGGCTTCCACCCATACCGCCACAAATGCCTTCTTGACGTCCCATTAATTCGGCAAAAAAACCAACGAGATCTTCATTTCTAGCTAAGAAATGTCCGTGGCCTCTATGGTTAGACAAGACATAATCATCTTCTTGCAAAAACGCTGATGCACATACTCCTATTAATTCTTGCCCAATACAGGTGTGAACGGTCCCGTTTATTTTTCCTTCTTGGAAAAGGGATAATAATCGTTCTTCTACACTTCGTATTAAAAAGCTTTTTTTAATAATTTCTTGTTTCTTATTTTCTGTCATTAGTGCTCAGGATTACTGATAGCGATTTGATGATACTGTCTTGTCTTATTTCTTCTACGAAGAACCGATATTGCCTTAAAAAGTCACAGATAATTTAACTCTAGCGGAAAATGGAGTTCCAGGAGTGAATGTGATCTCTTCAACAGGATTTGCTTCATTGAATAATCGGGTCTCTGTGGCAAATTGCGTCTCGTTCCACTCGGTGTCAAATAGGTTTTCTATGATTATCCCTACATTCCAGTTTTTCGCGAAAGCGTAATTGGCATTAAAATCGGTGACAAAATAGCCTTCGGCTACGATAGAATTATCTTCATTTGCAGGTCTATCTTTTATGAATCTATAGGAAAGTCCGCCTGAGAAATTCCCTAAATTTTGAACGGCTAAACTTCCAGAAGAGGTAAGATCTGGTGCCAACGGAATAAAATCTTGTCCTTCTGGTTCTTCTGTACTTCTGGCATAGGTATAATTAATATCTGCGTTTGCATATAGCCACTTTGTAATTTGATATCTGGCTCCAAAATCAATTCCAAAACGTTGTGATTTACCGCTAGGTTCTACCACACCAGCATCTCCTACATATACAAATTCTTGTTGAAGGGAAAGGCTCCATAAAGCGGCATTAAGCACAAGGCCTTTAAATGGTTTTACAATAGTTCCTAAATCTGCTCCAAACGCAGCAGGAAGTGTGTCTTCTCCTGTACCTGCAGTGACTACTCGGCTGTCATTAGAATGGTATCCAAAACCAGCTTTAGCAAATAATTGTAGATTCGGGTTAGGAGCGAAGATGGTATTGAATTTTGGACTGATAATCACTTCATCTTCACTTCTTGAATCAAATGTAGGACTTAGGAAGTCTACATAGTCAAATTCGAAATAATCGATTCTTACGCCTGGATTGAACGTCCAATTTCCTTTTTTATAAGTTGCGTGCGCAAAGGTGTATCCATTAACCTCATCGATATCCCCAAAAGCGAGCCTTTCTAGGGTCTCTCTTCTATTACGAGAGCGAGATAACTCGACATCATTGTTATCATCATATCTAAATCCTATGCCTGCGTTAAAGCGTAATCTGCTGCTTTCATCTTTTAAGTCAAAGGTGTGCTGATAGGCTGTTTCTGCACCGATAATCGTACGGTCTTCTTTTTGACGTATTTGATCTCCATTGACAGGGTCTTCTAAGAAAAAGGTAAAGTTTGAATAGAGTTCAAAGCCATATTTTGAGACAAACGCTTTTGTTTTTAACTCGTCATGTTCGCTTAATTGTTTTCTATGATTGACCAATATATTAGATCGGCTAGTAATTCCTCCTTCGGTGTCATCGATGGCTCCAAACCGACTGATGAGTCCTTGTTCTACAGCTCTGACAGGGATTTGTCCAGAGGCATTCCATTTACTTTGAAAATGAGAAAGCGTTACGGTTAACTCTTCATCTTCATAGTTATTGAAATTATAACGCCCCATAATGTTGATCCTATTAAAATCTTGAGGGGAATCAAAAACGCCGTCTGTAAGGACTAATTCTGATCCTATGTAGGCACTACTATTATCATTTTCTATTACTTTAACAAGTGCTAAAGCTCGTACGGTATTAAATTGGCCTATTTCTAGTGAAACCAAATTTTTATCGATGGCTTTTTTTGTTTTAAGACTCACATATCCTGCGGTATTAAAATTTCCTTTGTCTGCATAATAGGGTCCTTTTCCAAAATCGATATTGTCTATCGTTTCTGGGATGACAAAATGTAAATCTGCATACCCTTGCCCATGTGCATGAGAGGGTAAGTTTACGGGGAGCCCATCTACATCAATCGCGACATCGGTACCGTGGTCTACGTCAAAACCTCTTAAAAAAAGCTGTTCTGCTTTTCCGCCTCCTGCATGTTGCCCAATAATAAGTCCGGGTACTTTACTAAGGATTTCCTGCGCAGATTTTACAGGATTATTTTTAACGTCAATATCTACAAAGCTTGTCAACGAGTTTACTTTTGATACCAAGACGATTTGATCTAAAGAAACGGCTGTGCTTGTGATAGTGATATCTAAGGTTTCGTCTAGTTGAGCACTTGTAATGGTGATATTTTTTCTTTCATAACCGAGACCATAAAAATTGATAATATCTCCCTCAGAAATATCACTTAATTTATAGTATCCAGCAATATCGGTATACGTGTTGGCTCCTGACGTTTGATTATAAACTCCGATACCTTCTAGAGGTAACTGGGTGACATTATCGGTAATGATTCCGCTTATTTCGTGTCGTACGGTAGGGATGCTATCTGTGATAGCATCTTTAGTTTCGTGTGCATGTGTAGTACTTATAACCAAAAAAAGTAATACAAATAATATGTTTTTAAACATGGTTTTTTCTAATTAATACTCAATACAATTCCTATATCACACGTATGTATTGTGATATGTATGGCTTGAGTAGTGTTTTTATTAAATTATTTTAAATGAGTATCTTCAAATAATTAAATGGATACTGTAAGCTTCTAAATGTGTATACGTATATATGCTTGGGGAGGTTTCCTAACATCTCGTAAATGTCCTTTACATATTCTTTTTTCTGTATCTGAAAAACAATGTCTAACCTCTGAAGACATTCCTTTTAGTATTTCATTTTTTGGGTGATATTCATTGTTATGTATGTGTTTATCAATTTTATGAGTAATGACATAGGCATCAGAAGAGTCACTACTTTGATCAGATCCTTCAAGTATTTTATCTAAAAAAGAGATGACTTTATGATCGTGATAATCCGTGTTATTTTTATGGTCTTCACTTTTATGTATGGTTATTTTTGAACTGTTATTAATACCATTTTGGTGAGAGATCAGGTTATTTGGCATTTCTAGGTTATGAACTATGGTGTGGAGTAGTTTATTTACTTCTACATGTACAGGACCCAATAGGTAAAGCAGGCTCATAGCAACTATGATTGCTTTAAGGATATATGGCTTGAAGCCTTTTGATTCTGTAGTGTTCATTTTTTTTATGCTTTCG